>BPTK01000061.1 GCA_023705905.1 Candidatus Heimdallarchaeota archaeon
TGCACGATAAGCAGATCCATCATTGTATACAGGATCTTCTATTGATGATCCATCTAATCTGAGTGTTGCTTCTATGAATTCTAGTACACCATTAATTGGCTTGACACTAAAATAGCCACCAAAATCAGAATCACCTGATGCAATAATCAATTTATCGCCTTGATTATACCATAGGTATATTTGACACAGTTGAGTTTTTGTGTACAAGTCATCAGCTTGAGTTAAGAATAGTATGTCTACATCATCTGGTAGTTCCCATGTCTCATTAATGAGAAGGACTGTATTACCAGCTGCAGTTAAATTATTCATAATTGGGGCAAGATCATCGACAGTTGTATGATATCCTCCATGTGAAATATCAAAAGCTACCGTCAGACCAGAAGCAGTAATTGAAGTTTCATAAGCAAGTGTAGGAGAAGTCATACCTGCAATCATTCCCACAATTAGAATTAATGCGAAAATATATTTTCCTTTCATTTTATTCACCGCACATATTTGTGCACTTAAAACTACAAACATCTACTATTTTAATGTTTTGCCTCACTTTTAAGTGAAATAGTTTTCCGACAAAAAAGCCAGTTTCAGGTAATTTAGGAGAATTATTTGGTATTTTAATTATTAGAATGAATTTTTATTACAATGAGATAGGTTGATTTTGACACTCCGACAATATTACGTATATTTAAAAAAAATTTCAACGCTGTTTTCATTACCTATAATTAACATAATCTGCTGTAACTAATATTTACACAAGTGCTAGTGATTCAAAAATGATCGAGATATTTCATGTAAGACATAACAAATCACGTATACTTACTCCTCAATCAGTTCTTGAGGTAGGGGATAGCATATTATTAGCAGGTAAAGAAGAACAACTACCTTTTGTACAAGCAAATCAAAAACTTAGATTACATATATTGTTTATATCTCCTGTGGGGGTAATAATTGATTCAGATCAATTACGTCTAGATGAAACAGGTCTCCGTCACATTTATCGATTTCCGATCACACCTGACCTTTTTTCTGGTACCTACATCCTACAGTTAGATGGAGATTTTAAAAGAATAGCAAAGGTAAACGTAAAAACAAAGAAACAATTAATGCATAGATGGATATTTACATATGGTGTCAAAATAATAAATCCAAACAATTATCCCACAAATGATTTTACCATAGACATTATGATACCACCAAACATTTCCCCTATACAACAAGTTACAAAAATTGATTGCAACTTTCGACCTAGCAAATTAATTGCAGATAAAGAGGGGAACAAATGGATGAGGTTTTACTTTGCACAACTCAATCCTAATGAGAAAATAACTATTGCATATCGTGCGCTTATTATTACTAGATTAGTCTCCTATGATGTCACAAGAATAAAGTCAGAGGAAAAAGACATAGAAAATCTTTATCCTGAAACTTTTCAAAAATACACGCGGGATGAACCATTCATTGATTCCTCTAATAGCAAAATCATTCGCATAGCCCAAAAAGTTGGTGGCTATTCTGCAATAAGTAAGGTATTAGCGTTCTTGAAATTTCTCAGAGAAAATATTCAATTTCTTCCTCAAAGTGGTGATTTTGGAGCACTTTATGCGCTAGAAAATAGACACGGAGATTGTACTGAATTTGCCTCACTCTTTGTAAGCCTTTGTAGAGCAGCTAATGTCCCTGCAAGACTTACTACTAGCACTATCCAAAGCGAAAATGGAGAATGGCAACACCATTCGCAAGCTGAGTTTTTTGCAAATGGCATTTGGATTCCAATTGATCCTACTTTACAAGAAGATACAAGGTATTTAATGCGAAATCCTGGATGCATAATTTTACAACGTGGTAACACGATGGGAGATTCACCAATTAGACAGATTCGTTACTTCTATGACGATATTCAAAACAATAAGGTAACAATACACACTTTCATTGATATCCAGAGTGATAAAGGAAAAATAATGAAAAAGATGAGAGAAATCCCTTCAGAATCGGAGTTAGGAACAAAAGGTACACTTTTTGAGGATATATCTTGGAAACATTCCATACCAAGTTTAGACCTAGAAAAACAGGATCAGAATATTGATATCAGAGTAACAGCTCCAGAGACAGCTCCAGTTCACAAACCGTTCAATATTCCAGTCCATATGTATAATAGAGGAGATGAAGATGTTATTGGAACACTCAGGATATCTTTTGTTCGTGGCGGAATCTATACTAGCCACCTTAACCCGTTATTGCTTGAAAGAAATTCTCATGATCCTATTATGATAGAAATCCCAGCAACGAATTTTCTAGGAAAAACCCTAGTCGAATTTATCTTCCAAGATGAGAATGGAGGAAAATTGGGTTACAAACAAAGAAAAATACATTTTCAATAAAAAAAAAGAAGGAAAGAACTGATATTAGATACCAGTTATGGCCTCTGCTCTTGATCCCAAGATAATATTGGTTATGAACAGACTTACAATCTGCAGAAACATCAATATAACACCTAATGCACAGAATATCTGGAATTTCAAAGGATTCCAGGCCATATACCATGTTAATGTTCCAGCATTTGCCTGAAATATCAGGAATATTGTTGTTGATACTTCAGATAAACAATAGAGGAATGATACGAGAGAGCCTGCAAAAACATTTAGGGAGATTAAAGGTATAGTAATACCTGTGAAAGTTTTTGCTCTACTAGCTCCAAGATTAAACGCAGCTTCCTCTAAGACCACATCAGTTTGTTGCAATCCTGCATAAGCTGACCGCACCGTAAATGGGAATTTTCTGACTGTATAGCTCAGTATAAGTAAGGTAACAGCTACTCCAATAAATGGATCTAAACGAAGTTCTGCCGTAATCCATGCTAGTGCGTTATTAAACCAGTTAGGATTTCGTGAGGCTATACCACTCCAATCAAAAACTCTGTAATAACCAATCGCAAGTACAATTCCAGGGATAGCTATAGGCAAAGTTACGAGAGCATCAAGAAGTTTCTTACCTCTGAAATCTTTTCTACTTATTACATAAGCAGCTAATGATCCTAGAACAACTATCAACAACGTAGCTATAACACTATATACTAAAGTATTAATCACATACCTAGGTATATTGTACGTTGAAGAAATGAAAATTAATCTATAATTTTCAAGCGTGAATCTTATCTCACTCGCGCTTCCAGCACCAAGAGTTACCATAAGAGACATAAGAATCACGCCTATATGCACCAAGAGCGAATAAATGAATAATAGTATAAGGAATGGATATATGAATAACAGCTTCCATCCTGCTTTTGCCATTCTGTATTGGCCAGCTCGACCTTTTGATACCATTGAGTATTTCCGGAGAGAGATATACTTTCTAATAACAAAGAATCCAATAATAGCCAATATCAACAAAATGCCACCTAAAACACACACTTCAGGCGTGACTTCCACCGTCGCAGCTCTTGCATAATTTTCAAAGATGTAATACGTCAGATAATTTTTTGCAGCACTATCTCCCATCGCAGCAAAAATTATCGGGGTTCCCACATCTTCCATTGAAAGGATGAAGACCAAAATAGCTCCTGCACCAATTCCGGGCATTGCGAGAGGGAGGGTTATAGTTCTAAACAATTTGAAACTACTAGCTCCCAAATTTTCTGCAGATTCCTCCATTGTTGGATCAATATTAATAAAGGAAGAAAATGCATTGAGATAGACTAATGCATAGAAATGTGATGTTTGAACAAGAGTGATTGCTATGAATCCTTCAAAGATTATCTTGAAGTCAAAATTTGGAACCAAGAGGAAATTATTCAGAAAACCATTTGGACCAAGAATTAAGCGGAATCCCATCCCAGAAATAAATGGCGGGATAATTAGAGGAGCTAGTGCCAATATACTCACCAACCTTTTACCAGGAAACTCAAATCTTGCTAAAATAAAAGCCAATGCTGTGCCTAATATTACAGAGAAAAGAGTTGTTGATAACCCTAGTATTATGGTATTTATAACGACACCTCTATTTACTCCACTCAAGACTAAAACATCCACAAATATTGTATCCTTAAAATCATTAATGTAGCTTATAGCTAGAATGTTTGAACCATCTAGAACATGTAAACCACCTTTCCCTTGAGCAATGAAAATTTTGTTCGATGTTTCATCGATGAATATATCTTCTGACCTATAAAGTGAAGTGTTGTAATAGCTTACTTCAGAGATATCTGAGAAGTTAGAAGTATCTAATACCGTAAGTCCGTAATCTTCTACACCCACAGCATCGTCAAGAATAGTTACATAACTATAGCCACCTATAACTTCTACACCAAAGGATTTTATGTCAGATTTATAACCTAACAAAGATATGGTAAGCGGATCAGATATGTCAAAAATAGCAAAACCAGAAAGCCCAATTGCGACATACGCTGTATTCCCAACAATTTCTATTGATTCAGCTTTAATAGATCCAATACTAACCTCAGATGCATAAGAAATTTCTTCGACTGGATGACTTGGGTTACTTATATCATATACAATTATTCCAGTCTGGTAGCCAACTAAATAAGCATAATCCCCTGAAATAGCTATGTCTCTTGAATCTGTTTCAATAGTTATGTTTGAAAGTATTTGAGGATCAGTGACATCTGAAACATCAATTATTGAAAATCCTTCTTTATTATTATCAAGAAAAACAAGGTTATTTTCTAATGTTAGGAAATTTGTATAATTAGTCAAACCTGGAAGGAAACTTACAGGTAAGAAAGTATCGTATACATCTGAAATGTCAAAAATGGTTAATCCGTTTTTACCAGCTGCTGTATAAAGATAATCACCTTGGATTTCCATATCCGTGAAAGAACTCTCTTCATCATAATAATCGGCAATTTCCGTGATTGATTCTGGGTTCGTGACATTAAGGATTTCAATACCAGCGCTTCTTTCAGCTACAAATGCAATGTCATTGCGAACAATTACAGATACTGAGGGACCCCCAATTTGTTGTTCTCCCATTTGCCACAGATGTGTTGTATTATCTCCTGGGAAATTGAAATGAACTTCATCAGTAAACACGTTTGTGATTGGTTGAGTAGACCATATACCATTAAAGTATACACCCCCGGATAAAACTAGGATTAAAGGAATTACCATCCAAACGATGAAGACAATTGATACAATAACAATAATCAAATTAGTTGAAGGGTCACGGAGTAATTTTACATACAATATATCAAGAAAGGATTTTTTCTGTTTAGGTTTTTTTGTTGACTTGTTTTCATCCTTTTCTCTCTTTTTCGAGCTTGCCATTTTAATTCGTCCTAAAATCTTTAGTCAAACGCCAATAATCTTAATGCTTTTTGAACTTTACTTAAAATTTTAGAGAGATTCGTGAATAATTACTGAAAAAGCACTAGAAATTAAAGATTTTTATGTCAAAAAAGAAAGAAAAGGATTAGAGGTGTTACCTCTAATTTCTGCGTTTTTTACGAATTACAGGAATAGCAGCTAATAGAGCTATAGCGAACACTATAGGTAATGTAAGCAATGGTGCGGTTGATCCTCCAGTTAATGTTTGGTATATAGCATTATATTTTGCTCCAGCGAAGCTTCTCCATTGACTCTCATATTGAGTAGCGACTAAAGGATCACTAGTGAATTCATCATTAATAGTAAATGCTTCCTCGTAAGTCATATTCACAACCCCTAAATCTGCTACTAACTCATCAAAATAGGTTTCATTAATATCACCATTTTCAAGCTGAGTAATCATTTCTCCCCAGGTTTGACGTAGGAGAGTGTGTTTTGCAGTGATTGTATTATGGAAATAGTAGATAGTTACATCAAGCAATTCTGTTGCTTCTGTTTCATTGAAATCAATACCTACGTTTGCTAATGTGTCATTATAGAGCGTATAGAGCGGATCTTTACCTTCACCAAATGGTGTCCAAAAAGCTTCCTCCATTACAGGAAGACGATCAACACCTTCAGTTAGCCATGTGGATTGTCCATCTGCTGAGAATAAGTATTCAAGAAATGCTTCTGCTTCTTCTTGATCATCTACATTTGCTCCTAAGGCTATAGGATCTCCATTTACAATTGATTGACCGTCAGGAATAATATATTCAGTGTTTGGGTTTTCTCTTCCAGCAATAACACCATAGAAATCTATTGTCATAGCGATTCCTACTTCACCTTGAACCACTGCAGCACGAGTGTCAACTGAACCAGGGTATATACCAGAGTTTCCTCCCAGTCGTGTCATTAGAGACCATCCTGCTTCCCATCCAAATGCTTGGAGTATAATTTGGTATATCCTTGTAATTGAAGTAGTTAAAGGAGGATCACCTATACTAATAGCTTTAACACTTGGATCGATGTAGTAAGTTGGAGAAGCTAGTTCTGCCCAAGTCCGTGGTACTGGGAGACCGTATTGATCAAGGAAATCATGGTTAACAGTAAAACCAAAAGAGGATATAGCATTTGCAATCCAAATTAGCTCACCGCTTGTATTGTTTAATTTCATACCTGCTCCTGCAATTGTATCAGGAACATTTGCGTTAATGTAATCCACTAAAGTTGTATTATCAATTGGTTTAAGCAATCCCCAGTTATTCATTGTATTGAATAAAGCTGGACCGCCACCCCATGCAAGATCAACTGATTTTGACGGATCTCCTAGTAATTTTTTCCACCCTTCATCTGTAGTAGCCTGTAGGAAATTCAAACCAGTAATCCCTAGTTCTTGGGCTCTGTCAGTTGCCAAAAAAGCATTTGAGAAAGCTGTTTGTATTGTTGTATCATGCCTTGTAACAATAGTTAACTCGGTAGCATCAGGTGTTACAATAGGAGTAACTGGAGAGGCAGTTTCTGCATTCACCGATAAGAAAGGACCGACAGCTAATGATGTTAACAAAATAGCAATCATAGTTAAATTTTTTATTTTCATATTATCTTCAACCTTTTAATTGATATCTTCTTTATATCAAGTAACCGTCGTAGTATTAAACTATAAAAGTTTTGCACATTTGATACAAGTCTATGATTAGTTTAGTCTTAAAGTGATTAGATTAGATAATCGTAAATATATTTCGGTTTTCTTTTCCATTTTTCTTATTCGATTTGCCCCCAAGTAAGAAATTTTCCATCTTTTCTTTTCACTAAAACAGTTCCGAATTTTCTCCATTGTTCTTCTCTAAATCTCACTATGTTGAAATCAGTTTCAAGTTTCTTTTTACTCTTGTTTTCTATGATACTCACTTTTGTTTTTTCATCCTCAAAAAATATCTTTGGAACAAATTTTCCTTCTTTTGGTTTTCTCTGCATCTGCTTTGAGAGATCAAAAATCTGTTCAATAGGTAATAGGTCAAAAATAGGTTTGTGCTCACTAACATAAACTGAACCCGGGCAAACGTCTAATGATTTATATTCATCTTTACATTTGGAACAAAACACTAGTTGACATCCATTACAGACTTCCCAACCCTCCAACGCTGCCTCTTTTAGCATCATTAGAGAATTACAAAATGCACATCTAATATAACAGTGCAGAATTTCAATATCTTTCAAATTTTTCGAAACTCCTCTGCTATTTTTCTCCTCTCCTCTTCTCCATATTCGACTAGAGTTCTATAATTATATGACAATACATTTTGGTGTCTTTTTATGTAGCCTTGTTGTGTTAATTTTCGCAGGCATAAATCAACCTGATACGCCTTCATTCTGTTTGTATCAATTAGTTTTTCTTTGACAGTTTTTGTTGATAGAGTTTCAGTTTGGGTTTCAAGGAGACCAATTATTGTTCCAAGTACAATAAATTCGCTTTTTAATAACTCTGAAGGGGCATAAAATGCAGACTTCAAACTATACCATGTGTCATTATCAAGTGAGTATTCAACTACCTCCAGTCCAAGAATTTCCACAAATCGTTTGTATTCTTCAATTATCTCACGAAGAGTATCGATGTCAAATCTTGTTGCTAGAAGCAAATCAATTTCTGAGCTTCCAAAAACGAAAATTTTGTCTTTGACCCATCTTCTTGAAAGTATAGTAGTTAATTCTTTAAATAATTCACTTTTTTCTTCGTCTGTTATTGCTGCTGGAAGTTTAACAATTTCAGGTTGATCTTCTTGTTCTTCATCGATCCCGTAGAATTTTTCTTCCATAAGCATTTCACTTCTCAGTTTTTCTTTGGTGATAGAAGAACACTACTAGATATTCCCTTTACTTCTTCATAATCACCGTTCTTTGAAAATAAAAGATAGTCACCCTGTTGAATCACGCGTATTTTTTTCTCACTAATCATCTTAGATAAGATTTCAGTCTCTACTATCGATAATAGATCTTCCAAGTCTTTTTTCTTGAATTTTTTATCTAGAAGCTTCTCAAACAATCCTTTTTCATAATTCATTATATCACCATAACTCAAAAAAGTGCTTTCAAATACTCTAAGTATATCTTGATTTTTCCGAATGAAGAGTTTAATTTCATCTTTATCTTCAGATACTATTAACTCTGTTTTAGCTTCAAAATCTATACTACTATATTCCATAGTAGGTTTACCCATCGTAAAAAATATTGATTGGCATGATTTTGCAACAAATTGCCCAAAATTTTTCAATCTTTGTTCTAAAAGAAACATCTGTTCCAAATAGCTAGCTTCCCTCAACTCACCCATGTCAATGAAACCCTCATACAAAGCAGAATCTACCAAACTCTCCCTCTGACTATTAAGATAGATATATGCATCAGATACTCTTTTCCTATCATTTTCTGTTTCAATTACCCCTACTACCTCTTTTTTCCTGAGTGATTTAGAATATTTTTTCTCTAATTCAAAAAGAGTTTGAAAGATTATTTCAGACCAGTCACTTGTCTCTTCAATCATGGAAGTTTCAGAGCTATTAGTTTCATTAGTAGATTCTTGGTCTGTCATACAATCACCTTAGATTCAATTAAGATTTTATGAGTAAACTCATCTGAAAGTTGAACATCATCAAGCGAAGGGGTAATTAGAAGAAATTGAGGAGTTATTGATCTGTTCTCTTTTGCTATTCTGTAGGTAGCTAATGCCATTGCAAAAGCTAATGACTTATTTTTCTTATCCAATTTCTGTGTAAATTCATCAATAGCATGAATCGGGGAATGGTTTATCATATGAAGGGCTAAGATTATGGCTTGAGCTATTAACGTTTTTTCTCCACCTGATAACTGTCTATATTTCCTATCATCACCTTTTGTTTCAGCTTCAATTATCAACCCTGAATTTGTTTCATCGTTGTAGTTTACTATGCTTAAAGATATATTTTCGAAAACATCTTTTAGAAGTAAATTGAGCATTTTGTTAAGATGAGAAATAATCTGTTGCAAACTACCTTCCCATTCAGCTAAACGTTTTTCAAGATCTTTCTTGAGATTATCCATATGTTTTTGATTTTCTTCCACTTCTATCTGTAAGTTCTCAACCTTACGTTCTTGCTCTTTCAGAGTTTCTTTGGAGACTTCAGGTGTTATTTCAAGAAGTTCAAGCTGTCCTTTAATTTTGTTATAATCAGAGAAGATATCTTCTCTATTTTCACGAATATTTTCAGGTTGCAAGCCTTTCGTTTGAGCTGTGCTGAGAAACTCTTCATGCTGTTTCTCTATCTCTTCTACCTCTATAGTTAACAATTCAACATGCCTAATAAGACGATTTTTTTTGGATGATAGTTCATTGATTCTATGAGATAATTCTGAAAAATCATTTCGTCTCTTATGTTCAAGACTTCTCTTAATTTTTAACTCATTATCCATATCAATTAATTGGGAAGCATGGCTTTCGATTTTCTCCTCATTCTGTTCCAAACCATTATTTTCTTCTTTTAATTGTAGCTCAATCTCATTCTTTCTATTTTCTAGATTGATAAATTCTCTTTCTAATTCATCTCCGGGGATTTCCCAAGGGCGTAGAGAATTTTCTATGTTTCTTTTCTTATTTTCAAGTTGGCTTATTTCTTGGATATATTGGCTTTCTTCTGCAACTAGCTCTTCCATGTTAGTATAAAGATTTTGTAAATTTTCACGTATCCTTTCTATTGACAGATATTTATCCAAAGAAACATTTAATTTCACCCGATATTTTCTTGGTGGCCTGGAAAAAGCTTCTCTAGACAGATAATAGCTCTTACCATCAACTGTAAGAATATTTGCTCTAATCTGCTTTGCGTAATTAGTGAGGAGATTTGGTGATAATTCAGGAATAGCGAGAATAACGTTTACAAATCGTTTAAGATATAATTTAACTTGAGTAGATGTTTCTATTAAATTAATTACATTATCAATCACACCATCTGGTTTTTCTCTCATCACAGTGGATGTGAGATAATCAGGTTTAGGACCTTTTTCATCCTCTAGTACTCTTCCCACTGTAAAATTAGGTTTAAATGACGGGAAGAGATTATCATAAATTTCTTTAGCTTTCTGATACGCTTCTTCAGATGTAGCTAAGAAACCAAATAAAGTTCGACCCAGAGCTTGTTTTATTACCTCAGAATACTCTACAAAATCGGGGAGGATTGTTATGACCTCATAAACTGGTCCAATAATCTCTCCTGCATAACTAGAAGATTTGATACCTTCTTTGAATTTTACTGTATCCTTTACAAGGTTTCTTTCATATTCACTTAAGTCTCCATGAAGACCTGCACGTTCATTTATGCGTGCTTTGATCTCTTTCTCTTCAATAGTTTTTTCTCTTAATTCCTTTGAGATATCCTTTACTCTAACATTGAGATGTTTCTGCTGTTTCTTAATACTGCTTAATTGATCTTGAAGGCTTATTTTTTCATTCAAATTGTCATTGGTTTTTACTTTGCGAAACTCTGAGAGTTTCTCTTCTATACTATTGAGAGATTCCTTGAATTGGTTTATTTTTCGATTCTTTTCTTCTTTCTGTCCCTCAAATCGACTCACCTTATCACTTAGTTCATCTCTCGCATTAATCAAGTTATTATTTTCTTTTTCGAGATTCTCCAGTTCTTTTCTAGTTTTGCTATAGTTCTCGTTTGTAGTTTCAATCTGTGTATTTAGATTGTTTAATTCACTCTTCTTAGATGTAAGTTCATCTTTGGATTCCTCTAATTTTCTTTTACTTTCAATAGCTTTAAACCAAACTAGTTCTCTTTCAACATCCTCAAAACGAGTGATAAGTTCTCTCTTTTTCTCTAATCTCTCAAAATTTTCTTTTAGCTTGTGCAAGGAAGTCTTTTCTTTTTCAAGTTGCAATACTAAAGGAGAGAATTCCCTATTCTTCTCGTCAACTCTTCTTTTTGAAGTTAAATAACTTGCAAATATCTCTTTTAATCCAGTAGCTGCAAGAAGACTCTCCAATTTTTTACGAGGAGAACCATCAGCAAAAGAGCTTAGATACCCTTCCTCTGTGAAGTTGAGCATTGTATCATCATAAATACCAATGCTTTTCATCAATCGTTGGATTTGTTTTCGAGCAATAGATTGCTTTCTGCCTTTAGAATCAACAATGCTTCTTCTCATGTCCCCTTCTTTATTAATTCGTATTTCTAAATGAAATCCATCTTTGTTTACAATATTACTGATATCAGGATCAGAGCTAGAAATCAATCTTTGGCCATTTATCATAGGATTTCTTAAAAATAGTTGGATAATGCAATGATCATCAAATGGTCCAACAAGATCTTTGTATGAGCTCAAACTTACTCTACTTGGAGTATGTCCAATAGAAAGTATAAGAGCTTCAAGAATCTGTGTTTTTCCGCTACCATTTGCACCTGAGATAACTATGATAGGTAGTTCAGACAGATCTAATTCTGTGAACTTATGCATCTTAAAATTGTGGAGCGTTAAACGATGAAATATGAATTTATCTGGTGAAAGTGTTAAAGAAGACATCGAATCCCGCTCTTGGAATCTAGAGACAAATCAATATTTAAAACCAGCTATTACGAATTATTAAAATAAAAGAAAAAGAAAGAAAAAGAAAAATTAATTTTTGATTTTTCTTCTCAACATTGTTGAAACTGTTGCAGTTACAAAGATTGCACCTAATGACCAATAAAGGGCATCAAATGATCCTGTTCTACGAGTGTTATCTCCACCAGTAAAGACGTCAGCACCTGCTGAAGAACCTGTTTGTGTAGATTCTCCATAGTCTTCCCAATCTTCACTATCTTGGGCTTCACCATTCATCGCAGTCATGACAGCTTCTTCTGGAGGATCACTTATTGGATCATCACCCAATTCATTCTCAAATCTACTATCATATACTATACGAATACCTGGAATGAAACATCCACTGCTTGTGAGGAATAACCATCTCATTGTAATCTCGACTGATTCACCGGGAGCTAATGTTATTCCTAGAAAGACTATAACTCCTAATCCATAAGCAGTATTATTAGCAATGGTACCTTTAGTGGATTCTTTGTGCAATAAGTCCATTGAGGTTGCATTGTAAATCTGATAGATGGTTAAGTGAGTACTCTCTTCACCAATGTTGGTGATAACAATAGAAATCTCTAATTCCCAAGGAGCATCTTCAGGAATGATGAATAACACAGATACATCAATTGATAGTACTGGTTGTGGGAATGCTGGTTCTCTATTCTCTGTATCAGGGAGTAACATAGCCCAATCCATATTAGATAAGACCATATGATGTGCTTCAGCCGCTCCCTTGAACACAGTCCATATTCCGTTTTCGAAATCTACGAGACCATCAGATAATGGAGTTTGACCAACATCAGTATCAAATTCTGCTACCGCATATACAGGATGAATTCCAAGGAAGGAATTTGCTAAAACAGTAACTGTTCTGACGTAACTATCACCAGCAACAATTGTTCCAACTTCATCATACCAGAACATTTCAGCATCTCTAATCTGCCAATCGTTATCCATTCGACCATGGAAGAGATAAAGATCGACATTTTCTGCTGCAGTATTTCCTGTATTTTCAATTGTATAAGTAACTTCAATAGGGGCACCAACAGTGTAACTTACTTCATCTAATTCGACAGTAACTTTAAGCACTGCTTCATCATCTGCTAATTGTAGATTGAGTCCATTACTGAAACCGTAATATTCAAAACCTTGTTGATCGAGATAAGCGAATTTTGCACCAACAGATATCCAAGTGTTATCCCAAATGTTATAGAAACTGAGAGGACGACTGTAAGTATAGTCCATTCCTTCAGGATCGTTGATACCAAATAAGAATCTCATTAAATCGTATCCATCTTTTTGAACAGTTTTCAGCTGAACAGCATCATGTGAAGCGCCTACATCAACAAGATCAACTCCCATAGCTCCAAACAACATGTTTTTTGCGGGAATATCATCAATCGCCCAACTAACACTTTCTGCAGTGTCCTTAGCTAAGTAAGGAATGGTTGTTGTTAGGAAGTATTCTGAATGATAGTCTGGTGAACCATACACTCCAACATCTTTTGATATAAGTTCAAAGTCTGTTAGATTCTGGTTAAAGATTTCTTTATCATAGTATATCAATTCTTTTAGCACTATTCCAGCATCATAGACAGCGTCTGCTAATTTGACTTTATAATCATTAAATATACTTGAAATTGTAAGAGGAGTATATTCTAAGATATTAATTTCATCCAACATAGATTGAGCTGTTGCTACTAAGATATTTGATGTTCCATTAGCGCAATGAAGATCAACTGTCATTGTAACAATACTTGAATCAAGGCCTACAATAACTTCTACTGAATCAGTATCAAGTTCTACATCTGTTAACCCAGGATTGAAATCAACTAGAGTGTCGTTATCAACCCATTTATACCATCCTTCTAAAACAAGAACAATTTGATTATAAGTATCGGATGGAAGAATAGATTCGAAATCACCAACAACACTAAGAGTGACAGTAGCATCGAATTCAATGTTAGCTGTCGGATCTAGATATATTTCAGGTTTAATAGCTGGCATATATATATCATCGTTAATTAGATTAACAATATCTTCACCAACTTGGTAGCTTATTACGATATCAGTTGCATCTTCTGTACCAGTGTTTTTAACTTCATAATCCATTTGCAAACTACCATTATTGTTTAGCAAATCTTGATCATAACCCATATTAACTGAAACTCTTGGTGCAGAAATCAGTTCGTCATGATCTATGTCAAATATAACATAATAATCTTGAGCTGGTTTTGTCATCCAAGGAGTTTTAAGCAACCAATCCATTTTTCCAGTTATTTGAGGAGCAAAGTTATCTGTACTTGGTGATATTACACTGGGATTAATAGTATATGGAAACTTGAATTTCAGTGTAGAATATAGACTATCTGTTTTTGCAACTACAGTTGTATCAAACAGTGTATCAGTTGACAGTGTGTAAGGTGTTGTATCTGTAATTGCATCTTCATCTACGTAGAAAACACCACGAACAGGAAGTATTCTTCCTTCAATGTATCCTTCACCTATAACAACTGCTTTTACTGGAGCACTACTAACGGTTGTTGGGTTAAGCAATGAAGCTAAACCAGATCCTACGTCAGTATTGATTTCTGTTACTAGAGTATGAAAAATTGTATTTTCCATTCCACCAGTAAAGTAGTAGAGGTAGTTGTTATTTGGAAGTTTTTCAGCTCCTGACCAGAACAAACCTAAATCATAATATGTTGAAAATAGAATGGAAATTTGAACTGCCTTAGCAAGACTTCCTTCTGCACCTAAAGAGCCATCAATTTCTAGAATTAATGTTGCATTATCCGCAGCTCTGAAAGGTCTTCTTAAAAGATATGGAAGGTAATCTGCTTGATCTGAGGCAATAAATAACCAATTCTCAACGTTATCATCAAATAGGGAGTTTGATGCGATGGTTGGAGCGCTCTCGCCTAGTAAAATTAATTCTACTAGAACAGCTGAATCTTTACCTGCATTTATTTGCATTTGTTCAATAAATATAGGATCAACTTCCAGGTTTGAACTAAAATTCTGTGAGGTTAAATTTGCTTGAGTAATTGTACTACTCATTGTCAGCAGAATAAGAGTAAAACCAACTAAAGTCGAACCTAAAATTGTTTTTAATTTCATTTTAGACCTCCAATTATTGTCTACCCTTAACTGTGTGTTAGGATTAATATAAAGATTATTTTAGATTCCAGTCAAAATATCAACTTCGAGAAAAATAGAGGCTGTCGTAATAACTGTCCAATCCCAGTTCAAGTTCATTTGTTCGTTATTATAGGAGAAAATAACGGAAAAAATAGAGGAATTATTTACATCATAATTTTTCTCAATTTAGCTGCTGCGTTTTTTGGAAATATTCCATTGATGAAAGTTTCCGTACTTGTCTCTACAGCACCCAACAATTTTAGAGAAGAGGCATTTCTTTGAGGTGTATGTAACTTGAAATACAAATGGTAGAAAGAAGAATTTTTGGTGTTTAGGGGTGCTTGGTGAAGAGATAGGGAGTAACTAACCTCTTTCTCAAAGATATGATTTATTGCTTTGATTAATTTTGGCAAAAGATCTATCATTGAGTTGAATTCGCTTCTCGTTCCTTGATGAAGGAAATTGTAATGCCGTTTAGGGTAAATATATACATCATACGCATATTTTGCGTAAAATGGAATTAAAGCGATAACACTTTCATCATGATAAACTACTCTAATATCCTTATCGAGTTCTGCTGAGATATAATTACATACCATACATTCTTTGTTTTTCTCCCGATATTGTTGTATTGTGCTAAATTCTCTTTGAATCTCATTTGGTATGAAAGAGAAAGCATAAATTTGTCCATGAGGATGAATCAGAGTTGCACCCACATCTTTACCATAATTTTCAAAAGGTAGGATATACTTTAGAGAAGGATTTTTACTATTTTCTTTAGTTGCTGCCATCCACACTTCAAAAATCTGCATAATATTATTTGGCGATAATGTTAAAAATTTTGAATCATGATCATCAGTATAAACAACTAATTGAGTGGTACCATAACCATTCATTTTCTCATAAAATTCACCAAGTTTATGTCGCTTTATTTCTCCCTCTGCTGAAAGAGCAGGAAATTTATTATCCAAACAAAAAGGTTTGGTAAAATTTGGTACCTCTTCAGAACCTACACATAAAGGACAATCACTCTCTTTCCTGTCTGGTCTTGTCTGTCTTTTCTCTGAGAAGATTACCCATTCTCCTGTAAAAGGATTCTTTCTTATCTCTCTGGATGTCATTGAATTATGATTATCTTTTATTTATTTAATAGCTTCGGATGTTTATTTCTCCCAAAATCTTTTTATGTCCACTCTATTGTTTTGACTTGTGTATTCAACCATAATTTTACATGCAAATCTCCAATATGCAGAGATTCCTGTTGATGAGATTCCTAAAGTTGTTGAACAGAGTTATATTCCAGTTCTATCCCTACTTCTTGAGATACCTAACATTGCAGTTGTACTCAACTTCACTGGTGTTACTTTAGAAATTCTTTACAATGAATATCCTGAAGTTATAGATTTAATAAAAAAAGGTTTAAAGAAAGAGAAATTTGAATTAACAGGTTGTGGATACTCTCACCCTATTTTTCCATTATTACCAATTGAAGATATTAATAAACAAATTGAATTTAATCTAGAAGTTCTTGAAAAGACACTAAATTACGTACCTAAAGGGTTTTGGCTTCCTGAATTAGCTTATGATCCAACTCTACCAAAAATACTGAAAGAACATGGTTTCTCGTACATGTTCGTTGATGATGAGCTATATAGAATGAGTTCTCCCTTACTGAATGACGCCAATTTATACAATACTGAATACTATTCTACTACCCATTACATAATTGATTTCTTAAAAGCAAAAGGAATATTCAGAAAAATCATTCGTTTTAGAAGAGCATTAAAAGGGTTGAAAAAAGCACTCAAAAATACAGAATTTGAACCTGTTGAAGTAAAGGGAGCTAAAGGTACTATTACAGGTTTAAGAGTTCCTCAAAGTTGGTCAATTTTCACAAGTGCAAGCCTCATGGGTTATCCATTTTTATCAATAAAAAACACAGTAAAAACAATTTCAAAATTCCGTAAACAATCTGGTTTAGTAATTCCATATGGAACAGACATAGAATTTTTTGGATACAGAAGTTTTGTTGATGGAAAACTAATTGATACTGAATCTCTGAGGAAACTATTGATAAGGATAACCAATATCAGCGACAACTCAATGATTCTACCGGTAAAATATCTGGAAAATATTAAACCTTCAGAAATTGGATATATGAAAACCGGAAGTTGGGCACCCAATAGAAGATTAGATTTGTGGACTAAAGATGAAGATAATCAAAAACTCGAGCGTTTATGTAATGAGGCAAGATGGTATATAAATCAATTAACCCCTGAAGAAATCGATGACGAGTTATGGAAACATCTTTTGATGGCTGAAAATAGCGATGGTAGAGGATGGGATCCTATTCCGGAACGAAGATTACATTGTTTCAATCATGCTCTTGAAGCGCTTAATATTGCAAAAAGTAAATATCTAGAAAAAATGTATTCTAAGAATAAATAAGAAAGCAATCAAAGGACAGTAATCTTTATAATAATACTTGCTTATTCTTTCCTACTCAAATTATCGAATCTATTCGTGGGGCTTATGGAATTAGAAATCTACATACATGAGGAAAATTGTAATCATTGTATACCTACTCTGAAATTCTTAACTGCAGTTATTGGCGCACTTAAGACAGATGAAATAAAGGTTAAAGTGCACCAAGTTAACAAGAATAGAGAAACAGCTGAAAAGAAAGGTATTCCATTAAATCCCCTACCTGCAATTGTTCTTCCATCAGGATGCATTATAGCTGGATCTTTGTCTCATGACTTGATTGGCGTTTTGATATGTAGCTTACTTTCTAAATCAAAAGTACCAGTTCAATCTGTTGATAAATTTGAACTTAACAAGAAAGAAGCTGGAATTTTATTAAATCTGGCATCAGCCATGATAGAATACCAAGCGGCTTATACATTACGGAGAGATAGGTCCTATACTTTTGTGATTAAAGAATCAACAGATCAGGTTCCACTTGAAAGATACAAACAATTATCTAAAAACACAAAGATGATGGTTCTAACAAACTTCGATAATCATCCAAGTAGCAAATTATACGAACTAGGTTTAGATTCAAACGTTTATCTTGGTCACATAATACGAGATAATATAATTCTAAGCGGAAATCTAATTATCTGGAGAGAGAGAGCCAATCATATTAGCTTCTTTAGAGTTAAGAGATCTGATGGTGATAAGTACGTTGGTACATGCTCTTGTTTGTTAGGTGACGGGAAACAAATGGTCAGAGAATTCTTTAAGCCACTCTTTTTAACAGCTACAACAATTGAAGAGGATGGATCAAAAGGATTAGGTCAAAATAGGATTGTTGCCAATGTAAAAGAGGTAAGCACTGATTTAGATCAGTTAATACGAAGATAAAAGGTTTTCAAAACTTCTTTTTCAAAACTCCAAACCCATCACAAAAACCGAACTTAAGCATACATTCTCCGCTTTTTGTTATAAAATATTTACAATATCCTCCCATAATCTCTTCATATTTCTCACAGGTAGCATCCGATTTTTCATCTTTTGAAGCACTCGAACTTGGTGGTAAAGGAATGTCTACCATTTTTATAACCTTATGAAATAGTGAAGCCAGCTGTCGTATTTAATTTTTTGTATAGAATTATTTCTCATCTCAAAGCGTAATTAGGATTTAATCTTTCACAATTGGGGCATTTTTCATCATACCTACTTAAAGAAGAACCACAACCAGTGCAATTAAATGGTTTTTCATCATCTTTTGACTCTTTTTTCTTTGGTGATGATTCCTTGTTATATTCCATATTTATAGTATATAGCATATATTGGATAAGAGTTTTTTGGGAGGAACGACTTGCTTTGTGAAAATATTCCTAGTAGGAAATTTTATTATTGAAAGCGTTTCATTTAAGTGTTAAGAGATAAAAATATGAGGCTAAATTATGGTACAACTTACAGTAAAAATCGAAAAAATATTAGATTCAGAACCTGACTATGTTTTAATTAATTCTGATTTAGCAAAGAAATATGATATAATTCCTGGTCAACTTATAGAGTTAACCCCCCATAATATTGGATTGAAAGTTTATACTAGCGATAATTATTCTGAGCAGCATTTAGGAATATCAAGTAAAACTTCTATTGAGTTTGGTATTCACAAAGGAACTGAAATTTCTATAAAAGAAATCTCCAATGAAAAGATTATACACTTACTCCACAAGAAGATGAGAGGAGAAGCTCTCAAAGATGATGAAATCACTTCTATTTTTGATTCTATTGACAAAAATCTAATGCATCCAACCCAAATTGCAGTTTTGATGTCACTGTTTCAAGTTCAAGGATTATCACTTGAAGAGACAACAGCAATTGCAAGGGCAATAATTGCTACATCACAGATTCTTCATCCTAAGAAGAAACCCGTTGTAGATAAGCACAGCATTGGAGGGATAGCAGGTAATAGAATAACTCCAATTATGATTCCTATCCTTGCAGCTTCGGGTTTAACTATACCTAAGGTTTCAACAAAAGCTATAACCTCACCTGCTGGGACAATAGATACTGTTGAATTATTAATGCCCTGTGATTTAACTTTAGAAGAGATGACAGCAACAGTTGACAGTACTGGAGGATGTATTGCTAACGGAGAAACAGTAGGATTAGCAGATGTTTCAGATAAGATAATATCTGTTTTGAAGACAGTGAAGATAGATCCAAGGGAG
>BPTK01000062.1 GCA_023705905.1 Candidatus Heimdallarchaeota archaeon
ACAATCCATTTATGGTTATAATCGGGTTTATAATTATTATGAGTTCAATTATAATCCTTAGTTTTGCATTACTATTTGCATCAAACAAGAAAAATTAAATGCTTTTAATCCAATTTATTTTTGTTTTCTAAACCCTTCATAATCCTCATTTTTCCAAAGAGTTCTAACTCAATTGTATGCTCTTTTTTGCAGAATTCTAATTGTAATTGGATTTTATATGGGTGGAATGGAAACAATTGGTTGGTTAATTACTGAAGTAATGGATAATCCATATATGATTATTATTGGAATTATCATCATTATGAGTGCATTGATAATAATATGTATGGCATTGTTATTTGCTTCAACTAAGAAAAAGTGACACGAACTAATAAAATTCCTGAAATCACTATAAACAAAGTGTTGTGGAGATTTGCTAGATGGATAGCTATGAAGGGGACAAAAAGAGAACAAGCTTAATTTCACCTTCTAGATTTTTCCAATCAGGTGTTCATTCTTTGCAATTAAGATAAAAGATATATTTGAAAGTTAGTTTGAATTAAATCACATCTCTTTTTATAATCAAATGCCTTCGTTTCTTTATTCAGGTAGAAGCAGAATTAAGGATTTAAAAATAGTGAAAAGAAATAAAATTATGAGGTAATCAACTGATACAACACTTTTTCTTGGAAAAAAAATGTAAAATCAATAGTTGAGAATTCAGATGTATTATATGTACCTTGGTGGGCAATAGCTGTTTCTTTACCACTCACTTACATACTAAATAAATGCTGCAGAAAAAAGATTAAAATTATAATAGAATTTTATGATATTTTTTTCATGATTCTAGCTTTATAATAAAACAATTTCTAAAATCTTATTAGGAGGAATTTCAAAATTTGGAGATTCTTTTGAGATATGTTCGATCTGAAACGCGTATTTTTGTCTTTTAAACTATACTTGTTTTTTTATTTAGCTTAATTATAGAGTTAAAAATCTCGGAAGAATTAATATTTGTTTCTTTTATTCTCAAATAGAGTTCATTTAAGGATAATGCAGAAATGTATAAGTTTAATTATTACTGCATTTGAAATGAATCAATGAAACATAGTATTTGCATGATAGTATTTTCACATTTTAAAAGTGATTCAAGAGTTAAGCGGGAAGCGCTTGCTCTTTCTTCAGCTGGTTATGATGTTTATTGCATTGGTATTAGAAAAAAAGGAGAGGAAAAATACAGCTCGTACAAAAATGTTAACACAATCAACATTATGCAGTGGATAAATGTTTTTCCACAAGGGTCCATTTTTCGATATTTTATAGGGTTCTTCTTCTTCCCAATGATTGCATTCTTTCAACTACTGAGATTGCATCTAAAGAGAATTAAGATTTCTGTTATTCATGCTCACAATCCTCCAGATCACTTAATTTTAGCAGGATTATTTTCCAAAATATTTCTAAGAACAAAACTTATTCTAGACAGGCATGAACCATATGCTCTCCAAATAGTGAGTAATTTAAATCTTTCAACTAAGTCACTAATCTTTAAGCTAGTACAATTCTATGAGAAAGTTACATACTTATTTGTTGATTGTATAATAGTTGTGAACAATTTAGAATTCAATGATGTAAAAGAAATTTCTCCAAGGAAAGAGATTCTCATTATCAGGAATTCTTTAGATATTGATAAAATTCGGAATTTATCTTCTGAAAAACCTAAAGATAAAGCTTCGTTCAATATACTTTACCAAGGATTTGTTTCAAAAAGAAGAGATGTTGATACAATCATTTTTGCAATAAAAGAATTAAAAGATAAAATACCAAATCTAGAATGTAATATATTTGGTAGTGGTAATTTCCTAAAGGAGGCAATACAAATCACAAAAGAATTGGGAATTAGCGATTTCTGCAAATTCAATGGGTGGGTAGAGCAATCTGTATTATTTGAGAAGATAAAGGATGCAGATGTCTGCTTGATTACATTGAAAGATATTCCTGTGTATCATAGAGCTACTCCAAACAAATTATTTGAATATATGTACTATGATAAAATTATCATATCAGCTGACTTGCCATCTTTACGAGATATGGCACAAGATTGCAGTTTATTCTATATCCCAGGAGACCATAAGAGTCTAGAAAAACAGATACTTAGAGTATGGGAGAAACCAGATATTCTTCAGAATTTAAAAAGTAAAATGGAACAATTAGTTAAACAAAACGATTGGAAAATAGATAAGGAAATTTTGCTAAAAGAGTATAAATCTCTATTGAGGGAACCTAAAAAAACAGTCAGAAAGAAAATGTAATCTTTATATTTCTCCAAAAGGAAAAACTTTTGTTAATTATAAGTCATCTATGACTAGATTTTGTACCATAATATTAGTTGGAATATTTAGTTGTCCATTTTGAAATCTTTTTATTATTTCATTAGTAATTCTTACACTACTTTTCCCGTCTCCGTAAGGATTTTCCCATTCTGTAAAAAAGCCCTCTTTCATACGATTGAGAAGATTATTCACAGTATTAACTATTTTTTGTTTATTGGATCCCACTAAGACATTTGCACCAACATCTAATGTTTCACACCATTCAGTATTATCTCGTAAGGTAACACAAGGTACGTTCAAAGCAAGAGCTTCCTTTTGAATCCCCCCACTATCTGTAAGAATTATACTGGAATTCTTTTCAAGCTTTATAAAATCTAAGTAACCAAGCGGTTTCGTAACAATCAATTTCGGGTTATCTAGAAGGCTTTCCAAATGGAATTGAGCGATTTTCTTCAAAGTTCTAGGATGAATAGGATAAACAACTTTTTCAATTTCAATTTCTTCAATTGATTCTAAAATGCTAACAATTCTTTGTTTGTTATCAACATTTTCCTTTCGGTGAAGAGTTAAGAGAATATATTCTTTTTCTTTAACTTCTAGTTTCTTTAGAACATCACTCTTCTCCTCTGATTTATCAACATTCCTCATGATCGCATCAATCATTGTATCTCCGGTTTGAAAAATCCAGTTTCTGTTTATTCCTTCGTTCAGGAGGTTTTTTGTTGCAATTTTTGTTGTTGTGATCAACAAACGACTTATATGATCAGTGACTCTTCTATTAATTTCTTCAGGCATCGTATAGTCATAACTACGTAAACCAGATTCCAAGTGAATTACTGGGATATTAATCTTAGATGCAACCAATCCACCAGCTAATGTAGAGTCAGTATCTCCTGCAACTAATATTGCATCAAATTTTTTTCTTAATAATTCCTTCTCTAACTTGGTTAGCATTCTACCTACTAACTCAGCATGAGTACCATTGTTTATGTTTAGATTAATATCAGGAGGAGGAATTGACAGTTCGTCAAAAAAAACTTCTGACATGTTTTTATCATAATGTTGTCCAGTATGAATATGATAAATATCGATGGATTCATTTACTAGCATTTCTTGAATAATTGGAGCTAGTTTGATAAATTGTGGACGAGCTCCAGAAACTATAGCTATTAACACTAATTCACCTACTAAAGAGAATTATTCTCCTATCTTTATTAAACTTAGTTTATCTTTTTCTACTTTTCCATCATTTTTGATAATATTTTTTGTATCAAATATAATACATGTCTTTTTCACATGATTTTCAAAGAAGCTTAATTCTAGATTCTTATATTCATTATGATCTGCTAGTATAACAACACAGTCAGCATCTTTAAGTGAAAGCATAAAATTCTTTTCGAATTCTACATTGATGATCTGTTTAATTTCCTCTTCGGTGTATAATGGATCACTTAGCAATACATCAACATCATATTCTTTCAGTTTCTTCAAAATCTCAATTGTTGGTGAGTTTCTATGTTCCTTTACATTACCTCTATAGGATAATCCTAAAACAACTATTTTTGAATCTTTTAGTGGTTTCTTAAAGGAATTTAGTTCTTTTATTATTCGATTTACAACATGTTCAGGCATTGATAGATTAACTTCTCTACCTAGTTCTGCCAATCTTGTTTTCAAACCAACTGATGTTGCAGCATTTATTAGAAAATGAGGATAAACGGGAATACAATGTCCTCCAACTCCTGCTCCAGGTTTGTGTATATGGGAATATGGTTCAGTATTAGCTGCATCAATGATTTCATGAACATTTAGCCTTAATTTCTCAGTCAATTTCGCAAATTCGTTTGCTAAAGCCATATTCAAATCACGATATGTTCCCTTGAATATCTTTACAGCTTCAGCTGATGAAGCAGAGCTCATCTTTATGACACCCTTATTGTTAATTGTTTTGTAAAGATTACCTATCTTATCAGTACTTCTTTTATTAATTCCACCAACAATTTTCGCGTAGTTGTCTCTAATATCATCTATTGCTTGTCCACTTGATGTTCTTTCTGGAGCAAATCCTAAACCGATGTCTTTTCCAATTTTCAATCCTGATTTTGATTCTAAAGCATTTTTGACTATATTTTCAGTGGTTCCTATGGGGACTGTGCTTTCAATAACAATTATCTGTCCCTTTTGTATATGCGAAGCTATTTCATCAATTAATTTCCTTAGAGGGTTTAAATTTGGATTCACAAACTTATCCAATAGTACTGGTATGATTATAATCAAAATGTCTGATCTCTTAGTAACTTCTTCTACAGTATTGACACAAACATAAGTACCTCTCTGAATTCCTTCCCTTATACTTTCCTTCACACCAGGTTCTCTTTCGATTGGAGGTTCCCCTTTGTTAATTGCATTGACAACTTCGGCATTAATATCCATTCCAGTAACGTTGTAACCTCCCAGTAGAAAAACAGCAGATATTGGCAAACCCATTTTTCCTTGACCAATAACTCCAATTCTAACTAATTTCTTATCTAATAAGTCCACATCATCTTCGTCTGTTGATAGGTAGTATTTCATAGCACTCACATGAATTATTTCAGTAGGTTTCTTAAATATATTTAAACATATATCTTAAGGATGTTATAAGTTCCAAAAATCTTTGTATTAATTCGTGAAAAATAGCGATTAAACAGCAAATGAAAAGAATTTAATTGATACAAGTTTTCAACTAACAAAAATAATTTAAGTAAATATATTTTTTTAAAGAATGGCTTAAACATGAATTAAGTGTCAAAGATAAGGAAGAAGGATTTCCTGATTTTCCATTATTTGAATGAATCGGCTCCCACATCTTCTAGCTCCCCAGAAAGTTCTACACCGTCAGGAGTTATCTTGCTTCATAGAATCAAAAACAATTGAGTTAAAGATTATATTCCCAGTCATGATGAGTGTTCTTCCAAATGGAAATGGGAAATATTCTTTAGCTTTTATCACAGATTCCAGAATCCAATATAAGAACTATTAGCAGTATACGTTAATGTTGTACAATTTACTGTCTTTGCATCTTCCATATTAATATAGGCTATGAAAAAAATGACATCACCTTCCATATCTAGAAGTGAAAGGGATGGTTACAAATGAATTTGAAGAAGAAACAAGTAAATTATTAGGAAATACAGATTGTGTGATTTTGATTACAGATCATGAAGAATATCAATAATATACAACAGAGGAGATATTAAGAATTTAAATAAGCTACTTCAATAATTAAACAAAATTTATTATTAGAAAAGAGTTAGAATACTAATAGTAATTTGATAATTTTAAGAGTTGGTAAATGGAAGAATACAAGTTAGAAACAATTTCATTTTCTAATGTATTAATTGAATTTTCGAAAATAATCTTCATGTAAAATTTTTTATCCTCACGTAAAATTTTTTAAGCTCTTAATCAATCCTTTAATAAATGGATGTAAAAACAAAGCTAATTACTCTAAAAAAGTACTATAAGGAAAATCGAAAAATTATTCTGATTTACTTAATACTTTATATTATCTCTTTGTTAGTTAGAATACCAAGGGTAACGGGCGTTATAAGCACAGATGGTTTTGAGATCCTATGGATGGGGCAAGCATTATCATTTGGTCTGAATGAGGTTAATACATGGTTAATAAATCCAGCATCATATCTTGGTTTTTATCCTTTCTCCTTTTATCCAATTGGTTATCCATTTTTAATTTCTCTATACTTAAGATTAGGCTTTACAATTGAAACAACTAGCTTTTTAATTTCGTACGTATGGCTGACAATCGCTATTCTTGGTTGTATAAAACTAAGTAAAATCCTTTTTGAGAAGAAAAAATATCAAATCATATTTGTTTCTTCTTATATTTTTGCTCCAATTTTTTTGCGGTTCACTTATTTTACCTTTAATGCGAGAGCTCCATTAATTGCTTTAACACCTTGGTTTATATATTTTCTTGAACAATGTTATGTAAAAATTAATACTAAAAACATCATTGGACTTGCCATTACGTCTTTTTTAATGATTTTCTTTCATCGTTTATGGTTAGCGTTTGTACCGATAATCCTAATATACGTATTTTCAAAAATCTTACAGAAAAAACCGAACTTTATTAAAAAAATATTTTCTAATAAGAAATTATTCTTAATTTTATACCTTATTCTTGTAATTGCTTTGCTAGTAAGTGGATATTTTTTTATAGGTGTTGATTCTAGAAAAATTACATCCCCTTGGTTTGATAATACTAATCCTTTTGGTTTATTAATTAATTTAATTATAGACTATGGTTTAAGAATAGGACTTTTGAGTCTGTTTTTTCCCATTGGAATAATAAAGTACATATATCCTAGTATTATAGAAAATAGATACACCAATTCTGATATCTCAAATGATATTAAAGATATTCCAGTAAAAGAATTATTAATTATCCTATTTCTATCATTCTTATGGACTTATACAGTATACACTACAGTAGTTTATCTATATATTTTCTTATTTATTTCTATAAGTGGTTTTAAAGTTACTGAAGAAAAATTATTACAAAAATACAAAAATTATTTATATTTAGGAATTGTTTTATTCAGTTTTTTATATGTTTTCCTTTATGCTTTTTTAATTATTAGAAATTCATTATTCTCGTATCATTTTATTGTTGTTTTAGGTTTGTACATACTATTTATAACACTTGTCGAATTATCTAAGAGAGATCAATTAAATTTTAAATTCTTACCAAAAATAAAGAAACTACAGGGTGGAGTATACATTTTATTAATCTTAATTATGAGCTATGGGATCAATACTACTGAAGGCTTAGTAATTATAAATGAACATGAGTTTCCCTATTCTTATATCTCATCAGAGGAAATAGAAGTAATAAATAAAATAAAAGAAAGTGGAATTGAAGGTATAATATACATGTCACATTACCAATTAGCTCGTTCAATAAGTGGATATGGCTTTTTACCAACAATTAATGGAAAGCACCAACCTCATCAAATTTATTATGGATGGATAACTGCTGGTGAAATTATGAATAATAGCATATTTACAATATTTAGTGATTCCAATCCTTTGTCTATAATTTATAATGGTATAATACCTGAAGATGAAATATTAGATACCTTATTGGAAACTAGAGCGAATACAACTGAAGGGCTTAATATAATTGAGGGACTTAAAGTTCAATATGCATTAGTTTTAAAATCTTCAAATGGTTCTATTTACCCCTATCATATTACTGGTTATGGTATTTATAGTGATCCCGTATTCTTATATTCTTTAGTAGATTTACCATATTTTTATGAAACTGAGCATCTATTCTTATGGAAATTTTATTAAGTATGTTCTTATAAACATAAAATTTGATAAATAACTCTATTAGACTAGTTTTTTCCTTATTTATCAATAAATTTGTTAGAAACATAAAAAAAACCCTATATCCCATGTATTTTACTTATTCATACAATCTTATAAGGGATGCTGAATTATATATAGAACCAGAATATGAGACAATAACAATTTATGAAAATGTAACAATTTATGAAACACTTTCTTTTATTCAATATATGAAAACTATTTTTGATCCATTTTTAATTCAATTAGACTAATTCCTAACCACCCTTATATTTCATCAATTATCTATTCCTTTATGTTTGTAAGTATAATTACTGGATTAACAATTTTCATAAAGAAAAAAGGTATTAGTTTCAGAAAAAAATCTTCATAATAACTTACTTTTTTTTGAGTTCTATAAGACAGCTTCCACGTACCCCTTAAATTTACTTATCATCTTCTTCTTTTCAAGATTTAGTTTTTCTTCATTTATTTGGACAAGTTTTTCTCTTATATTTTCGTCTAAAACTCTATCAAATAAATATGCTCTTGGTGATTTGAAATAAAATTTCGCTTTTTTCTTATATGTTAGTGAAGCAACACAAGCATGTACTCTATCGGAATGCGTTTCCAGAGCATTTGCATACAAAAATAAATAATCTTTTATATCATCTGACATAAATATATTTTCTGTTTTATTGAAATTTCTATACTTGTTTCTTGGTCTTAAACACCCTCTGAATGGATTATCAAAAGGAGTATGATTTGGTCGAATTATATTGATATTGATTTCAAGTTTAGGTTCTTTTAATTTATCGAAAGTACAAACGCTAAAATTGGTGTCAGATTTTGGAGGTTTATACCATTCATTTATAAAAAAACCACAATCAATTCCATCATATGAGTTTTTAATATCTGATGAATATAATTTAAAAGCTCTATTATCTCTTGTTATCATTGCAGCTGGTTTTATTGTATTAAAAAATGTTTTAACAAAATTCTTTGTTTCTTTAGAATAATTACCTCCCCCTACGCCAAGAAGAAGAATAGGGATGTTTTTATCTCTTATTTTCACTAGTGTTTTCATATATTTGTTAATTGCATGTGGATATAGTATACATCCAGGAACTACTGCAATATCTGCTTTTAATAATTCAGAAATATTTACCATATTTTCTCTAGTTTTGTGCATTTTCAGCATGTTTTTTTTAAATGTAATTCCTAGTTTTTTTCTAAATGCATAATTCAAACCTCCCCCTATAGCTTTTTCATCAGCTATGTAATTAGGATATCCACTAACTTCTATAATTTCTGCATTAGGAAATGAACTATGAATACATGCTTTAGCTCCCATATCGATAAAACCATTCCCAATATTAACTATCCATGTTTTAAGTAACAGAATTTTCATTTGATATCCTCTTCTCTATTTTGTTTTTTATAAAGATTCTTAAAGTATTTCATAGCATTACGCATTTCTAAACTTAATTTGTATTTATCTTATCTTCTGCGATTTCTTGTTTTTTTCCTATATTTTCTTGATATGAATTTTGAGGAATGATTTTTGATTTTTGATTTTTTCTCTTAGAAGTAAACTTATTTTTAAAATATTCTCTTAAAGGTTTTAGTAAATTAATAATTTCTTTAAATTTAATGATCTTAAGAAAATAGCTTAACAACAAGAATGAAGGAATAATTATAAGGGATACATAATCGATTAGATCATATAAATAGAAAACATAATATTCCATTGAGGACACAATTATTATAATTAAAATCTTTAAAAGAAACTTCTTATCAAAGGGGATTTTTTGATCCTTGTAGCTAAATAGTGTTATTCCAATAAATCTAGTAACTGTGAAAATTATAAATGATAATAAGAAACCAGTAATTCCAAAAGGGATAGATAACAAGTATCCACTTGTTAAACCAATAATAAAAGATACCACACTTATTATTAATTCTAAAGTTGTTTTTTCTTTGATAAAAAGTCCGATTCCCATTATTTTTGTTAAATAGAAAATACAGTAAAATATTATAATGAATGGAACCATACTCATTGCATTTATATATTCAGGTGTAGCTAACAAAAATATAAGATATTTTGAAGTAGATACTAATACTAGAAATCCTCCAACACTTATAAATATAAGTAGTTCAACAGTGCTTTTTATATCAAGTAAAATTCTTTTTTCTGATTCTTCTGAATTTATTGATTTTAATGTTGAAATGTGTGGGAAATAATTTAGAATTATATTGGTGAAAATAAATGTTATTAACATAACAATAGAGTTAGCTAAAGATAATTCTGCATAAATTTCTCCTGAAAATTTAGCTAATATAATTATAGAAATAATGTAAAAATATAATCTATCTGATGCATCTGATAATTGCTTGGGAACTCCGAAAACAAAAATTTTCTTTATGTGTGACAAATTTAATTTTCTTGGAATTAGTTTCGATTTCCAATCAATGAAAATAATTATGAAAGAAATTAGTTGACCAATTAAAAGGCACCCGAATAGTAGTAGTATTGAGTTAAAGACAAATGCTCCAACAATTAATCCTGCGAAACCAATTAATTCATATGATAAGTAATATATCAGGTATTTTCTGATTTTTTTACTTATAACATTATATCTGTTTAATATAGAATAAATACCATATATTAATGAGAAAAAACCAGCAAATAAGAAGAGAAAAATTACATTATCAAAATCTACAAAATTAAAAGCTTCATTTAACATACCATAGATTAGAGATGAAATAATAATAATTGAAATGAATATTATATTTGAAGTTGAAATTATTGAAATTATTTCTTTTTGGTTTTTTTCTTCAACATACTTACCCAAATATCTACTTAAGGACACTAATACACCTCCCCCAGCTATCATAGTTAAAAAATAACCTGTGTTTAACATAAAAGCATATTGTGCATATTGATCTTTAGAAAAGAAATAAGTAATGATTTTAATAATTGCAAAACTTTTTAGTTTTATTATTCCTGTTATAAAAGTTGAAGTTAATAGTAAGAGTTTGTATTTGCTAGAATGTTTAGTTTCCCTGTTCATTAATATATCCTCTATTCTAATCAATCTAAGTACTGATTTTCCATTCTATAATTATAGAACATTACGAACTTTTTTCTTACTTATTCACTTAATTGTTTCTAGATAAAGCTGCTTAAGTTTCTCTGCACGGTTTAAAATATTGAAGTTAGTTTCAATTGTTTCTCTGGCTTCTTTTTTGAAATAATTCAACTTGTCTGGATTTTCAATTAGATATAATATTACTTCTGATAATGAATTCACGTTTCCTATTGTAAATAATTTTCCATTAATATTGTCTATAACTGTATCTGAAACTGATGGGATATTGGAAACTATTGGACAAGTACCCGTACACATCGCTTCTAGCAAAGTCACAGGATGTCCTTCAGAAAAAGAAGATAGAACAAAAATATCTAATTTTTCATAGAAATTAGCTTTTTCCAATTCTTCAATTCTTCCAAGAAATTCTATATCTTTCAGTTCTAATTCCCTAGATAATTTAATCAATTCTTCTGTTTGAGATCCCTTTCCAGCGATTAATAATTTAACATTTTGCCCTTTTTCTTCTATTATTTTTATTGCTCTTAGCAATAAATCAATTCCTTTTCTTTTCGAATGAATTGCAAGAGTTCCTATAGTGATTTTTTTATCTGGTTGTAAATGTCGTATTGGGAGTTTTGTATATCTATCTATATCAATAGAATTTGGTAAAACTATTATTTTGTTTTGAGATTTTTTATTAATCTTTAGTATCTCTTCTTTAATATATTCACTAACTGCAATAATGAGATTTGCTTTCTTAAAAACATATTTAACAAATAATCTTAATTTTTTATTTATTACTTCAAATCTGTGTATTGTTACGATAAATGGTTTTTTCACTCTTACAAATGAAGTCCAAAATCCAGTTGGAAAACCAAACTGTGCATGAAAAATATCAATCTGATTTTTTCTTACAAACTTTCTAAATTTAAAAATGCGAAAATAATTTAATCCTCTAATTTTATAAACAAATACATCTAAATTTGTTGATTTCAAAGCTTCTACAATTTCCTTGAGAAATATAGACTTTATTGGATCTTCTTCTGTAGGGTAATTATTTACAATCATACAAATTTTCATATTGATGATGTATAAGAGTTACTTTTATATCTTTTTATTTGAATATTTCAAATATTCAATTACCGAATTCTCAGATAAGTTCACATAACATATTAATTTACCTTGATCGTTATTGCTTGATTTCTCTTCATTATTATGAAGAAAAATCATATCATTCTTGATATTGAAACTTGAGTAAATCTGTTGTTAGATAATAATTATTATAAAAGTGTAGTTGTATTCAAGCTTTGAAAACCATTCTAAAAATTGTGATTCTGTTTGGAATCTGTTTAGTAACAGAAAGTGCAAGTAGAACAACATACTGTCTTTTGAAGAAATGAAGAAATAAATTTCTTTTTTCTCTTTCTTATTTAAACAATTCACTTAAACCTTCTTCTATACCTATACTAGGTTTCCAACCAACTTCTTCTTCTATTTTTGAAATATCTGCCTGAAGATGCATTCGTTCTGATTTTCTAAATCGTTCTTCAGAAACAACAACCTCAATTTTCTTTGAAGTTATTTTTTCAAGAAAACCCAGAATTTCCTCTACACTCCAGCTTTCACCAGAACCCATATTGTAGGTGTGAATACCTGTTGATAGTTTTTCAGATACGGTGATAAGAGCATCTGCTATATCAATGGCATGGATATAATCTCGTTTAGGCTTTATATTTCCAAGTTCAATTTGAATTGTGTCTTTGTTTGGTGCTTTGTTAAGCTGTTTTACTATTTCAGGAATAACATGAGGATTGAGATCTCTTTTTCCGTATACATTGAAGAATCTAGCATTAACTCCCAGTAAGTCTTTTTCTCTTCCTCGAAAATAGATATTCATTGTGGACTCATTTACTTCTTTTGAATAACCATAAATTCCCATTGATCCTGTTTTTGATACTTCTTTATGAGGTTCTGAATCCTGGAGGTATACATCTGCTGTTGAAGCTTGCAACAGATTTGACGAAAATTTATTACAGAGGTGTTGAATATTAGAACTTCCTCTTATATTTACATCTATTACATCATTGGGATGCTTATTGCAATAAGGGATGAAATGTATTGCAGCTAAGTGGAAAACGATATCTGGTTTAGTTTCTTCAAAGATTTTTTCTGTGTTTTTTAGATTTCTAATATCTGTTGTCTCAAGCCTTATTTTTTCTTTAATTTCATTTGGTAAAACATCGTATGAGAAAGTGTTATCAATCACTGTGATAGAAAAGTCACCCCATTCTAACAACTTTTCAACCAAATAAGAACCTATAAAACCAGTTCCTCCAGTCACGAGGACATTGTTTGCTTCGGAAAGAATCATAAACAAATCAAAACCTTGATATTCTTAAGTATTTCATTAGCACCTTACAAATTATTTTTCTCGGTAACAATCTCTATTTTTCCAAATTCTTCAAGTTCAAACAATTGAGTATGAAACTTTGAGACTAGTCAATTACCTCGTCAAATTTCTTCTTTTCATAAATGAGCAAATCACCAACTCGAGTTATAAGCTAAAGCTTTTTTTTGATTATGGAGATTTTCAATGATTAAGTAGAGTTTAAATTTATCACTAAAATTAGTATCTGGTAATAAAAAAACTCTTATACAATCTCACCCTTTTTCTTAACTAGTGGAATGATATTTTCAATGAAAAACATGAAGAAAATATTTTTATTTATTGTGGTTTTAATCTCAGTTAATTCAATAACTACAATGGGAACGACTAGAGTATCTTCACTTAATGGTTATGGAGATCCATACGCTGATGATTTTTTGGAAGAATCTTCTTCAAATTGTGTTAATGGTAACAATGCTGAAAATGCTCCAGACAGTATTTTTGCTGAAATCTTTTATGATTACTCAAATGGAGAATTAGTACTTGATATGGGATTAAATGAAGAGATACTTGACGATGTCGGAAACGATTTCAATATAATTGCTGGTGAAGGAGAATATTATGTCAAAGTAGAAAATAGTTTATCAAAACCTTTTACTTTAGTTGGTCTAGGAGCAGGTAACCAGAGTTTTGACTTAAACTCAACAGGTTTCAGTTCAGCTCGTTACATTCTAATTGAATATCGTTCTGGCGAGAAGGTTGAGATTGATGCAATAGAAGCCATCTATTATAATATCATAGAATCAGATGACGAGAATCCTGTTATACTTGAAATAGCTGATTTTTGGATATTTGAAAACCAATCTCAAATCAATTTGCTTTGGGAGGTTAGCGATCTAACTCCTTGGAATTTTTCAATATATGTCAATAATACTATTGTTGAATCTGGTCCTTGGGGTGGCTCAAATATCGAATTCAATTACTTAACCCAGGATCTAAAACTTATCACTGTAAAATTAGTTGTTTGGGATTATTTTGGGAATTTCGCTGAATCTGATGTTGCCATCACAATTAAGGTCATAGAACTGCCAACTGATGATTCCAGTTATTTGCACATCTTTTTCATTATTTCAATGATTTCAATATTAGCAATTAATAAGAGAACAAGAAGATAAATTTCCAAGTTCAGTCTTCATTTTTACGAACTATTTTTATACGATATAAAACTAAGATATTCATAAATAAATAAGAAGGTACTTTCTTGAGAAACAAAACTCTATTTTCAATTTTAATCACTCTTCTGTTTTTATCGCAGACATCTATATCTGCATCTCAAGAAGGTGATTTGACTGATTACAAATTAGATGAATTTGCAATTTCCGAGGATGCTTTCACGATACCCGATTGGAAATTGGACTATATTAATGAGAGAAAGGAGTTAAGATTTCATAATGAATCTGAAACCTTTGAAGGATATACTCTTTTCAACTGTGACTGGGATGGTAGAGCGAACGCATCCAGTATAATAGTAGATATGGGAGGGGACATAGTAGCAGCTTTTAATGATTTTCGAGGGGGACCTGAACTGATTAATTCGACAACAATTCTGTTTCAAAATAACACTCATTTCGTTTTCTGGAACATGGAAACTAACATAACTGAATATGTTGAAACTCCTCTAATCAGCATTCTCGGTTTACATCACGATTACGAATACAATCCTATCACGGACCAATTTCTCATCTTAGGGAGAGAAAGTAATGGTACAGTAGACATAGGTGGATCAGATTATACAATAGTACACGATACTATTTCGTTAATTGATAGAAACAATAACACTCTCTGGCATTGGAGAGGATACGAATATATCCCCTTTGATCAAGAGTATTTCTATTTAACAAATCATACGGGAAGAGGTAGTACAGCTGATTGGACTCATGCTAATGCAATATTCTGGGATATGGAAGAAGAAAATATTGTTTACTTGAATGCAAGACACACACATACTGTATATAAGATAGATATGCTTACAGGAGACATAATTTGGACTTTAGGAGAGTATGATGGTGATTTCACTTTGTTCAACAAAAATGGACTCGAAGTATCAAGTTTATTCTATGGAGCTCATTCTATAGAAAAAATTGGTCTAGACAAGTTCATTATTTATGATAATGATGAGTTCAATACAACGGACATGTCTTCAAATTGGCCAAGATATGTTGAATTTGCAATAAATGAAACTGATATGACTGCTAAAGAAACATGGACCTGGGTTATACCAGATAACTCAACCTATATTGGAGATCATTGGGGCGATGTTGATCATCTTCCTGGAGATACAAGGCTAGGTACTTTCGGTGCTGGTGGAGATACAAGTTTAGATCTTTTAACAGAAGTTAATGACGCTGGTGAGATAATCTGGGAATTGGCTATTAATGGGACTGATACTTATAGGGCTGAAAGGTTCTATAATTCTCCTGTAGTACGTATTGACGGAGCATCCTTAATCACAGATACAAAAACCAATGCTGTTCTTAACTTAACTGTATGGAATTCTTTCAGAGAAAGAATGAGTTCGGTTGGACAAGTCAGCGTTTATGATGGTGAAGATTTACTTTACACAGATAATTTCGTATTTCTACCATTCTGGCAGGACACTGATTTGTCCTTTAACGTGACAACTGATGACTACAAAAAAGGAATTTACAATCTTACTTTGATTATTGAGAACAGTGATGGAATATCTACTATTCCCATCTTCTTCTACTGGTCTATCGAAAGAGCTCCAGTTGAAGGGTGGGTAATTGCAGTCTCTATTACTGTCCCAATTGTAGTTCTAGCTGGAGCTGGAACCGGAACATACTTTTACCTTAAAAAGAAGAAGAAGAAAAATTAATTTCTTTTTCATTTCATTTTCTATCTTCAGCTAAAAGAAGCTCTTTAGTCCATCTTCTATTGAGATTTTTTGTTTCCAATTAGTTTCTTGCAAAATTTTTGATATATCCGCTTGATGAAACATTCTTTCTGATTCTCTCATTCTCTCTTTAGAGTGTTTTACAACTATTTTCTTGTTACTTATATCTTCTAGTTTAGTGAGAAGCTCTTCAACACTCAAGCTCAAGCCTGTTCCAATATTGTAAGTAAGAAGACCTTTCAAATCACTTTCAGCTATAGATATTAGTGCATCTGCAACATCATACGCATGAATATAATCTCTCTTAGCTTGGATGTTTCCAAGTTCTAGATTAATAATCTCGCTCTTAGATTGTTTTTTCATCTGCTGAAAGATTTCTGTGATAACATGAGGGTTGAGATCTCTTGTGCCATAAACGTTAAACAATCTTGCATTGACGCCAAGTAAATCTTTCATATTATCTTTGAGATGAACACCAAGTGTATGCTCATTTACCATTTTTGAGTAACCGTAAATTCCAGGGGGATCAATTGTTGAATTCTCTGTATGAGGGAGATCAGCTGGAGCATATACAGCTGCTGTTGATGTTTGTAAAATATTGCTGTTGAATTTATTACATAAAAACTGAATATTTGATGTTCCTCTAATATTTACATCAACAACTTCATTTGGATGTTTATTGCAATAAGGAATGAAATGAATTGCAGCTAAATGAAAACAAATCTCAGGCTTAAATTCTTCAAATATCTTATCCATAATATCTAAATCTCTAATATCTTGATTTTCAATTTTAACCCTAGTTTTAACTTCATCGGGGAGCACATCATAAGAGAAATTATTATCTACAACCAAAATGGAAAAATCGTCAGTTTCTAGTAAGCGTTCTACTAAATAAGATCCAATAAAACCGGTTCCACCCGTTACTAAGATATTATTAGCCTCAGACAATTTCATACAAAAAATAGAAATGCGATATACTTAAACATTTCATATAGAACTTCAAGATTATTTCTCTTCAGCGAAAATCACTATTTTCCCATATTCGTCAAGTTCAAACAATTGTGTATGAAACTTTGAGATAGAAAGATCTTGTTGAAATTGTTCTTTCCAGATTATTTCAGCGAAATTCTTTGAACTTAGTGGATCTTGAGGAAAATTTTCTTGGTCGATAATACTTCCATATCCGAAAAGTAGATTCTCTACAAAAACAAAATCTGGTTTCTTTCCTTTAACCCAGTCAAATATAGCTTCAAAAACTTCATCATCCAAAGAATCATGCGCAAAAATGAAAAGTTTTCCTATCACATATTTGTCTTTAACAGCTGGTTTATCTTCTTCTTGTTCTATATACTCAGAGGAGGTTATAATTGCTCCAACTTTATCTTTTTCTTGAATTGCTCTTTCCTTAAATTTCCAATCATCAGGAGATACATCTATAGCTTTTGTGTATGCTTCAATCGCTTCATGGAATTTCTTCTGCTTTACCATTAAAATAGCATAATTTAACCATAAATCACCTTCATTGGGATTTTCTTTAAGGCATTTATGTAAAATTGAGGTTGCTTCAGAGTAGTTTTCTTTTTTGCTATAAATTGCTGCTAGATTAATTCCTGAAGAAATACGTTTAGAATCAAGCTCTAGAACTTTGAGATAATAGTCAGTAGCTTCATCATATTTCTTCTTTTCATAGAAGAGTAAATCACCAACTCGTGCATAGGCTAAAGCATTTGTTGGGTCTCTTTCAATTATTTTTTCGAATTGCTCGATTGCCTCATCAGATTGCCCCAGCTTGCCATAAAGCATTCCTAGATTGTGTAAAACAATCATATTGGAAGAATCTTGTTTGAGTATAAATTCGTAAAATGCGATTGTTTCTTCAATCATTCCTAGTTTTTGAGAAAGAGAACCCATGAAAACAAGATATGATAGAATACAGAATTCGCATTTACTATCCTTAATTTTATTGACCAATAAGGAGATAATCTTGCACAGATTTTCTTGATCTCCTGAATTAAATTTATAGGTGATGAATTTTTGCCATTCTTCCTCTGCGGTGATACCAATTAATATGTATAAATGTTCCATCAATTTATCCATCGTTTCATTAACCTTTAGATGAATAAAGTTCAGATTTCTTTCATCTTCTTTATCAAGATCGTCTAATTCTTCAAAGAGTGCTGTTAAATTAAACAATGAAGCCGTAAAAGGAGTATCACCTAACTCTTTGAGTACTAACTCTTCTTCTAGATTACGTGGTTCTTTAGCTTCTTCTTCAACTACAACTTCTTCAACTATTTCGATGCTTTCTTCTTCGATAGGTGGTGAAAGATCTTCAATAGTAGGAATCTCTTCTTTGATAATTTCTTCTGTTTCCGATTGTGCTGGTGCTTGAACTTGTGTAACCCCAGGTGTAACTGTTGAAATATCATTCGTTTCTCCAACACCAAGTTCCTCAAATTCCCAATCCAATTTTACTTCATTATCATTAGCTGAAACAGCTGTTTTGCTGTGAAGTTGTTCCTCCTTCACTGGTTCAAAGAATCCTTCTTGAGATTGTGTATCTTCTACAACCGCTTCTGTTTCTTCTACTGTTGAAGGTTCCTCACTTGGAATTGGAACGATCTGAGCTTCTCTATCCATTTTTGCTAATATTTTTTCAGCTTTCTTCTGTACTCCAATACTGTTGGAATTCAGAGAAGCTTCTATTACTGCAATTACTTCTTGTGATATATCTGATAAACCTGCTAGAACATCTAAGGCGTTAATACGAGCAAGGTCGTCTGCATCTTTCTTGGCTACGTGAACTAGTGCTGAAACTGCAAAATCAGCTGCTTCGCCTAATTTATTTAATTCGTAAATCGCGTCTAATCTAGATATTAATATCTTAGATTTAATCAACTTGAGAATGCGTTTTTTGTCTGCTTTAGATGGCATAGGAATCAGTATTTTTCTTTAATTCTATTTTATTAAGAAGCATTTTAAGAGTATCTATACTGTAAACGAGAAGTCTCTCATAAGCTTACCATAAGACTAATAAAACGAGGAATATACATCCTTCCAATGTATATTTTGCTCAGTGGTGCTAAAAAAAATGCAGGTGATTTCTTAATCTTCAACCGAGCAAAATTATTGTTAGAAGAACATCTAAATGAAGATTTCACTGTTTTTAATAGATGGGAGAAACTTGATGCCAAATTAGATTTCGTGAACTCTTCTAAAGGGATTATTATCTGTGGAGGACCAGGATATGGCAGCAATTTTTACAGAGGAATATATCCACTTACTGAACCCTTAGAAAAACTTGAAGTTCCAGTAATACCTTTAGGATTAGGTTGGGGTGGGAAGCCAACAAACATGGATGAATTTCAATTTACAGAAGCATCTCTAAATGCAATTAAATACATTCACTCAAAAATAGAAGTTTCTAGTGTTAGAGACATTTTAACCCAGAAACTACTAGCTAAAAATAATTTGAAAAATGTTGTTTTAACAGGTTGTCCTGCTTGGTATTCAATTCCTGATATTGACAAAGAATTTCTTCCCCCACGAGAGATAAAAAGGATAGTGATTACAACTCCAGCTCAGATAGAATATACATATCAAATTCTAAGAATATTTAATTTAATCAAAAGGATGTTTCCAAAGGCAGAGATTCATCCATGTTTGTTGG
>BPTK01000063.1 GCA_023705905.1 Candidatus Heimdallarchaeota archaeon
TTGAAGATTATTTATCATATACTGTTGAGAATAATATAGTTAATGGGGAAACTTTTGGCTACATTAAAAGTCTCAATAATTCCATACTCTTTGCATCTTCATATAAGCAGTTTATGGTAGTTAATTGCCATAACCTTACAATAGCAAATCATACTCTGGCAAATGTTGGAATAGGCATTCATGTTGCATTTAGCTACAATACTACTTTAGCAAACAATACATTCATGAATTCAGATAATTATGGTCTCTATCTTTCCAGTTCTCTTAACTCAACCATAATCCAAAATGTGTTCAATGATATCTATTGTGGTGCACATATCACAAGTTCGTTCAACACTACAGTTCACATGAACTGGAATACAAATTCGTTTTACGGTTTTAACATATATAGATCAACAAACTTCACTTTTACCAACAACATGCTTCATAACTCAGGTATTTTCATGAATGAAGATAGCACGGAAGCTTATCTTACATATGTTGTAGAAAATAATTATGTAAATGGGTATCCTTTGGGTTATATCAAAAGCATGTCCTCTTCAACTATATCAGGTGTATACGGTCAACTTATCCTTGTTGGTTGTACAGATACCACAGTTAGTGGTTTAAATATAGACCATACATTCAGCGGTTTATTGCTTATTAACTGTGATTCCTTAACTGTCATTGATAATGACTTTCGCAACAATTACTATGGAATATACCTTTTACGTACTTCTAATTGTGATATTACAGAGAATGAAATAAATTACAATACAGTAAACGGTATATTTTCAAGACTTTCCACTAACAGTCTCATTACTTACAACAATTTACGAGAGAACAATGAGTATGGTATATATCTTGAGCGTTATGGATACGAAAATGTAATTCATCATAACAACTTCTACGATAACAATCTAGCGCAAGTTGTTTCTTATATAATCTCACAAGCTTTCGATGGATCTGAAACACATTCTCAAAACTATTGGTACAATTCAGCAAGTCAAGAAGGCAACTATTGGTCAGATCTTTACGATAATGATTATTACATCGATAGTTTTGATGGTGCAAGGTACGATGAATACCCACTAGATACTCCAGCAGAACCACCTATAATCAGTGAGTTCATAGGAAAGAATTTCTCTATTGCAGTGGTAATTTCGATATTACTTATAATACCAATAATTAGGAAGAAAAGAAAGAACCAAAAACTGAAAACATAAACTCTCTCTTTTTTTTTTTCTTTCTTTCATATACGAGTTCCATTTATTAATAATCGAGAGATTATTTTCCATAACTCTAAAAAATTACAATGTTTAGAATTTATTCTATCGTTGAAAAATATGCTTCATCATAATATACAGAAGATTATTGCAAGGAAAAAAAGGGAGAATTACTTCTTCTTGACTTTCTTTACAGCTCTAATCCCTGTAACAATTCCTATTATCGTAGGTAAGAAGAAAAAAAGTGATGTTGCGATATATATTCCAAATTATTCCTTTGGGAACTTTGTTACTCAACACTCAGGTTTTTTTTCTCCGTTTCAACACAACAACAGTAACTTGTAGTATAGCTAAACCTGCTATGATTGCCACAAAACTGAAATCTGTTTCTAAGGCATCAAGACCTCCTCTGGCGATAGCAAAGTTTTGAACATAAGTTGTTGTGATGTTATCTAATGTGATGATAGACTCTTTGCTAACTGTACCTTTCTCCAATGTTCCACCATTACTATATTCTAGAGTTGCACTTAGAACGTACTTGTCATAAGAGATGTAGTGCCAAGTTTGATCTTCATAGTCATAATCCACATCTAGAATATAATCTGTTAAATCAAATTCAAAAGACCATCTAGTAGTTGTGCTTCTAAATTCTTCTTGAGCGTCTGAAATGTTAGATTCTCCCATTATTTCATATGATGTAATTGACTCTAGAAAATCGTTAAATTCAATGTCAACTATCTCGTATCCAGTGTCTATTGATGTAATGATTCGTGATTGGTCGACTGATTCCACGAAATATCTGTTGAAGTTTTCCCAGTCTGGTTCTAAAAAGGGGACGATGTTATAGAGATTGATGCTAAATGATGTTAAGAGATATCTGTTGAAATTGTAATCCCAATAATAGTTAAAAGAAAAGATATCTTCTGCATATTCTTGTCCATTTTCTATTGCATCATAGTTTAAAGTAAAATCCATAACCAAACCTAAAGAGTATTGACACTTTGTCTCAACCTCTTTGTTCTCCGCATCAATAGTCTGGATAGTCATTTTCATCTCATTTTCCAATGAAATTATAGTTGTTCCTTCTAATGTTTCATTCACCCATTCTGTACTACTCTGAATTGTCTCTCTTACTCCAAATACTGTAGATTCACCTACCATCCAATCTGTTTCACCCACTGCGATGGCAGAATTAGCACTCATACCTGCAATAAAAAATACAACAAAGCAAATATTCACAAATAAACTAAGCTTATTCTTCATAATTCCAAATCCCTGATAATTGTTTATCTCGTACAGATTGGTAATTATCACTTTTAAAGCTTAACATTCAAATTGATAAAATATATTACCAAACTACGAATCTTAATAAATGCTCAAGGTTCTTTATCTTCATAATGTCACAAAGAAATCTAATAAGAATCTCATTCTTGATACTTACAATCATGTTTATATTTCAACCAATAACCTCCATAAGTTCGGTTGAAAATACTTTTGATACTCATATCTCCTCTTCCTGTACGATTTTTACTGCTAAGATTGGTGATACTGTTTATTTTGGTAACAATGAGGATTACAAATACAATAATGCTTATCGATGGTATATTCCCGCTCAGAACGTTACAACACAATATTTTGGTGTTAAAGAAATCTATGGAGCAGTTTTCTTTGGTTTCGATAATAACAATGATTCAAATGTTGATGGGTGGGAACAAGGTGGTATGAATGAACACGGTTTATGTTATGATGGTAATGGTATCCCAGATATAACTTTGAATCTTGATCCACTTGCTTCATATCCTTACACACCCAATGCTCTTGCTCAAGTATTATGGGATTGTAAAAATGTAACAGAAGTAATAGACTGGTATGAGAACCATAAATGGAGTGGTTCTTTTGGTGGTCAAATTCATTATGCTGATAGTACTGGCGATGCAGTTGTAGTGGGTGTTAATTCTGCTGGTCAATGGGTATTTACAAGAATTGATTCTAATGTTCTTGTTTCCACTAACTTTAGTTTAGATAATGTTACTCTAGGACATTACCCATGCTCTAGATATGATAAAGCCACACAAATGCTAAATGAAATTACCGTTGAAGAAGATTTGACAGTTTCTGCTTGTGCAAACATACTATATGAAGTTCATCAAGAAGGAACTTATGCTACTAAATATAGCAACATTTGTGATCCAGTTAATCTAGAATTTTATTTCAACTCAGGTGAAAACTTCTCTGTTAGCGAAAAATTCAATCTAATTGACAAACTTGCTGAAATAGAAGCTTTTGAGGAAAAAGAAAGTTTCTTTGGAGTAACTGGCACAGTTGGTGGAGTTTTAGTAAGAGCGGAGAAGATAGATATCCAGTTTGAAACTGTAACAGAAACTGATGAAACAAATGGAATGACTATTTTTATCACTGCATTGAGTTTATCGCTAATAGTATTAATGTATTCAACCATAAGAAGAGAAAAAAGAAGGAAAATTAATCAAGGGAAGTAAATTAGTTGTTGATTGTCTTCAAACTTATTTAGAAGCAGTAACTCTTTGTAAATTTCCTTTCTTCAAAATCTGTTGACCCTTGCCAGGTGATTGGTTCAGTGGTGCTATAACTTGTATTCCAAATGAATCTATCTGGATTCTTATGTTTGAAAAAGAGAAACTTCACAAACAACTATATAATTAATCAAAAGATTCTTTCAACAATATTATATTAACAGATAATATTAGAAGAAACCTTTATAAATTTCATCTTAACTCTATTCATGATAAATTATCTAGTAAATTTATCTAAAATTTGGTGTAATTAAAAATGAATAAAAGTAAAAAAGTCCTTTTCGGTTTTGTTTTCTCTATTTTGTTACTTGGATTAATGATAACACAGTTTTCCCCTTCTGTAGTGGTACAGGCTCAAGAAAGTTACATTGATGTCTATGTCTATGATGCAATTACTTCTGATCCAATATCCTTCACACATGTAGTACTTTCTGATGGTGATTATATGTATCTTTACAGTGATTTTACTGATATTTTTGGACATCTTCAATTTTCTACTCTAGGCATTGGGGATTACCATGTTGAAGTCTACCCAACAGGTTATAGATACAATGAAACTTTGGTTACGATTGATATTGACGGAGAAGGAAAACTCGTCGAATTCTATCAAGAACTACCCTATATAACTGGGAACAGCTATATTGATGTTTATGTCTATGATTTTGAGACTCTAAATACTATAGCTGGAGCAGAAGTTGTATTTTACAACGATTTAGGTGAGTTTATATCAGAAGAAACTGCTGACGTCACTGGTTTTTTCAATTTCACTGATATTGGTGTTGGAACATATAATATCGAAGCTTACAATGATAGCTATAATATGGCTAGTGTTTCTGTCACTATAGATTTTGATGGTGAAGCTAAACTTGCAGAGTTATATCTTACACCCGCATATGTACCTGGAAATGGTTTCATCGAAGTTCATGTATTCGACAATATTACTCTCACGGGAATTGAATTCGCATCTATTTGGTTATACGATGAATATGGTTTCAACATAGATTGGGGAATGTCAGATGCTGGTGGTTTCTACAATTTCACTAATTTAGGTATTGGTGATTATGTAGTTGAAGCAGAAATAGATAACTATGTACTAAATTCTTCTTCTGTTTACATCGACTTTGATGGCGAAGCAGAATATTTGGTGCTTTATCTGCATCCAATCATTCGAACACTTGATATCCTTTATCCTTCTGATAGTGATACAGTTGAAGGAGGATTAGTTTTGGTAGGAGTCAATGTTGATGATCCATTTGAACTGAATACAATCGATGTATATGTTAATGCTGAATTTATAACTACAATTAGCACATATGGTCCTCCTACTGATTTTTTTGTTCCTGTATTTGAAAATGGAACAAACACGATCTATCTTGAGGCTAATTGGAATGATATGTCTATGTCCTCTGCTTCTGTCGATATTAATTCTATAAATGTGATTCCTACAGTAAATATTAAAGAAGGCGATTTCCTAAATTATAGACAGTATAATTTAGAAAATGCAGATACCTACGATGCTAATTTCACCTTCGCAACTTGGCTCTCAACCTTTGAAATGTTGACTCATTATTCTGTCAACCAATATGATTCAAGTGGTGGTATAATTAGTGAAGATGATTTTTGGCTTACCATTAATGTACTAAATGGCTACGTATCAGCAGATCCTTCTATTCAGATGCTTTATCAGCACTTCTTCCCATTCGGTTGTTTACCAACTAATACATTTATAGGTAATCAAACAGTATGGGTACCTTGGAACAATCTTATGACAGTTAATGGTAGCATTGCTTGGGAATATACAGATGTTTGGACATTAGATGCTTATTCAGGCATGATGGTCGCTTATATTGAAAAAAGTTCAAACATTGTCCACTATCTTCTAATGCCTGGTTTTATGGAGATGATTCTTGTAAACACGTCTATTGACTTTCATAATCCATATGTATCTGATGAAGCAGATTTCGGATATACTGTTGGAGACACAGGGAATACTATTAGCTGGGATATTACTGATAGGTTTCCAGGAACTTACATTATCTATAAAGATAGTGTAAATGTCGATGCAGATATTTGGAATTCTGCAACTCCTATAGAACTAAATGTTGACGGTTTAGCAGCAGGAACGTACGTTTATATGATAGAAGTTACTGATCTTGCAGGGAATACCGCAAGTGATATTGTGACAGTTACCGTAATCCCTGTCGTTCTTGAATATAGCCCAATAATTGGTTTTCTAGCTCTCCCAACGATAATGTGTATCACACTTGCTATATCTCTTAAGAAAAGAAAATTTCAAGTAACAAAATAACTCTAATTCCTTTTTTTTCTTTTTTTTGTTTAAATCCAAAAATGATTCTCAGCTTAAACCGATAAAAAATCGAAATTCTTTACATTAAATGGATAATAGATTTATTGCTCATAGTATTAACGTATTCAATCATTCCAAAAAGTAAAAAGAAAAGAGCAATTAATCAAAGAATATAACTAAATTATTCTTTCTTTATATCTTTTTACTTTAATTTACACGTCTAAAAAAGGATATTTAGATAATTTGTCTAAAAAATACTTAATAGCCAAAGTGCGAATCCTGAACCTCTTGCTCCCCAATTATCAGTGAAAATTCCTTCAGAATCTAAGGATATCACATTCCCCCAAGAAGCAATCCATCCAGATGATGTGTTTTCAGCCTGCCAGAAATCATACTCTAACAATGTATCATTATCTACAATACACATGTGCCCATCATCTTCGGGATCAGGAACTGCATTATCAGGAATTGGTACTCCTTCCATTATATCCCAGATTGCCCATTCATCAGTTATATCAACATCATAGCGAGGTGTACTCGCATCTGCAAAGAACACCGGTACACTCCATAAATCAACCCCAACAAACAGTTCCCCACTACTCATACTCCCCATCATATTACTAACAATCTCATCTGAGTTGAGTTCAATTTCTGCATTTTCCGGGATTTTTATGTTGAATGGACTACTGTCTGCAAATGGACGACTGTTCCATGCATTAGATGCTATAGTATAATCTGTTGAAGCACTCCCTATTGGAGTTTCAAAGTTAGAAACAGGAAACATTGACAAAAGGAAAAGAAACATGAATATCGGAAGATGTATTCATCCTCTTGGAAAATCACAGAGATATACTTCTTCACTTTTCCTCCGCCTGAAATACTACGAATATCAACATAAGGAATCTCATGAGTTACACGATAGGTCTTACCAAGACGACCACGTTTTGTAACCCAGAGTAGCCTTCTATCTGTAGCTATAAGGTTACCATCTTCTTCTCCCTTTGCCTCGACTACTTTGTGTCTTTTTCTAACCCGCCCCTTTGTCACGACTGCACTCTGAAAGGTTTCCACTGAACCCTCCCATGATATCATGATCTTTTCATCTGTTTCTAGAATTAGAATTTCAGAGATTTTTGGTTTCAATATAGAATTCTTTTGCCAAATCACTTCTGTCACAATTAATATCCCCTGTGTAATTTCTAGCTATGAAGCCCCTTTATTCAGGCTCATATACATCCTTTTTGTGAATTTATGCACCTTTTGTTTGTTCCGTGTATAAAACACACTACCCGCTACCATCACTTATTCCTAAAACTCGTTTATCTATGATATTTTATATATTAGTTAAGGAATTAAGAAAACGGGGTAAAAATTAGTGATTGAGATTAGAGATGCTGTAGAAACGGATGATGCGGTGTTAATAGAACTCCAGAAGAGATGTCCCATGGGGAGCAGCCTCATTTTGCAGCTCGACAGTTCTCCTAGTTTCTTCAATCGCTCCAAACACCAAACTGAGAACCATGTCGTTGTAGCGATGGAAGATGGAAGCATAGTAGGTTCTGGTTCTTGTGCTATCATGGAAAAACGAGTGAATGGAAAGATACTCAGAACAGCATACAATTACAATCTCATGGTTGATCCCAGTCACAGACGTAAAGGTATTGCTGCTCTCCTTAGTGATCGTAGAGATGAGATTGCAGTAGAACGAAACTGCGATCTGGTTTTTTGCCAGATCACCGAGTGGAATATCCCATCCACCAGATTACAAGAAAAGAGGGGTTTCATGCATGTTAGGGACTCGACAACCTACGTACTAATGATCTACAAGCCACAAAATCCATCAACCAATGTTAAAATTAGATCTGCAGAAAAGACCGACCTCCCTCGTATCGTAGACCTCATCAATATCACCCATAGTGAATACGATCTCTACAAACCTCTCAAGATTGACGAGTTTAGTGAGCTCTTAGAAAACAGAGCCCATTATAATCTTCACAATATCCTAGTCTATGAAACAGAAGGAAAAGTAGAAGCATGTCTTGGATACTGGGACTATAACAAGGTCATAAAGATGACTGTTCTTCAACTTTCAAGAAGATATCGACTCATGAATCTTGTGCTTGCTTTTCTAGGTATTTTCACTAAGATGCCAAGAATACCAAACTCCGGACAGCTGATGACACAATACTTCCTCCAAGACATAGGTTTTACAAAATCCGAATATCTGACTGAATTAGTAAGAAACCTCAACAATATGGCACTAGAAAACGACATCCAGTATCTCACAATGTTAGGAGTGGAAGATCCCATTTCAGATGTCCTATCAAAGTTCATGAACACAACCTCTAAAGAACATATCTACGCAAAACCGCTCAAAGACTTAGATTTAACCGGTTTTGGGCAGAAGAAACTCTTTCTCTCAATGGAATAGACTACCCGCTACCATCACTTTTCTTAATCGCTATCTGCTCATGAGATCTATTTTCGTACATTTTTTAGGTTTATATAGAAAGAGCTCCTTCTAACTATTGGCTGTTATCGTCAAAGACGCACGGCGTGCGAGATCGCAGCTCTCAACAAGACGTAATATAGGGTCCTTTCCCCTGGGTTCGTCTCCCTAGAAGAAAGACACACTACGCTGTGGTTAACCGTTCCACCTGAGCGGAGAGACTTGATCTCTCCAGTGTCTGTGGCTAAGGTACGCTCACCTATCTTCCCTGGCACCATGAGCATGCTGTCCCCGTAGACGGCTGGGAGTGCAAAATTAGCAAACATTTACGAAAAATGTACGAAAATTAAGGTGATGAGGATTTGGAACTGCTCCACGTTTTCTTCTACGAATCACTACTGCAATGAATGCACCAATAATGCAACCAAAAACAATGAGATACGGAATCGCATTTGGAATCCAGTATTGCCATGGCGGTGTGATTGCCAACCAACCACCACTACGACCGATCGGCTGAGTAATCCGCCAATTCCCTAGAGAATCATTTGCAAAGATACGGAAGCTAACAGCCCAACCACCGTCTATTACCGGCCTACCGGCTTCCCAGTCCCACCATATTCTTTGTAGTTAGTAGCATACTTATATTGTAATAAATATAACCTAATTTTAGGAATGAACTTACATGAAAAAAAACAATCTAAAAGTATCAATTCTATTTATTGTATCTCTCTTAATTCTCTATAGTGTAGGATTAAATACAGAAGTTAATAATTCAGTAGCTAAAACATCCTTAGGTTCTCCCTCAAATCAAGTATCATTAGACGATTTGATTGCACATACTCCAATGACTATCGACGATGATTCTGATTTTGAGACTTATAGCTTACCAGGGGATGGTTCAGTAGGTGATCCTTATCGAATAGAAAATTATAATATCACAACAAATGGTGATTATTGTCTGAATTTCGGAGGTTATACAACCAAACATTTCATCATTAAGAATTGCTTTCTTAAGACAGACACTAACTATGCAATCTTTATGGGTAAATATCAAAATATGGCAGATGGAACTGTAGATATTTACTCCAATGTAATAATCTCAACTGGTAATAGTGGTCTCAAAATTAATGGAGCAATAGACTCATCAATCAAAGAAAACTATATAGTTTCTTTTGATGCTGGAATCGATTTAGAGGATTCTAACTTTACTTACGTTCAAGATAATGTTATTGTTTCACCATATGGGATTCGTACACTTAATTCTCCTGGAGTTGTTATAGACAAAAATATTTGCAACGAAACTACTGATGTAGGAATTAGGGTAGAGAACTCAAATGGGACTATTATCACTCATAATAATTGTTCGAATAATGCCAATGCTGGAATTGTAATCGATAATAGTCAAGATTTAATTATCTCCAACAATTATCTAATAAACAATTTCTTTGGAATGCTAGTGACAGGTTCTGGTGGAAGTTTTATAACAAATAACAGCTTTGACACTAGTTCATCTTACGGACTAACCATGTCGTCTTCTGTAGGGCTTAATAAGATATTCCACAACGAATTCAAAGATAATAATCTTGTAGGAACCACAATACAAGCACTAGATAACACAGGGGATCAATGGTATGATGAGGTTCTAGAAGAGGGAAACTGGTGGTCCGATTGGTCAGGTTCGTCAAGTAGTAGCTACACTCTAGATGGCTCAGCAGGTTCTGAAGATCTCTATCCTTTAGGTTTTGTTCCTGAGATTTCTGAATATAGCAGAGGTTACTTCTCATACATTATGATTGGTATATTCCTTTCAGTTCCATTACTTGTATTCATTAAAAAACGGAAATGAGTTCTATTTTTCATTTCTTTTTCTTTTTTCTTTCTTACCTGTCTTTTTTCATGAGCTATTGAAGGAATTCTATTTCAGTTACGAAAGAATTTCGCTTGATAGTAATCACAGTTGCAGAAGTATTTGGATACTTATTAAAAATCGGTTAAAAATCTAACAGAACCTAAACACAACCTTGTTGAAATAGGCTTAGATATGGTAAATGTTACATTATTGTAAAAATATTTAAAATTCAGTTTCCTGAATTTGTTTTTTATTTCAAAAGGAGTTAAAAATAGTGAAGTAACTTCACTTCTTAATCTCTTAGTAGCCGTAAAACATTGAATTGAAAGTAGCTCTCATATGAGATTTTCTGTAATTCTTTTGTGTTACATGGCTGTTTCTTCTATGTAGTTTCCTACTTTTGTTTTGTGTTGCCATATTTATCACAAGTATACAGTATACTTACAACCTATTAATTTTTATGTGACGTACGTCGTGTATTTAAATAGTACTTGTGATTTGAATCCTTTTTTCCAATTTACTTTTAAGCAACAATTCGTAATGTAACATGTGTTAAGAAGTAAGATTGCAATTAGTACAAAACATTATTATTCTTGTGAGCTCTCCAAGAAACTTCCTATTAGAACTACTGTCTTGGCGGTAAATGGACCTGAAGGTTTGGGTTTTACTGAGGCACTTGATAAGAAACAAGAAACTCTTGATGAGTATGTAAAACTGCTGAAGAACTCTGATCAAATTATTGATGTTACTGTCACACACAAAACGGCTACTATGTACTGGAATAAAGTTAAACATAAGTTAGATTATCCCTCTATTCACGACTCTATTCTCGAAAGTGGAAGTATGACCATCTTACCTATTATTATAGAAAATGGGATTCAGTATCATAATATTCTCTCTCCTAGTGCAGAAAGTTTCAGAACATTGTTGTTATATTTGCAGGAGAGATTTACAGATGTTAACATCAGAGCACTATCGTCCAAACCTATAGAAACGTTACAAGATTTCTTGACAGATAAACAATATGAAACACTAATGCTTGCACATAGAAAGGGTTACTATGAAATTCCCAGAAAATGCAGTCTTGAAGAAATAGGGGAAGAATTAGGTGTTAAGAGAGTTGCCTGTCAAGAAAGAATACGAAGAGCGGAACAAAGAATTATTGATTACTATGTAAAAGACAGTCTGTTTAGTGACTATGGATTCCAATGATTTATTGAGACGAATTTAGTAATTAACATTCTGATTTGCTCTAGATAGGATATAATCTACACCTATAAATTCGATAGGTTTTCCATTTTCATCTTTTCTGAAAGATATCTTCTTTTCCCTAACAAATTCAAAACCAAGGCGTTTTAGTAGAATATTTGATGGTTCATTTGCCTTAGCTGTACCTGCAGTTATCACTTCTGCGTTTAAAGTGCCAAACATGTAATTTAAGGCTGCTTTACAGCTCTCAGTGGCATAACCTTTACCTTGAAAATCACAATGGAAATTAAATCCGAATTCGAATTCATCGTCCTTCTTCTTCGGTTTGAATATAAGTCCAATAAGCTTCATGTTTTCCTTCAATATCACTGCTACAAAATCATCTTCTTTGGAAAATCTCTCCACTATTTCCTTATACTCTTCCAGTTCATCTGACCACGGACCTGCATCAAATTTTGCTAACTCAGTTTGCTCATATTTCATTGCTAATTCAGCAAGATCTTTCCAATCTTTAGGATCGAAGTTACGAATAATAAGTCGATCTGTCTCCAATTCTATCATGATGCTTACAATGTAAATAAAATAAATAAAGTTTATAAGGGTTCTACATATCGTCCATTATCAATTAGAAGAGGTGTTAGTTGGCTATGAAAAAATGGAAAGTGAAATGTGATAATATTTTTGAAAAAGGGAAGCAAATTAACACCTGCAAGATATTACATTAATTTCTTCTAAATGGTGCGTAATCAACTTCTTTCTTTTATAGAAATATGATACGAAAAAGTGTTCTATGAATTTAGCTAATTATCCTTGAATAATTGTTACCAAAGAGGTATCAAATAAATGAATAAAATAAAAATAGAAACTCAAAAATTGAATGAACAATTAAGTGTTCTAGAATTAGCTACTTTAACAAATGAGATTTGGAAAATTACTAGACCTGAGCTTAATGCATCAATTGACGGAATAGAGAATTGGATAAAAAATCTTGTTTATGATGAACCCCCCGTAATAATAAGAGCTTACAATGAAGGAAAATTAGCTGGGTGGTTATTACTTTTTGTACATGATTCCAAGAAGTTGGAGATTAATCCATGGGCGTTAGGGGGTCACCCTCTTGTCTTACTTGATAAACACAATAGTTCCGATATAAGTCAACTCTTGCTCGCTGAATGCATAGACTATGCTTTGCAAAATAATTATACAAGAATAGAACTATCTTACGCAAAGAAGGATAACCCAAAGGAATATCCTGTTGACCCTTCCATATACAATCAAGTGAATCTCATGGAGGAAGATGAAATTGTTTTCATGTCACTTAATTTAGGAGAGCAAGAAAATGTTGAAGTAGAATTTCCAAAAGAAATAAAAATTATATCTTTGAAAGATGTTGACGATAGCGATCTTTATTCTTGCTTCTATGATTCCTTCAGTGAAAGTGGAGATAGGAATTTTCTCTCCCAAACAGATGAAGAAAGAAAGCAATATATCAAAGAACTGTTTGATAAAGAAGATGAGATGATTGATGAATCTTCAATAGTGATTGCAGAAGGGAACAAATTCATAGGTTTTACACTCGTTAGACCTACTCATGGAGAAGGGAATGGTCATCTGTGGATTATGGGTGTCATTTCTGAATATAGAGGACGACAACTGGGATCTAAACTACTCAAACATGCAATTGCTACGCTCAAGAAACAAGGATATAAAACTATGAGTCTTTCTGTGGACACTGCTAACGAAATTGCTCTAAAACTATATGAGAAATGTAACTTTGTTAAAGGATGGAAACGAGTAACACATGCTTGGAAAAGAAGATGAATGCGAACTAAGTTGCTGCTATGCTCATTCTATCATTTACCTAAATGAGATACAACACTTATATTTGATAAGTAGTAAACTCTGTTTATGTGCGAATACTGTGTTGAGCATGGTGGAGGTAAAAAGTGGTACTTGGAAGCAAAAAATTACCTGAGGAACTATCAAGCAAATGATCATGAACGACGAATATTCGTTAACGATTTCGTTGCGCATTTTATGGACATATATGATGTTTATCTAAAAACGAAGAAAAAAAATCTTGTAATGCGTGATAATAATCCTGGTTGGTTTCAGAGATTTCTTTTTTCATTTTTCTACAAGTATGAACACACTGGTCAGGTCATTCCAAGCGAAGAAGCAAAATTAGCTATCGGCATCGCTGGTCAAGTTAGTCTTTTACCTTGTGTGTGTCGATTTGCAAATTCCGGTGAAAAACACCACCTTTGTATGCTTTTCATGCACATTCCAGATGATCTGTATGGCGCCCATAGGTTTGATAGAATTAGGGATGTTGAGCCTCTTACAATTGAAGAAGCACAATACAGAATAGATGATTTCGCGAATAAGGGATATGTACAAACAATCTGGGCTTTTATCAATCCACACATTGGAGCTCTTTGTAATTGTGATCATCCATATTGTACTCCCCTAAGAGTTAGAGGAAACACAGGAATAAGAGCCCTTCTAAAGGCAGAATTCGTTGCAACAATAAATGAAGATTCATGTAAAGGTTGTCAACAATGCATAGAAAAATGTCAATTTGGTGCTCTTAGTTTTTCAGTAGCTGAAAACAAAGTAAAAATTGATCAATTGAGTTGTTTCGGTTGTGGTGTCTGTAGGACAGCATGTAAGAATGATGCAATAACACTAGTTCCTCGTGAAAAACACCCAATCGTTGCAAATAGCTGGTAATAGCTGTTTTATAAGCAGTACAAAACATGCTTCTCTCTCTCTCCTAAAACCTATTTCAAAACTCTGTAATTACGCTCTCTATAAGACTATAATTAACGTTAGATAAGGTTTTTATAGATGTGTTAAAGACCTATTTGATTGTCGTCATAGTGATACTTATCGCTGTGGGCTTTAGGTTATGAAATACAACTCAATGACATCAATCTCAACGATTTTCAGAACTACTGACGACCTACTGGATGTAATTTATATGACTGATCAAGAAAAAAAAGGATTTAAATGGCCTTGGGATTACTTCCACTTCCAGACAAAAGGACGTGGATCAATCTTCGCAAACGGTGTAAAAGGCAAGTTTATGGCTAACACTTATTTTGCTGAATGGCTAGTATTTTGGTTTGCATTATTTATGACAGCATTTGTTTCTTTAATTGCTGGAATTTTGGGTAATACCTTAACAGCTGGCTGGTACTTCGCGACTTTAGGTATTGGATTTGTCGTCTCTTTTCCTGTTGCGTGGTTCTTCTTTGTCTTTATTATTGGACCGTTAACAATGAGTATGGTGCAATATGATTTCAGAGCAGATTTCAGAAAGTCGACTTCAAAAGAACTTATGTTTTCAAAACAATCAGGAAAGTTCTGGATTTGGGGTATTTTAGTAGATACTATGATTGTTGCCCCAATATCTTTAGTTGTGCCATTCGTTACAGGCATAGTAGTGGCTGGTCATAGTGCAGCGGCATCATGGGCAGACGTTCTGGATAACTTCTTAAGAAATTATGGACTAGCTTGGGTCTTAGCTATAATAATCATAATCTTTCTGCTATGGTTCCTAAAGGTACAGGTTGGACCTAACAAGAAATTCCTAGAACAAATGAAAGCACAAGGACCGCCTAAATAGAAAAACCAACGATTAGTGGAAACAATAAAGTTTCCTACTTATTTATTTTTTATTTTAGAGTTTTTTACCAATAGCAATAAGAAAAAGAATTCCTGTCAGTCTGAAAGAGCTGGAGTAGGTACTTTATCTTCTCTCTTTACTATGCTTATGGTACTGAGTTCCTTCTTCTTTTGTCATTGCACTCTCCTCTTCTTCTTCTATCGCACTACTTAGAAATGCAACAAGTTTGTCACCATCATAGAGAAAATGGCGCGTTTCGGGAGTAAATCCTTCACGAGATTAAGCTTCTTTTAACTGTTCCATTGTGGGATACCAGGGGGCTATATCCCATTCTCCCATAACTTCTGCAGTTAATTCTCCAAGCTCTTTTAGTTGTTGTGATTCTTCTTCGTATGTTTTAAATTCCATTTTTTCCACCTACGCCGTGTTTTCAAGTTTTCAGACGTTAATCAAGTTTTAGCTCATATCTATATCCTGGAGTGAACTCTATACCTAATTCTTTATACAAAGGTACTCGCTCTTCATCAACTAATGCATGAAAAATCTCTTTGTAATCTCCTTTGAAGGCTTTGTAAGCTAAATAGTCAAGAACATCTTTTAGAGCATAAGAGTGCTCTTTGTTGAAGATAGGAATCGATGATAAGAAGCATCTATCCGGATGATCAGTTTTGTAAAGAAGACCATATGATAAAACTTCATCCTTTTTGGCAATAATACAAGAAATGGTCAAATCTCTCTCACGAAAGAGTTTCATAGTATTATCAAAATCTTCTGGCTTTACTTCCTTTCTAGCCTTAAGATAAACTTTCTTGAAAATTTCTAGGTCTTCGTCATTATTAAGATCTATTTCCTTAATATGATCTGGAATCTCATAAGCTGGATCTGATAACTTACTCGAGGATAGAATGGCTCTTCTACCTATCTCTTCCTTTCTCTCAAAACCCCACTTTTCTAACAGCTCTGGTATGTATCCATGTTCCAGTCTAGAATTTACACGAATTTTCTGTGCTCCTTTAGACTTTAACAAACTTATTGTTTTATCAAAAAGAATCTGTTCAACTTGTTCATATCCCTGTCTTATAAAAGGCATGTTAATAGATCCCCATTTTACTCCTTCAACTTCTTCCTCCATCGCACTGCTCAGAAATGCTACAAGTTTATCTCCGTCATATAAGAAGTGACGTGTGTCAGGAGTGAAGTTTTCGTTAGTATTGTAAGCTTCCTTTAGTTGTTCCATAGACGGATACCAAGGGTCTTGTGACCAGTCTTTAATTACATCATTTACTAATTTTCCAAGATCTTTCAATCTGGATTCTTCATATGTTTTAAATTCCATTTATAACACCAATTAACTTTTTCTTTGCTTTCTCAAGCATTGAGAACGTTTCCTAAAAACATTTATAAATATTCTTGTCCCTTGAGAATGCTTATTAGTGTAGGTGAATGCTTTAATATGTTTATTAGAATGCAAAGATGGTATTATCTATGAAGACTCAAGATGTGATTGATCCTGATTTCAAACAACAACCTGTAATGTTAATCAAAGATGAGAAGAAATTGCAATTAATGGCTAATCCGGTTTACTATCCCATCTTTATGTCTTTAAGGGAAGGATACAAAACTGTGAAAGAAATAGAGGAAGATTATACAGAACTCATCGAGAAGCAAGCAAGAAAAAAAGGAGTAAAAAACAAAAAAGAGTTTAAGGAATATGTTGAAGATAAGAAACGTTCTGGTAAATCGCTATACAGATATATTCAACACATGATAGATGCTGATTTCCTTGTTACAATTGGAAAGCGTGTAGCTATAGATAAACCAATGACAGAAAAACTCTTTGCTCGAACAGCGAAATTCTTCTTTGTTGATTCATTTTATGAAAAAATGCTCTGTAAAGATTCTAAATGTATTGAAAGCATGACTCAACTTTTAGGATTAATTTATGATGTTCCTGAACCAAGCAAAAACATTCTAGAAGAGTTTACCAGTTTAATGGAAGATAGTTTAGAGAAAATCTCCTCATTACTATTCAGTGAAAAATCAGAAGAATTTGTTCAAATAGTAGAAAATCTTTCTCTGGGAGAGATCACATCTGTTCTTCAAATGCTAGGTATAATTGAGTTAGTGACTAAATCCAAAAATTATTCCAAACTTATCAATGGTTTAGATAAGCAAGAGTAGGTGACGTTTTTATTCTTCTAATTCAGTATTTAGTTCTTCATTATATTCTACTCTACTAGAATCATACTTTTTAGATTCAATTGGATCTACAAGATTGTCCCAATAGACTTTATATTTGCCAGGGATATCTTGAATGTTTTCGTGATTAAGTATGTAGTTAGTTGGCATGGGGTGGGTTCCAATTTCAACCTTAACGCCTATATTCTTCTCTATATGGTCCTTGAAAACATCTATATGAGGACATGGTGGATAGCCTGCTAACAAGCCTGTTGCGAAATGAATGGCATCTACGCCATAATTCTTCATCCCTGCAGCTACATACTCTATATTACCTCCTGGGCAACCTCCGCAAGTTGAATAACCAATTACTTCCACTTCCTCCCCAATATATTTCTTGAAAGCTCCTTCTCTCTCTCTTACAGCTCTGAAACATTTTCCCCCATTACAAGTTTTATAACGATCACAAATAATAATGCCTATTCTTTTCATCTTAAATCATTGAAATCATTAATTTGAGTATTTTAAACTTTATTCAACCTCACAGCCTCAGATGATTTGAGAAACATTGTTCTGCTTAAAATTTATATATTCTTTATAGTATACTATAATTAGAAAATCATGAATAAGAAAACCTCTTGTCTCCTGTTTCTTGTCATATTGCCTATGCTTTCTTTGCAAACTATAAATTTGGCTGTTTCAGCTGAAGATTTCTATAGCATTAAAATTAACAAAATTTACTACCCAATTGAAACGATAGAAAATTCAACCGCTGGTACAAAATTCTCTCTAAAGATTAATTATAGTATTTCTCATCCCTATGAAACTTCTTTTACTTATCAATCTCCCAACTCTGCTTGTCTAATACCAAGGGTAATTGCTGAATTAGAGGGAAATCAGTCTTGTTACTTTGGTTACTGGTATGCGCAAGTTATGACATGGTGCTTATTCAATCTTACAGTCCCAAATTATGAAATAATATTATGGCTAACAATTGCAGAGACTGAATTAACAGACCTTGTTCAAGGTAAATATACAATTTGGTTACAATTTAATTTACCTGCATCAGAATATCTTATTTATTATAGGGCATTTATTACAGTAACAGACAGTCAGGTTATCATCACATATGAACCAGACATGGAAGAAGACACTTATACTCTCCCAAACGATACTAAGATGGTTACTCCTGTTATTATAATGACGTTACTTATCGTATCTGCAATTTATTGGAAGAGAAAAAAAGATTAAATTGCACTAATTAGTAAAATTATTACTATCGCGTATTTTCTCTGAAATTAAATTCTCCAGAAAAAAGGCGTTAGAGAAGATTTAACTCATTATGCTTTTCTGCTATTTTTTCTGCCATTACGTCTAATGCTTTGAAAGATTCTTCTTTTGGATGACCTTTGACATAAACAGGTTCTAAAATCTCAACTTCCTTTAATCCTGGTACCATACTGACAACTTGATCTATAGTCTTTGTAAACCATCCATAAGAGCCAATAACTGAAATCAGTTTAATTTTTGGTTTCAAAGCATTTAGTAGATAGGTTGCATATACTGCTAATGGATGTGGTCCTGCATGAACTGTTGGCGTGCCAAGAATCACTGTTGCTGCATCAACTAGAGTTATAGCAAGTTTACCTATATCTACAACTGCCAAATCAAACTGATAGACTGTCACACCTTTATTTGCTAGTGCACCAACTAAGTATTCAACCATAATCTTTGTGCTTCCGTGCATTGATACATAAGGGATAACAACAACATTTTTTGGTGTATCTGAAACCCAATCTTCATAAGCATCTATTATGAAAGAAGGTTTGTCATAAATAGGCCCATGACTGGGAGCTATCATCTGAATTTCCAATTGTTTTACTTTCTCAATGTTTTTTCGAATAATTTTACTAAAAGGCATCATTATTTCAGCAAAATATCTTTTAGCAGCTTCATAGACTAATC
>BPTK01000064.1 GCA_023705905.1 Candidatus Heimdallarchaeota archaeon
AGCTACTTGTGCTTATTATTCAGCAACAGGAAATAAGGCAATACTTGAAATTGGAGAAAAAGCTGCTAATCTTATCATTAATGATTTATTAAATTCTTCTGCCAAGCATACTCCGGGACATCCTGAAATAGAAATAGCTTTAATCAAGCTTTTTAGATTAACAAATAAGAAGCGTTATTTGGATCTAGCAGAAAATATCCTTGAAAAAAGAGGTAGAAAGAAATTCTTTGCCTTACAAGTTTTTAAGGAGAATATTTCGCAAACAAATCGAGCAAAACATATAGAAAAACAGAGGAAAAGAACATCTAATGACAGTTTAAGTAATGAAACAAAGATTATGTCAGATTTATCAAAAGATGGTCCTCCTTGTCTATTTATACGAACTTATCTGCAAATTCTATCTGGGAAATATTTCCAACAAAATACACCAATAAGGAAACTTACCAAACCTGTTGGACATAGTGTTAGATGGGGATATCTTGCAACTTCTGTTACATTGTTATACCAAGAAACGGGGGATGAAAGTTTACTAAATACTCTCGAAGAATCATGGGATCACATGGTTTCCAAAAGAATGTATATAACTGGGGGAATAGGATCTTTACCGTTTTTAGAAGGTTTTGGTAGAGACTATGAGCTGAATAATAGATATGCATACAATGAGACATGTGCTACAATAGGCTCTATCTTTTGGAGTTGGGAAATGCTTCTTGCAACAGGTCAAGCTCAATATGCAGATTTAATCGAATGGCAATTGTATAACGCTTTTCTGGTTGGAATGTCAGAAGATGGAAAAAGATATTTCTATAGAAACCCGCTGGAAACCAGAGGAAATTTTGAAAGAAAACCTTGGTATAAAACAGCATGTTGCCCCTCAAATATATCTAGAACTTTAGCTAAGCTAGGTCAATATATCTATTCAATAAATGATTTTACTCTGTGGATACATCAGTACATCGGTAGTTCTTTTAATTATGATTTAGAAGATGGGAAAACAATCTCTGTTTCTATGAAGTCAGAATTTCCATGGAATGGGAATGTCAAAATAATTGTAGACAATGGGTCGGAAAAGGAGTTAGATATCAAATTAAGAATCCCTAGTTGGACAAGAAAAGCATCAATCCAAATTAATGGAAAGGACGAAAACATTCCCAAATTCTGTGAATTAGATGAGAGTACAGCTTCTGGATACTCTCCCTACGATTCCTATTATCTACTATTAGAATTAATCAAAGGAAAATCTGAAATCGAAATGAGTCTCCCCATGGAAATTTTTCTAAAGAAATCTGATAAGAAGGTTAAATGTAATCGAGGAAAAATCGCTCTTACTCGAGGACCTTTAGTTTATTGTTTTGAAAGCACAGATAATCTAGATTCAAATATACCGAATTCTACAATGAAATCTACTACTGGTATAACACAGTATATTTCTGATTCTGAAGATAAATTAGTTACTTTGAAATTAGATGAGTCTAATGGAAAGATTCTGAAGGCAATTCCATACTTTAGCTGGGGGAATAGAGGAAAATCAGCTATGCAAGTATGGATTGATTATGAAGAATGATTACAAAAAACTCTGTGGTTAACTTTAAAAGAAAAAAGCTATATGTTCTATTAGTTTATAAGTGATTTTTATGAAAAAGAAAATAATTATATTAGTACTAATAATGCTCAGTTTTTTGATTCCAACTGCTATCAAAGGTATAGAAGTAAGTGATGAAAACCTCACTATATTAAACAACAAACCAACATATAGAAGTGGTTCTCTTGATGCTCTTTCTGATCATGGGCTAATTTCAATTTTTGTTGATAGCGATTTTGGTCCTTCAAATTACAACTTTCCTGGAGCTGGAACTATAGGTGATCCATATCGAATTGAGAATCTTAATATAACAGTCACAGCAGAATCCGCGATAATTATTAGAAATTCCAATGTGTATTTTGTAATACAAAACTGCTATATTGATGGAAACAGCGCAGGTATAATTGTTAATAACGCTGCTGCTGGAACTGTTATCATTCGTGACAATGTAATTGGTCCTCATAATCATCGTGGAATCAGTCTTTATATCTGTCCTGATTCGTTATTAGAAAATAATACTGTTTATGATGCAGGGATTGCTGGTATAGAAATAGCTATTTCTCCAGGAACAGTATTTAATGACAATAAATGCTACAATTGTGGTTTCATTGTAAATGATAATAATATACCTGATTATTTGAGTTATTCAGCGTCGCAAAACAAAGTAAACGACAAACCATTTGGGTGGATTGAGAGCTCATATAATATAAATTATGTCGCAGATTTCTATGGCCAAATAGCATTAATAAACTGTACAAATGTGGGAATATATGATATGCATCTATCAAATGCTTCAATAGGACTAATGGCTGTGTTTTCTGATCAAATAGTAGTTGAAGATTGCTCATTTGAAAACAATTCAGAGTACGGTATATTCTTCTATCTATCAACTAATTCTAAAATAGAGAATTGCACGACTAAAAACAATGACTATGGTGTAAACATCATCTATTCAGATGATACTTCAATCTCAAATTCAAACTTTACTGCAAATAGAGATGGAGTGTATGGAGATCAGATAGAAAATCTACTGATTCAAAATTGTAACTTCTTTAACAATGATTGGGAAGGTGTTGTTATTTATTTAACGAATGGATTCGAAATCAGTGACTGTGAGTTCGCTTATAGTCAGTATGCTGGTCTTTACATGGCAGAAGTCACTAATGTCAACATAACAAATAATTACAGTCATGATATTCAAGAAGCGGGTATATGGATAGAAACAGCTAATAATATTATAATAACCCAAAACAATGCCAGTGCAAACCAATGGGGAGTTTATTTATCCGAAGTCTTTGAAACAAACATAACTTACAATCTATTCCAAGAGAACAGTCTAGAGGGAGTTTATCTAGGTGCAGATTGTTACGATAATTATATCTATTTGAACACATTCGATAAGAATAATGGAGATACATTGCAAGGATACGATGAAGGATACAATAATACCTGGTTTGATCCAATTAACCAAGAAGGAAATTGGTGGTCAGACTACATAGGAACAGGTAATTACAGTATTTCAGGTTCAGCAGGAGCATCTGATCTTTATCCGCTTAATGAACAACCATTTCCATTTGTTTCTGAATACAATCTACTAATCTCACTTGGATTACTTGCTTTACTATCTCTAGTCGCTTCAACTATGATTTATCTGAGAAAGAGATAGTCTCTTCTCTTCTTTTTTTACATTAATTTTATATTAGACTATGTTTCATCTTTTTCAATTAGGTGACTTTCATGATTGAGAAGAAGACCATCTTAGTAACTGGAGCTGCTAATGGTATTGGCAAATCTATTTCCCTGTATCTTGCATCAAAGGATTATTTTGTTTTTGCAACTGATGTTGATGAGAAAGGATTGAAATCTCTTGAAGAAATAGAGAATATCAAAACTATTAATCTAAATATTAGAAAAACAGCAGAAATAGATAGAACAGTAGATGAGATAACAAACACTACAGAAGGATTAGATGGGTTAGTTAATTGTGCAGGAATATTTGTTGGAGGATCTATGCTTGAAGTTAACATTGAAGATATGCGCACAATTCTAGAAATAAATGTTCTTGGAATAATCGAAGTAACACAGAAATTCTTTCCACTCCTACATAAAAGAAAAGGAAAGATAATTAACCTTAGCTCAGAGGTAGGTAGATTCTCCTATCCTTTCAATGGTCCATATGGTATCTCAAAATATGCAATCGAAGCATTTTCAGATTCTCTCAGAAGAGAATTAATGTTTGAAAAGATGAAAGTAATAAAGATACAACCAGGGGCATTTAATACTCAATTTATGACAGAAACGGAATCTGAATATAGTAAGCATATGGAAGACTCAATGTTTAAAAATCAATTATCTCGGATTTGGCCAGTTTTAGCAAAAGAGAAAAAGAAAAGTTCAGATCCTATGGTTATAGCAAAGCTTGTTCACAAAATCCTGAAAAAGAAAAAACCGCGCAGTTGCTACAAGGTCAAGAATAATAGATCCAGAGTCATATTAGAATATCTTCCAACACCTCTAGCTGATTTCTTAATAAAGCACTTAATCTGATATCTCATGCTAATAACATTTAAAATAAACTAAAGAAATTCACACTCAATGTCACAGTTTGTAGCACGTTTATTTGATATGGATTTCATTTACCTTGATTTGCTATTTTGTGCAATTTGGATGACGATTCTTATAATAAGGAAAAAGCGTTTACAGTGGATATTTGGCCTTTTTGGTGCAGTAATTGTATTCATATCTGATGATTTAATATGGTATCACTTGCTAAAAACGAGAGTATTAACTGAAGTTCCTTTTAACAATGATTTATTCTTACTATATTTTTCATTCACTTATGGAATGATAGAATTCTCGTATGTTGCTACAATGATATCTGCAAAGAACTGGAAAACCATGTTATCTTGGTCTCTGTTTCTCTATGGTGGTTGGTTTGCAACGGGCTTTCTTTCAAATTGGCTACACATAGATGATAGGACTATTTCCATCTATAGAGAGATGACTGATATAGGTAGATGGATTCAAATTGCGATGGCTGTAGGAGGTTATCTCCTACTTATTTTATTCAAGTATAAATGGAAAAAATTTGAAAATCTGTCCTGGTTAAAACTTGGATATCTATTTCTTGTTGGTTTTCTAGTTCATTTTGGAATGGAGATAACTCTACTTGCAGCAGGTATACGACCTTTGGAAGGTTCTTTTATCATTCTCATTTTTAACAGCTTTCTTGAATTTAATTCAGGGGTACCTGTAATTTTTATCGCCTGGATTTTGTTAAAAGATAGAGGAATTAGTACGGGTTCAAACGATTTGCATTTAGATTCATCAGAATTAATCGAATCAACGGTTGTAAAAAAAGGAGAAAATTGAGAGAAAGAAAAAATCAATCTCTCTTTTACTTTACTTTATTTCAATTGGTTTGACATTCTTGAAAGGATCTTTACCGATCATCGGTACATTTACTATAAGGAGACCTTCTTCATATTGAATTACAGTTCCTTCTGGGTCAGCATCAACTAAGAAAGAGTATTCGTTGACATATTCAACATGAGCGTCACGAATAGCATTGAGTTTTATGCCATTTTTAATAATTCTAATGGATATGTTCTCCTTCTTAACACCTGGTATCTCGTAAATGAGTCGATAAGTATCTTCTTGATCTATACATCCTTCTTCATGATCTTCTGCATCTTTTCCACAATCACAACCACAGTGAACATGTGGATTAATCCAGAATTTTCTTCTAATATGTTTATGTTTATCTTTTGCCATTTTCATCACTAAAACAAATTCTAAAAAGAAATGATTAATTCAAAATAGACTCTCTGTGATTCTGAATTTAAAAATATGCTTTGAACAAAAAAATAGTATTTTGTTACAAAAGAGGATAATTCAAATCTTTCAGAACCCTATTTGTTCTTTCGATATAGAACTCATAAGTCTCTTTTCCATGTAGATATCTATCAAATGAATCAACATCTTTTATCAATTCAACGTACTCATTGTTTGAATAGTTTATCTTATCAGAATGGTGAATGGTTGCATCGATTATTATTGCTATTTCATCTTCAGTTACCTTTCCATTTTCCAGCCCGTGGATATCATTGTAATTATATAGAAAATCTTTCACTAACTTTGCTCCGTCAGGACCATGATTTTTGAAAATTCCTGTTTCGATTATAGCTAGATCGTGTATAGCTCCTGCAATACCAGCAATTTCTGGATTTAGATTGCGTTTGAAGGCTAATAGTTTAGCAAGTTGAGAACATGAATACATGTGCATGATACTCCACTCTAAAGGCTGATCTCTGTCAATGTTAGATTTAGCCTTAGCTTTTTCTAGAAGTAATTTAAGAATTAGATTTAAACGATTTACTGGTAATTCATGAACATCTTTCATCAGTATCTAAACGAAAATAGAATCTAGCAATTTAATTCTTTCTAGAAGAAAAGAAAGAAAAACGGATTAGTTATATGCATCAACAGCTGAATCAGGGATTTTAATTATTCCTAATCCAAAGATATAGGGTCCTGCATGACACATAATATTTGCCCCGATAGGTTCGTAGATGAAATTCAAAGGTTTGAATTGCTTATTTATTTCCTCTGAAAACGCTTTAATTTCAGGATTATCAAGACCGTACATAACAACTATTGCGTAATTTCTATATTCATTGGAATACTGATTAGTTATATCTCGAAGAATCTCCAATGCCTCACTCTGATTTTTTACTGTTCCAGCTGAAGTTATTTCTCCACCATCTACAGCTAGATGAGGTTTTAACCCCATAATTGAACCCAATAAACTCTTTGCAGCACCTATTCTTCCTCCTCTACGGAGGTATTCTAAAGTTTCTACAAAGAAATGCAATTGGATATTCTTTTTCATTTCGTTAATTTCATCCGTAACAGTTTCTATAGGAATTCCCTGATCTCTTCTTCTAATAGTATGATCTATCAGAAGTGATTGTCCCCATGAAACAGTTTTTGTATCAACTGCAATAAAATTGTCTGTTTTCAAACGTCTAGCTGTCATTATCGCATTCTGTAATGTTGCAGACATCTTTGCACTGATCCCTAAATAGAGCACTTTATCGTATTTCTCTAGAGCTGCTCTTATTACTTGATCAAAATCTATAGGTGGGGCAACTGAAGTTGTTATTTTGGCTTTATCATTAATCATTTTATCAATAATTTCATCTCTTGTAATATTATTTCGATCGATGTACTCTGTATCTTCAATTAGTATTCTAGTTCTGATTAGAATTATATCATGTTTTTCCATATAATCAAGACTGAAATCTGCTCCAGAATCAGTCATGATACCAAAATTCTTGGTCATAGTTCAGAAATTCTGGGAGTAGTATAAAAAATATTACTTGAAGTACTAAAATTGCGTATCAAATTGAAATTATTAAATCATTGAAATTTTAACTGAAAACATTTATATCTCTGAATTGCATTTACTACTTCATGGGAAAAGGATTAACAGCATTTTTGATAATATTTTTTGTTATTTTAGCAGCTGGGGGTGTAATTGGTGTCGACATTTATATGAGTTATAAGGATGTTGAAGCGAATTATGACCAATTCACAGTTGGTGCTCCAACGTTCGACATAAGTTCAGATAATACTACTATTACAGTCACAGCTACAGTAGGGACGCCTACGTTAGGTTACATTCCTAAATCTATTAGATTAGATATACAGCTAAAGAAAGGTGGAACTAACTACGGTGATTTACAACAGACAACCCTCAAATTAGGTGAATCTGCACCTGTCGAATTTGTGTTTGTTCTAACATCAGCTGATGTGACTATTATAGAATCAGGAGGATCAATAACTATTACAATAGAAATATCCGCTGTACCTATCTACATCGGTATTCCGCTAACATTTTTAGCACAGACATTGCCTCCTCAAGACATAACAATTCCATAATGACACGAGTTTCTTTTTTTTTGAAACTTCTTGTTCTCCCTTTTTTGAATAAGTTTTTAACCATCTCAAGATAGTTTCGATTGTGACTATTGTAGCTAACCATCTCAAATGTGATTGTGTTAAGGTTGTGAAGAAAGCTTCTTGTCCCAGACCCCTTCTTTCACCTACACTAGAACTAAATAATTCTTATTTTCATTGCCCTTATTGCAAACTTGATTATACTTGCAGTCAAGCAATAAAAACTGTTCATGAAAAAGATAAATATGGTTATCCACAACTGAAAAAAACAGTTTGTAGAAAGTGTGAAACTGAAGTTGAAAGAAGAAAATGGCCAAATTAATGAAATTAACTGTCACTTAAATCAATTCTATCAAGTTTGATAATAAAAACAGCTCCCGATGGTTTGTTGTCTTCAACTGAAATGCTCCCGCCAAATTTTGCTAAAGTTAATTTTGCTAGATATAATCCCATCCCACTAGCACCTCCTTTATTCCCTTGAAAATTCTTCAAGAAGATTTTGGTCTTTAAATCATCAGATACTCCTATTCCATTGTCCATTATTTTTAGAAATACAGTGCTATTAATTTCTTCGGCAGTTATAATCACTTGCACTGAATCTGGGTTTTGTTGAAAAGCATTTTGAACTACATTTAGTACAATTGGAAAGAGCAATTTGTTTGCTTTAACATAAACTGATTCAGCTGGTAATATTAAATCTACATGATTAAAAGCTCGTTGAATTCCATCCAGAATATTAAGATTAGTGGGTTGAATTTTTAGTGAATTCAAAATATGAGCTGGTGTTTCATATTTCTTCTGCCTCTCTTCCATCAAACCAACTCTCTTTGAGATCATGGCTAAATAGTTAGTTTTTGATGTTTCACCGTATAATTCCATTGCATTATTAATAACACTCAGATCGTTTTGAAGATCGTGAAACCATAATTCAGTAACAGTAAGCAAATCTTTGGATAGATACTCTATCTCTTCATATCTTTGTTTGTAGAACTCTCTCTCCATGTCTATATCTCTCACTGACTGTATTTTGAAATCAGGATGAAATGTAGCTATAAGAGCTGTAATCATTGTTGAATAAAAAATAAAATTCAGTACGTCGGGTGTTAAAACTTGTAATTCTGATAATATCGTCATGGAATATATTCTAGAAAGATCTCTGAAAAGCATAATTAGAAATCCTGCCATAATAAAAAACCAATGATAACCATATTTCATTCTGGAATATAATACCATCAGGATACTAAGTATAACAAAGGAAATCAATAGAACTACTAGAAAAGTTACAAATAATGAAAACTCAATAGGTGTAAATATATCACCTAAAACCCTGTAAGAATAAGAAAGGATTGGGGTTATTACAACAGTAGTTAAACTGACAATAGCAATTCCTATGAAAAATGATGACTTTGTTAAATATCTATAATCTTTGATAATTCTATCAATTGAAATCCCCAAGAAAGAGAAATATGCTGCAATGTAAAAGAATGTCCAATAATTTGCTGATAATTTTGTTGGATCTTCATTGAGAAAATAATCAAACAATTCGAAGATAACTAGCATTATTAATGTAGTAGTTATCGTGATACTGAAGATTCTTGTATCCTTGTTTTTTGCCAAAAAGATTATTAGAATTCCTAATATTATTCCAAGAGTTGGCAGAAAGAATTTTAATATGTGCAAATAGATACTGCTTTCCACTCCCCAGAGGCTAATAATCATTGGTATAACACTCATGATAAACATTGTTGCCCATATTGATGTTAACACTCTAGTACGCAAAAAAATACCCAATTAATATCCTCTTTCCTATATTTAAACCGTTATCATAAAGGCAAGAATATTACTGAAAAAACGATTACTAAACTCTGTATTTCATCCAATTAATAAGTTAGAAGAGTAAGTTTATCTTAGTTGCGATATTAATGATTTTTCCAATAAATCCTTGGAGTAAACTCTCTTCTGTCTTCTTGATTGCAGCTTGTTGAATAAGCATTGAGTATGTCGGGTAAACATGCATCAAATTAGCGATTGTAGATATGTTTTCTTTGTTCTTTATTGCAAGGATTAATTCGTGAATTATCTCTCCAGCTCTAGGACTTACTACAAGCGAACCAACAATTTTTTGCCTTTTGTTCAAGTAGATTTTCACAAAGCCTGTAGAATCAGAATCAGTAATTGCTCGGTCTACTTGTTCAAGATTAAAATTGACTTCAGAATACTTTTTTGCACTTAATCCTACAAATAGGTCTTCTACCCCAGCAAATGCAATTTCTGGAGAAGTGAAAGTTGTCCAAGCTATAAGAGGAAGTTTCGCTGAACTAGAAAATGGCAACAAAGCATTTCTAACAGCAATGTATCCTAAGAATCCCGCTACATGTGTGAATTGATATGAGTTTATACATTCCCCTGCTGCATAAACTCTCTTATTTTTTGTTCTCAAATATTTATTTACTCCAATAAAGCCCTCTTTTAGTGTTATTTTAGCCGCTTCTAGATTCAATCTCGAAAGAGAAGGTTTTCTTCCGATAGCCACTAATAAGTGGGAACCAACAACTGTCTTCCCATCATTTGTGATAACTTCAATATGTTTAGATTTTTGTTTAGCTTTGATTATTCTATTGCAAAAAACAGTCTCGATTCCTTGTTGGTTAAATGTTTGAAGAATAAATTCACTAGCATCTGAATCATTCTTTGCTAACAATCTATCTTTTGTCGTAATAATTGTAACTTTAGAACCTAATCTGTGAAAAGATTGACCTAATTCACAACTTATCGGACCTCCTCCAATAATAATTAAGTGTTCAGGTAATTCTTTTAGATCAAAAACAGTGTCAGAAGTATAGAATGTTATTTTATCCAAACCTTCTATCTCTCCAATTGGGATTTTTGGTGAAGAGCCTGTAGTGATAATAAAACGCTTAGCACTTATTTCTTCGCCATCTACTTGAATTTTATTCGGTGATATGAATTTAGCTTCCCCTATTAGAACTTCAATACCTTTTGCTTGTAACGCTTCTGGAGATTCTTCTTTGTAAATAATTTTGATTCTATCTTGTATATATTCATATACTGAATTATAATCTAATTCCTCTGAATCTTTTATTAAATTCATCTCTTTGAGAAATTTTAAGCTTTCAACTTTGGAAGAATAATGAACCAAAGATTTACTAGGAACACATCCTGTCCATGTACAATCTCCCCCTATTTTTGATGCTTCAACAAGAAGTGTTTTTGCACCTAATTTTGAACTAAATTCAGCTGCAGTTAGTCCAGCAGATCCTCCTCCAATTACTACTAAATCATAATCTTTTACCATAAAAAAGCACATAATAAATAAGGTTTGAATTTATTTAATACTTACAATTGGACAAAAATAGCTATTTCACCGTAAAACTCCATAGCATTTATATTTAACTACAAAATTATTTAGTCTATGTCTTTGAAATGGAAGTTTATAGTTAATCCTAATGCTGGAAATCAACGCTGTATTGCGAGGTGGGAGAAAGCTGAACCTTATGTCAAGAAAAGTGGCATCGACTATGAAATGATCTTAACTACAGCAAGAAAACAAGGAAAACAACTAGCTATAGATGCGATCAATGATGGTTTTAACAGAATAATCGTTGCTAGCGGCGACGGAGTTGTAAATGAGGCAATAAATGGTATAATGACATTTTCAGAAAAAGAGAGAAAGAAGATAGCTTTCGGAGTCCTACCTTTTGGAACTGGAAATGATTTAGCAACCTATATGGGTATCCCTTGGAATCCTGAAAATGCAGCTAAGACTTTGATAGAGAAAACAGCTGTTTCACCTTCCTCTATTGGCAAAGTAAAATATCACGATACAAAATTCGAAGTGTACTTTGGAAATATGTTTGATTTTGGAATCTCTTCATTGGTTAATTTAGGTAATATGGCTGGGGAAATGAATTGGATTAAAGGACCATCAAGGTATACTTTCTTAGCTGTCAAGAAACTAGTTACTGTCAAACAAAGAAAAGGTACAATTATTCTAGATGATGGAGATCCAATAGACTTCAAGTTAATGCTTTTAGCTATAGGAATAGGAAAATCCGTAGGTGGCGGAATGTTAGCTTGTGTTAATGCTCATCCCCAGAATGATTTCTTTGATGTGTGTATAACTCAAAATCTTACAAAACCTAGAACTCTATTGGGAATTCAAAAGATTTTCAAAGGAGAGCACCTTAATTTGAAGGGAATGCTTTACAAACAAGCTAAGAAAATTGAAGTGAAACTAGAGAGTCCAATAGGAATGGAACATGATGGTGAGATCTATGAAGAAGATGTTAGCGCCCATGTAGAAGTAAATATTATGCCACAAGCATACAATGTTCTTTACAATACTGAACATCCTTCTATGTACTGGCTAACTGAAGAAGAACTTAAGCAAGGTAAGAAACCAGATGGAACAGCAACTAAAACCATGAAACATTGGGATGCTAGAATCTGGCAAGAGAAAAACTAGTTGTATAACAATTGTAACAGAAGTAATATATACAACTTTTTCATTATTTCAGAGTAGATGAGTGAAAAAAAGGAAAAATCAAAAGAAACTAAGCTGAATTATAAAATTGAAAATCTGAAAAGATTCTTGAAAACTCGAAAGATGTTTATAATCGTCCTCATTTTCTCCCAACTGTGGGTTTCTGTATTATCCTTTATTACCACCCAATTTGTTTACATAAGCACACTAAATCTTTATGCAGCAAGAATCATCGCAAGAGCTATTCCAGTATCCTTCTTTCTTGTACAATTTTTAAATGCTGCATTTTTCATCTATCTATTTGAAAAGAAACATATAGAAATTAAACAAGCTGTTATCCTGCCCATGACAAATTTGATAGTCTCTGGAATAGTTTTTGCTCTATTATATGTAATCCCCTAAAGGTAAATGTGAGATATTTAACTAAAAAATTTTCTACAATCCTATGGCTATGAGAATCATTGAATAGCCTATACTGAGAACAGTGAAAGTCAGAGTCAAAGGTAGCATCTTCTTGACATATTGGAGAAATGACATAGGATATCCTTCTTTATTAAGAATTTCCAATGCCATCAGAATAGTTATAGAACCTAAAGGTGTTAGAGCTCCTCCAATGTTTCCAGAGAGAACAAAACCTATCCACAAACCTGTGGTAATTCCTGCAGGGAGAGATTTAAACAAGTAAGAGAAAATTAGTGCTGCTGATGATCCATTTAGAAATCCTGTGATAGGCAACCCTATTACACCTATTACGATAGCTACTAAAATCTGACCGCTGATCGTGGGGTTTCCACTTCTTAAATAGATATCGGATATAGAAGATGGAAGAACAAGTATTGAGTTATTTCCTAAAATGCCTCCTAGGATGTTGTTCAGGGGGACTAACGCACCAGCAGCTGTTAATACACCCATCAAAACGAACAGAGCAACGAAGAAAACAACAATATTCCACTCAACACCTTCTTCAAGGTAATGTTTCAAATCAGCTCTGAAAAGGAAAATTCCGATCATTGTTGTTATTAATGATACTAAGGCAACATCTATAGGATTACCTTCAATACTTGTAAGTAGAAAACCAACGAAAAGGATACATAACAAAATTACAGATTTCCAAATATTCATACGGTTTTCTATACCACTCCAGGGATTTATTCTCCCCAACTGTTCTTTCTTTTCTTCAGGGACTTCCTTAAAAATTTCTTTCCTATAAATAAGGAAAAAGAAACCTGTTGCAAGACCAAAGAAAATTATTGCAATTGGAAGCATGTACGCCATAAAGCGAATAAAGTTCATTCCCTCTCCAGCATATAAGTTGTAAAATATGATGTTGGGAAGAGACGAAACAGGCGTAGGGAGCCCCCCAATTATAGTATTAATACCAACGAATAGCACAAATGGTTTTGGATTTATCTCTAGTTGTTTACAAATAACTACTGTTAATGAACCTAATAGAATAATAGCACTTAGATTATCAAAGAACATTGAAACAAAGAAAGTTAGTGCTCCTAAGGAGACAATGAGTTTTTTCGGATCTCCTTTGGTCAATTTAACCATGGATAATGATATAAAATCAAAGAAACCTGCTCCTTTAGTTATTGCTACAATTATGCTTACTGAGAAAATAATGACTATTGCTTCAACGTTGACCGTTTTAGCTAAAGCTTCAAGAAAGTTATGTGGAACTACTTCATACTCAAGATTATCAATAAATCCTGCTCCCCAATCCATGAAAACCAAATATATTATTGAGACAACTAGTGCACCAGTTACAGTAATCTTTGTTGCATCAACTCCCTCTTTCATCAACAATAGAATAGTTGCTAGTACAATTATAACAATGATTATCGTTATTATCCAATCATAATCTCCTAATATACTAGCCAAGTGTTCACCTTTGTTTAATATTATTAATTGTGTGACGAATAATAACATCACTTTGAATTTCACTCAATTCAGTTGAGGAATAATGTGGGATTTAATATTTCTATTCAAATTCCATTCGAGAGGTAACTTCTTCTTCTTCTTTTTCCTCTTCTTCATCAGTTTCTTTTGTATCTGTTTCCTCTTTTATTTCTTCGATTACTTTTTCTTTCAGTTCCTTTTTAGGTTCCTTAAGATCACGTTTTAGCTCATATTTTATTTCTTCTTTTATTTCTTCTTTTATTTCTTCTAGAATCGATTCTTTGAGCTCTTCCATACTTTCTTCAGTTTTCAGTTCCTTAGAGACTTCTCTTTTGACTTCTCTCTTTGGTTCTTCTTTTATTTCTTTTTTGACTTCTTTTTTGATTTCCTCAATAACTTCTTCTTTCACTTCTTCTTTTATTTCTTCTATGTCAGTCATTTCGGTTTCCTTCTTATCTTCTTTTTCTAATAAATCTAAATCTTCAAGCTGTTTCGTAACTTTAATATCTAATTCTTCTTCTTCTTGCTTTTCTTCCACAGTTTTTTCGTCAGAAACTACTTCATCTTCTTCTTCTGTTTCTTCCTTATGTCCAAGAATGTCTTGCTTCACTTCTTCTTTAATCTGTTCTTTTAAAGAGTCATCTATAATTATTATTTCCTTTTCTTCAGTTTTTTCTTCTTCTTCGAATTCATCAGCAACAATCTCTACTTCCTCTTTTTCATCAATAGAAATTTCCAATTTTTCTTCATCAACTACTTCTATCTTTGCATCTTTCTTGCGTTTTGCAATAAGTATAGGAAAAGTAATCTCACCATCTTCTAACAATTCAACAAAATAAGAATATAAACTTGAATGTTTGGTTGGCATGTATATAATTAATATTCCAACATCTTTTCCAAATGATGTAATTTCATCTTTGAATATATCCATCTTATTTGATGTAATAAGAAGATATTCGATGAATCTTGATGCTTCTTTAAAAACTTCAGTGTTCGCTCGGTCAAACCTTTCTAGATCTTCTTTATTCTTTTTAACAAATTCTGCGAATTCTTCCTCACTCTTGTCTTCATGGTAATTCTGATCAATATTAACTAAACAGTGGATTTCAGCTTTCTTTAGACTAAATCTGAGAGCTTTTTCAGTAAGATAGCTCAATTGTAAACTATTACTTGCCATGATACAAGTATTTTTCCAGAGTAAATTCACATTGATTCTGTCACTTTGAATTAAAAGAACTGGAATTTCTTTTACTTCTTCTAGAAGATATTCAAAAATATCTCCCATAACAGTGATTTTATCTTCATCTTCTTCTACACTTTGTGTTATTCCAATGAAGGATGATGGTACAATGATTAATTCGTAATTTCCTTCCATCAAAATCGCACCTAGAATGCTTTTTAGCATTTCTACGCTCTCTATCACTTGTCCTTTGATCTCGAATTCTTCACTACGCAAATGTTCGTATGCAAATGAAAGCGAATGTTCGTAACTTTCCTTTGATGTTTTCGCTACAGAAGAGGTGTCTTCCGTGTAAAAACAAACTACATCGATTTTTGTACCAAAATGATGGTTTAATTGTTCTGCTACTAAGACTGAAGTTCTGGATTTTGATGTTCCGTCAATTAATACTAGAGCCTTTTTAACAGGATCTTGTTGAGGTTTAACAGAAGGAAGCAATTCTGTGAATTTTTGCAATGTCTTTTCTATTGCAGTCTTCTGTTTATCTCTATCTTGAATGCTCATCAGAAACTCTTTGCAACTTCACCTAAAAAAGCTTACCATAATAATCACAAATTATTCTCTCTTTAAATGCCGTCTAATTGCGATGCACTCCAGAAATAGGCGATTTTAATCTGTATTTCAGTGTTTATATAAATAAATGTAATATTTGAAGAAATTTTGACTAAAAACCAAATCTATTTTAATTTTTTTGTTGCTCATAAATATTTATAGGTGTCTAGAAATGTATTTTACAAATGATGTTGCTAAAAGAGCAGAGAAAAGAGAATATCTTTAGAGAAGGGGTTATTGTAACACTTTTCTTTGTTACTTTTGCAGCATTTTTATTAGTTCTAAATATTTTCTTCCCGACTTTTCTTCTCGTTGTTTTTTCAGTAGTATTCTTTGCACTTAGCGCCGTTGTTTTACTTATGATACTCTTTATTCCAGCAATTGAAGCAAAAGGAAGTGAAATTTTGTTTTATCTAGGGTATGAATTTCTATTTACATTTATAGGAATTCCACTTGCTTCCATATGCATTCTAATCCTACCCGTTTCAATCTATCTCCTATTCTTCTCTGGGAATAATGCAGAACTATTAATCTTTTCAGTGATTTTTACATTTAGCTTAATGATAACTTCACTAATTTATACTGGAATGAAAATATGGTTATCTTCCAGAACAAGTGGGAATACAGTACCTGAGAAAGTAGATAAAAAACCTATCGAGCAGCTGTTAAATCATTTTCCAATTTCAGAAGATTAAATTTTCTATCCAAAGCAAAATTCTTTTATTGTGTTTAAATCAGTTAATCGTAATTAGGTGAAATTATTGCACAAAAAATTATGGATTCCAGGACCAACAGAGGTCAAAGATGATGTTCTTGAACAACAATCTAAAAAATTGATTGGACACAGAAGTAACGAATTTACTATCTTGTATAATAGCGTGTTAGATCAATTAAGATCGTTCTTCAAAACTGAACAACACATTACAGTAATTACCGCTTCTGGTACTTTGTTTATGGATATCTCAGGAAGAAATTTGATTCGACCTGGTAAAAAGGCATTATGTATGGTGAATGGTTCTTTTTCTGATAGAATGTACAAAACACTTGTTAATTGTGGTATTGATGCTGAAAAGGTTGATATTGAATGGGGTAAAGCCCCCAAACCTGAGCATATCAAAGAAAAATTAGATAAATCAGAATATGATGTTGTAACAGTTTGTCAAAATGAAACTTCTACAGGCGTGAAAGTGGATCTCAAAGCCATTGGAGATTTGCTAAGAAATTATCCCGAAACATTGCTTGTTGTAGACGCAGTTTCATCTCTCGGAGGAGACTTGATTTTACCAGATGAAATGGGCACAGATTTAATATTTGCTTCTACCCAAAAATGCTTTGCTCTTCCTCCAGGACTTGCTATTGGTATCATATCTCAAAAGGCCTTAGACAGGACTAATGATGTTCCTAATCGAGGTTCTTACACAGATCTTAATGCTATTTTTGCATATTTTGAAAAGAAGAGACAAACTCCTGCCACACCAAATATCTCTCTGTTATTTGCTTTTGATTACAAATTAAAACAAATGCTAAAAGAAGGAGCAGAAAACATTAACGCAAGATTAACAGAACTTAGAGATTATACTCACAAATGGGCTCTAGATCATGGTTTTGGTTTGTTTGCAGAAGAAGGATACAGATCAGTCACTGTTTCAACAATAGCTAACAAATTGGAAAAGGATGTTGGAGCTCTCAATAAAGCGCTAGGTGAGAAAGGTTTTGTTATTGCAAATGGTTATGGTAAACTGAAAAATCTAACATTCAGAATTGGTCACATGGGTGATCATAACTTAGATGATTTGAAGGAGCTATTAGCTGCTATCGAAGAAATCTGGGAACTTTAAAGGTGAAAGAAATGCCAAAAATTATACTAACTGATAAATTAAATGAAAAAGCAGTTGAAATTTTAGAAGCAGCTGGTTTTGAAGTAAAAATTGCTTGGGATATTCCCAAGGAAGACCTTCCAAAAATTATTGGTGATTATGATGCAATTATCGTAAGATCTGGTACAAAAGTTAGAGGAGATTTATTTGATAAAGCCGTTAATCTCAAAGTTATTGGAAGAGCTGGGGTAGGTCTTGACAACATTGACATGGAAACAGCATTAGCACGAAACATCAAGGTTGTGAATACTCCTGCTGCTACAACTAATTCTGTTGCTGAACTAGCATTAACAATGATTCTAGCATCAACACGTGATGTAGTTAAGGGTACTTGCGAAATTAAATCTAATCCATCCAATTTCAAATCTCTGAAGAAAGAATTATTCTCAAGTGAAATTGACGGAAAAACCCTAGGATTAATAGGAACTGGTAGAATTGGTACAAGCCTTGCAGTCAAATGCAAAGCTCTAGGTATGAAAACAATCGGATATGACGCATTTGTTGCGGAGAACCCTGTTGTAGAAATGAAACCTACAATGGATGACATCCTCAAAGACGCAGATTATATTAGTCTCCATCTTCCTCTAAATAAGGACACCAAACACATGATTGGCAAAGATGCTATTTCAAAGATGAAAAAGACTGCCGTTTTGATTAATTGTGCTAGAGGTGGAATAGTTGATGAGGTAGCTGCACATGTAGCACTAGAATCAGGTGAATTAGGTTACTACTGTACTGATGTTTTCGAAAACGAACCTCCAAGTGAAGATAATCCTTTACTCCATCACGAAAATGTTATTATCAGCCCACATATCGGCGCTCAAACAAAAGAAGGAAACATGAGAGCTAGTGTTCAAGCTGCTGAGAGAGTTATTGATGCTTTTAAAGATCTATAGAATTTCTAATTCAAAGGAATATTTTTTCCTTTTTTCTTTCCTATTTTATCACAATATTTTTTTTGTTAATGTTAATCTATTTAGACCTTACAAGAAACATTTAAGATAACCCTTTTTCACAAAAGTAAATATGAAGGTAGCTTTAGTAGGTTTAGGTGCAATCGGAGCAATTGTTGCTGCAGATATAGCAAAGAATGGCGTTTCTATTTATATACCTTGTAAATACCCGGAAACTTTGGCAATTGTCAAAGAGAGAGGAATTAAGGTAACAGGTGTGAGTGGAGAGTATATAGTTAAGGACAATCTTCATCCTGTATTAACAATTGAAGATCTACCTACTGAACTTGACCTTGTTTTTCTTGTTACTAAACTTAACGATGTAGAAGATGCAATAAAGCGACTGGAAGATAAGTTAAGCACCAACCATACTCTAATTACCATGACTAATGGCATGATTGAGGAGAAATTATGTCCTAAGATAGGAAGCGATCATCTACTTGGTTGTGTAACAAGTTTTGGAGCAACAAAATCTGGGCACGCAGAAGCAATTAAAACATCTTCAGGGGAGATGGTAGTTGGTCGGTTAGATGGAAAGAAAAGAAAAGGAGATGATCAAATAGTCGAAATGCTATCTGCAACAGTTCCTACGACTTGGTCAGATAACGTGAGAAATGAGAAATTTTCCAAATTACTTATCAACCTCTCTGTAGCTTCTTTTGGAGTTATAAGTG
>BPTK01000065.1 GCA_023705905.1 Candidatus Heimdallarchaeota archaeon
CTGACGCCAGACATCAATTCTTTCTCAGCTGCGGCATATCCCAATCTCCAACCTGTTATTGAAAATGTTTTACTAAAACCTGAAATAGTAATTGTTCTTTCATACATATCTTTGATACTTGCAAGACTTATGTGCTTAACACCATCATATAGTATATACTCGTATATCTCATCTGTAATTGCTATTAGATTATGTTCTTGACAAATGTCCGCTATGAACTCCAATTCTTTCTTTGAGAATACTTTACCTGTTGGATTATGTGGGGAGTTTATCACAATAACCTTTGTTTTTGAAGATACACATTCCTTTACTTTTTCCTCATTTATAGAGAATTCTTGTTCATCTAAAGGAACGTAAACAGGTTTTCCCCCAGCTAAATGAGTAATAGGAACATAATTCTCATACCATGGCTCAAGAATTAGAATCTCCTCACCTGGATTCAGAGTAGCCAGAATTGCACTTGAAATTGCTTCAGAAGCTCCACATGTAACTGTGATTTCATCTTCATAATCATATTGAATTTTGTTATAAGAAGAGAGTTTTTCAGCTATTTTTTCTCGTAGATCTTCCCTACCATAAGTTACAGAATATTGGTGTTCTTTTGTCTCTATTGCTTTTTCTATCCCCTTTATTAGTTCTTCTGGAGGGTTAAAATCTGGCATTCCTTGAGATAAATTGATAGCATTATGTTCAATTGCTTTTCTTGTCATCTCTCTAATAACTGATTCCTGAAAATGATCTAATCTATCAGCTAGCATCTTCATGATTGATGAATAAATTAACTCTTATAATAGATTTATTGAGATTTCAAACTTCTTGCACAGAGAAAAATTCTGTTTTCTTAATGTTAATTAATCCAAGCATTGCTAAATCTTCAATTCTATTAATAAAATCATTGAATTGCAGAGATTCTTCTGCTTTGAAAAATATGTCTAGTAGAGTTTTATGTTGATTGCCGATACAGTAGGTTAGAAGTTTTTCATAACCTTCAAAATTTTTCTTCCCATAATCTTTGCTAAAATCTGGCCATTGTCTTCTAAATGTGGCATAAGATTTGAGGGATGAAACAGGAAAAGAACTCTTTGCATGAAGAATCATATCGATTTCTATTATTGTTTCACCAGATGAAGGAGAATTTAATTTTGGATCTAGATAAGTTATCAGATAAGAAAGCATTTCGTCATCTAAAAGTACGATAGCTTCCAAAATAGAGCTTATTTGTTTTAGCCAATCCTCAATAATTTCTTCATCAATGCCTTTAGAAACTGTTGCTTCAAGTTCGATGAAACTTAATTCAGATTCAACTTCAATTGTGTTCCCACTACCATTTTTCTGTAGAACATATTGTGTTTGTCGGAGTTTATCAGCGATTCTTAAGCCCTTTAGATTCTTGTATTTAAAGTCCTTAGTCGGAATAATTTTTGTTTCTTTTAGATCCACTTTTTTTGGTACGGGAATTTGAAAAGCACTAATTTGACTGGAAGATACGTCATCTCCAACTCTTACGGGAACCTGAGATCTAACCACGAGTGATTTATCTACATAAAGAATATTAGCATTCAATCTTTCATCAAGACATTGATGAACGTCCACATATTCTACATAACCCTTTTCATCAACTTCTCTGTGAAGTGACTGTAGAATGAGTAAAACGCGAGTATTTTTGCAAATATTACACTCATATTCAATCTTTCGTCTAGCTTCCTTCTGAACCACAAAAATTCCCCAATATCGGTAATACAATACAGTTTTCTAACTATTTCTTATTAATCTTTCTCAAAGGGTTAAACAAAATTTGGTTTTGGTTAGCTTTTTTCCAAAATATTTTAATTCAAGTTCATAATTCCCATTTATATGATTGAATTTTCTTTCCCCATGGATGCTGCAACTTTCTTCACCATGGTAATCTATGCTATAGCTTTGGGCTTTCCTATTTACATGTGCAACTCTTTTGCAAACTTTAGCAAAATTATACCCTTTTTGGGTACTCCCGTCGATTTTGGAAGAACGACAAAGGATGGTAAAAGAATTTTAGGAGACCATAAAACTTGGCGAGGGCTGATTTTTGGTATTATCTTCGGTACAATAGCAGGTGTTATTGTTTGGTATGTATGTACAATTCAGTATGATGTATTCGCAGTTTTTCCATGGTACACCGGTTTCTTTATGAGTCTAGGTGATCATTTTGCTGATTTATTGGGCTCTTTTACTAAAAGGCGAATTGGTGTAAAACCGGGAGGTGCTTTACCTCTTTATGATCAAGGATCATGGATGGTAACAGGTCTTCTATTTGCATTACCTTTCTTATATTCTGATCCCAATTTCTGGTTCTACTTCGTAACTTTGATAATAATGACTCCATTACTACACTTCTTAACAGGTTTCTTAGCTTATTGGGGTGGAATAAAGGATGTATGGTATTAACAATAAGAAAAATTAAGAAAAGCATCTGCGAAATGCTTTTATCTACTAAAAGAAATGAATACTAATATTGCAGAGTGAGTTTATCGATGAATCCTTCAGATGAAGCTAAACTATTAAGAGAAACTTTCGATATCATATTTCAAAATAGTTTAGATATGATATTCTTGGTTGATGAGGAAAGCTCCATCCACGAAGCTAATATCCAAGCTTGTAGATATTTCGGGCAAACCTTAGATGAACTCAAAGATAAGAAATTATCTAGTTATGTATTAGAAAAGAAACTCTTGAGCGAGTTTTTTGAACAAACAATGCAACAAACGCAAAAGTTGCAAAAGTTTACTTTTGTCACTAAAGAAAAAACTGAAGTTTCATTTCATATATCTTCAACACTTATTTCTACTGTTGATGTAAAACTCATTGTTCTCATCTGTCGAGATATTCAAGAAATCGTTGATTCTGAACATCAAAGACAATTCTTTTTTGAATTATTCCAACATGATCTGTTAAACAAATTACATGCTGAAATCGGATATATAGACTTCTTCAAGCGTCTTTATGATTCAGAGATGATTGAAAAACAAACTGGCATACAAATGATAGAAAAAATGAGAGATATAACCGTTCGCTCAATCTATCTTATCCAAAACGCTAACATTATGCTTTTACTTCAAGAGGAAAAAGCACTAACAAACCAGAAACTTGAGGATATACTCAAACATACAACTAGATACATAACTAATTTCTTTGCTAATAGAGTAAAGCTGGAAATTAATAGAATTCAAGATGTCATAGTACATGGTGATGAATTTACTTATCGGATTTTTGTTAATCTTATAGTAAGGATGATGGAATATACTGATGACGTTGTTTTAGTTGATATAACAGCAGGGACACCGGTTTACGAAACAATTAGAGCTAAATTACATTTCGAAGGAATCGTTCTTTCTCTTGAAGATCGGAAAGAAATTCTAATGAACCAAAATCTTGATCGCAAAAAACTAGATATCACAGTTATTCAAAAACTGTTGAATCGATACCAAATGGATTTAAAAATAGATAATGTTCGTCGGTCAGGAGAAATAGTAGGAACAAAAATGACCCTTTCGATTCCAATTTTTCTCCCAGAAACAGTAGAAAAATAGTTCAATGAATAGCTTATACTACTAATCTTTTTAAGAGTATATTCACTGATTATTTTAGTGCTCTTATCGTCTTAATTTTGGATTGAGGGAGACTTAATCCAAATTTAAGAATTTGGACACATCCAAAAATTATTTATATGGTATTACTAGACAGCGTATGAACACCATGAATAAAAAGAACTATCTTGCTGATTCAACAGTCAATTCTATCGTTAAGATAGAGAAAATAACTGCTGGACAAAAAGCTAGACGATTCTTAGCAGATTTGGGTGTTTTAGAGGGAGTTAAACTTCGAATAATAAAAAATGATCTGGGTCCCATTTTGATCGAAGTGAAAGCGACAAGAGTAGCTATTGGTAGAGGAATAGCAACGAAAATCGAAGTAACTGGTTAGTCCGGAATGAATTACATGAGACGATCCCGTTTTAATCAAGGTAAAAGAAGATATAAGAGAAAGCACTATAGAGGTAAGCCCCAAGGTGGTAAACCTCACAGTAAAAGGATTTTAGCTTCTCCCGATTCTGATCATACCATTGAGCATCGCATCGCATTTCTAGGGAATCCTAATGTGGGTAAATCGTCTATTTTCAATATACTAACTGGTAGTCACCAACATATTGGAAATTGGCCCGGAAAAACTGTTGAAAAAAAGGAAGGACATTTTCTTCTATCTGATGAGTATTTTTCACTTGTAGATCTGCCGGGAACTTATTCTCTGTCTGCTCATTCTGAAGAAGAAATTATAACTAGACAATTTGTAGTTGAAGAAAAACCTGATTTAGTTTGTGCTATAGTAGATGCAACTAGGTTAGAAAGAACATCATACATTGCTCTTCAAGCTCTCGAATTAACTGAAAATATTGCTTTGATTGTAAACATGATGGATCTTGCTGAAAAAGAAAATATTCAAATTGACAGACAGAAACTAGAAGAACAGCTTGGTATTCCTGTACTTCTTGTTAGTGCATTTGACAATAGCTGTATTATTAGAATCAAGAAATTTCTTTATGATGCATTACATACAGAAAAATACACTTTCACACCAGCATATTTACTCTATTCTCAGAAGTTAGAAACAATGATTAATAGTGTTTCCAGACAAATTGAGGATAGAAAAATATTGAAAGATTATCCAACTCGGTGGTTGTCTATCAAAGTACTAGAGGCTGATAAGTGGGTAATCTCAAAATTAGAAGAAGAATATGTGCTCGATGATATGTTCAACAAAATAGAGAAACTAAAAAAATCTGAAAATTTTGATCCAGCCGATGAGATACCAAAGAGGAAGTTTAGAGCCTTAAAAGGAATTGTTAAGAAATCATGTATTGGTTATGATGACTTTAAGGAAAAATTAAGTGATAAAATCGATAAAGTTGTGATGCATAAATTCTGGGGCTATCCTATTCTTATTCTCATCTACGCAGCATTCTTTCTAATTACTTTTTATGCATCAGGTCCTATAATTAACGGATTAGATTACTTACTTACTTCTTTTTCAGAAATTGTAAGGGGTTGGTTAGGTGCTGTAAATAGTCCAATTTTTCTCACTAGTCTCATAGTGGATGGAGTATTGTCTGGAATTGGGGCTGTTCTACTATTTATACCAATCATAGTTATTTTTTACATCCTTGTTGCTTTGATGGAAGACTCTGGGTATCTAGCAAGATCTGCCTATTTAATGGATAATGTTTTAGGGAAATTCGGATTACAAGGAACAGCCTTTCTCAGCATGATTATGGGCTTAGGGTGTAATGTAACAGGAATAATGGCAACTCGAACAATCAAAAGTGAAAGGGATAGGTTATCAATGATTTTAACAAATTCCTTCCTTCCATGTGCTGCAAGATTAGGTGTTATTGCTTTTCTAACTGGAATCTTCTTCGAACCTTGGATTGCGGCAATGCTAATGTTAGCATTATATGCAATGAGTTTCTTACTAGTTTTTCTATCTGCTATGTTCCTCAAGCTTTTCTTAGGAAAATCAGAGACAATGCCTCTTATCATAGAAATTCCTGAATATAGATTACCTAGATTGAAGAATATTTTTCATCTAACTTGGGAAAGAGCAGGGATATTTGTTAAGAAAGCTGGAACTTTCATTTTTATTGCCTCGATTGTAATATGGTTTATGAGTAATATTCCCTATGGAGTAGATTCTGAGTATACTATAGCTGGTTACATCGGAAGGGGATTGGCATATGTTACCGAACCTTTGTTTGGATTTGATTGGAAAATGGTTGTACCTTTGCTATTTGGCATACCGGCCAAAGAAGTAGTAATTTCTGCTTTAAGCATACTTTACTACATTCCAGGTAGTAGTATTGTAGCAACACTGAGAGCAGCATGGACAATACCTCAAGCTATCTCTTTTCTTGTATTTCAACTGACTTATGCACCATGTTTTGCAACCTTAGCTTCAATAAGATCTGAGACTAAAAGCTGGAAAATGACTGCAGTAGGTTTCTTTTATCCACTGATAGTAACGTCTCTGATAACAGTTGTAGTTTATTATAGTCTATTACCATTCTTTTAGGTGAACATATGATGACAAAGATCACTGAACCAGAAAAACTTTCTTTGAAAAACAGAGCAAGGAGATGGATTGGAAAGCATTTTGGTTCAGAAGAAAATTGTAATTCTCAGTGTTCAAAATGCCTTTACTGCCCATATGTCAAAAACAGTAATTATACATTTGAAATAAAAAAAAGAAATCAATGAATTCTTACTAATATTACGATTATTTATTTCTGAGATTTACATACTTTAATAAGCACCTAAAATTGCGATATTCTGTGTTTCTATGGAATCTCCTGAAGATATGACAGAAGGTCTAGAAGAAAAAGAACATTTTAAACAGTATATATTCTTCTGGGGAGGGCAATTATTTAGCAGGCTTGGATCAACAATTGTTCAATTTATTCTGGTACTTTGGATTGCTATAGAAACCCAGAGCGAACTTATTCTAGGTGTAGCTTCAATAGCAGCTTTTGGACCATTCTTGATTCTGGGCCAATTGCAGGAGTTCTCACGGATAGATTAAATAGAAAAGCTATTATCATCATCGCGGATGCCTCGATAGCTATAACAACACTTGCAGCAATATATCTTTTTTACGCAGATTCCATGTCTTTACTATGGTTTTTCTTAATAATAATAATTAGAGGTATAGGTGATGTTTTTCACTTTACTACTCTCAGCGCATTGATGCCAACCATGGTTCCCCAAAAACATCTAAGTAGAATGAATGGTATCAATTATTTAGCTAATGGTGCAATAAGTGTAATAGGACCTGCTGTGGCAGGGGGGCTTCTTGCAGTATGGAGAGAAGCTGATTTACTCTGGGCAGATATAGTAACTTTCGTCATTGCTCTAATTCCTTTGTTCTTTATTTCAATTCCCAAAGTTGCAACCACGTTGAAGAAAGGTGCTAAATTCTCATTTTTCGCAGATTTCAAAGATGGAATAAGAACAATATTCAATATCAAAGGTATGATACCTTTATTGATTATGTTTATGGGAATTAATTTCTTCTTTACTCCAATAAGCACATTATTACCGCTTTTTGTTACTAAAACGCACGCAGGTTTGAAAACAGACTACGCGATTGTCATTGCTTTCCTTCAAGCTGGAACATTAATTGGTGGACTTGTGATGACATTCTTCAAGGGTTTTAGGAAGAAAGGTCTTAGTAGCTATCTTGCAATACTATGGACATTTAGTATTATGTCTACATTAATTCTTGTTCCCTCAGATTTAGAAGGTCGATTCTGGATAATAGGTGGTATCCTATTCCTAAGTGTTGTAGTATTACCTCTTGTGAATGTTTCATTGATAACGGCATTTCAGATGATAGTTCCAAAAGAAAATCTTGGAAGAACAATGAGTGTACTTGGAACTATATCCTCTTCTATAACACCTATAGCTATGTTATTATCTGGAGTCATCGGGGAATATGTTCCAATTGGGTGGGTATTTCTAGGAACAGCTGTATTGGGATTGGTATTTAGCTCTTTAATATGGTTTCTAACAAAAGCTCCACAAATAGATGATTCAATCTCTGAAGTGCTAGAAGAACAAAAACGAATCGAAGCAGAACTACCTGCCAAATAGTAACTATTACCTCAAATCATTTTCTTTTTCACTTCAAATCAATAGAATTCTGTCTTTTGTCAAATGATAAGAATTAAATTAAACAACAATAGTTTGACATATGCATCGAGTATTTATGATTTTGAGTTCTGCAGATACTGTAGTTCATGATGAGTTAAGTTTCAAATATGCTTATAACGCCTTGAAACAAGGTTGGATGGATCAAGTAAGAGTAATTCTTTGGGGTCCTACTGAAAAAATAGCAGCTAAAGATGAGGATTTTATTGAACAAGTTAAGTTTCTAATAGATTCTGGAGTAGAAGTTTATGCTTGTAAATCATGCAGCGATAATTTCGGAACCAGCGAAAAATTAGAAGAAATAGGAATTGATGTAAGATATACAGGAACTTTCATCACTGAGATGTTAAAAGACGGATGGTATCAACTTACTTTTTAGATTATTATAGAATGCATTTCAAAGAATCTCTTCAGTTGTAGCCGATTTAATCTTTTTTCTATCAATTTTGATGGGTTCTTCCTTCAATTCTTAAAAATCTATAAATCGAGATAATTCTTCTTTGCTGATAGCTCCAACTCGTAAAAGTTGAGGTTTAGTTGAAGTAAATGTAATAATCGTTGACGCGATTCCCAGAGTCTTCTCTTGACTATCAATTATCATTGGTAGACTCTCTTGAAAATTGAAATACACATCATCAGCTGTTAATGTACTTGGCTTATCAGAAATATTTGCGCTTGTAGTAGCAAGAGGTTTGTCAAATTTTTTTATTATTTCTAAGGCTATTTTATTATTTGGCATACGAACCCCAATTGTGTTTAAGCCACTTGTAACTATGTCAGAAACTTCTGCTTTTTTCTTAAGAATTATTGTTAAAGGTCCAGGCCAGTATTTTTCGATTATTGACTTAGCATCCTCTGGTATAGATTTAACAATCATTTTCAACTGTTTCTCAGAGGAAATAAGGGCATTGACAGGTTTATTTGCAGGACGATTTTTTAATCTATAAATTCTCTCTATCGCTTCATAGTTAAAAATATCCCCTCCAACGCCATAAACTGTATCTGTGGGAAAAGCTATGATCTCTCCTTGGTCGAGTAAAGACACGGCTTTCCCAACAATTTTTAGATCAATCTTATCGGGATTTAATTTGACAATGTTTGATTTCATATCGTTACTCAACTCTTATATGACCTAATTTTATTTTCACATATTACAAATTTTGGGTTAGAGAAAGTTTTTTTTGGTAATATCCCTACTTTCATTTAAGATGTATGAATCAAATGGTAAAACTATACTAATTACTGCTCCAGGTGGAGGAGTAGGAAAATCTATTACTCATAATTTAATTGAAGATGGATATAGTGTTATTGGATTAGGGGGGAAGGGGAGTCAAGATTATGTGAAAAAACTTCAAAATTCAGGAAATGATATTCAGTTTATTGGTTGTGATTACTTTTCAGAAGATTCAATTTTGGAAGCTATTAATGATGTTAAATCTCTAACCAGGAAGATAGACGGTTTCATCCATCTTGCTGGAGGTAGCCTTTATTCAAAGAAAATTGATGAACTTTCTTTTTCAGAATATCGAAAAGTTCTCTCTCTGAATTTAGATTCGACATTTTTACTAGGAAAGAACGTTTTTGATTGGATGAAAGAATCAGGCGGGGGTAATATAATCTTCTTTGGATCAACAACTGGTTCTAGACCTAGCTCAAAGAAATTACCTTATGGTGTAGCCAAAGCAGGTGTCCATGCTATGACATGGTTCTTTGCAGAAGAAGGTTCACAGTACAATATTATAACAAATACAATAGCTCCAGGTTATGTCTTAACTGATAGGCATGTTGAAGATATTCAAAGGAAAGCTAAAAAGACTCAACAAAATTACGAAATTCTTCTTGAAAAAATTAACGCAAAGAATCCGCTTAAACAGTCATTGAAGCCGGATAACATTTATCAGCTTGTAAAAATGCTTTTGACTACTAGACATATTCAAGGGCAAATAATAAGAATAGATTCAGGACAGATAATTGGGTAATTTATTCTATCGATCCTTCCGGTGGTTCTTCTCCACAAACAGGACATGAAATGCCATATCTGAAGAAAGTATCATGATCAGTTTCACATTTAGATAACTTCTCTTTTGCAACACTCGGGTAATCACTAACTTCAACTGCTTCCTCGAATTCGTCCCTGTTCATCCATTCTCCTTTCATCATTTCAGTAGTATATGGGACAAATATTAGATATGAAAATAGAAAAGGAGCACCATCAATCTCTTCATTTTCATAATTATCTTTATTTTTCTCAAGAATTTCTGTTAAAACCGTCAAAATTTTGCGCATATCTTCTTTTGTGAAACGGTACATGACTCCTGGATTTACATTAAATTTGGGTAAAGTCAATGGTTTTAGCCATTTATGATACCAACTTGTAACCTCATTTGTCTCCTCATCTACTAAGAGCCTATCTCTATGTAATAAAGCAGCATAGTGAGCAAGAATTCCTCGAATTTTCAATAAATTGAAAAAAGTGAACTGCTTATGTGGTGGAGTAAAACCTGAAGTCTGTATCTTGTCATAAATATCTCTAAATTCATCGTAGTATCTCTGAGGTATACTATAAACCTTCTTTGTAACTTTTCTTCCTCTTTCATTAAACCCTATAAGATCTTCTGTATCTAGAAGATTAAGTGTTTTAGATTGTAAGATTTTAAGGTTATGATAAACAGAACTAAGATGCATGTTCATGCTAGTTGCTATGTCTCCTGCTGTAATCCCCGTTATCTCTTTACTATCAATATTTACGTACCTTCTTTGAAGGAAAACTGCATCTAAAATAATTGCCCAGACGTCTATAGCTGTAATGTATCTTCTATCTTGTGCAATTTGGAAAATTCTTTCGACATACCATTTTTTACCATCAATTTGTCGATGAGAATCTTCAGTCATATTGTTCGTTCCTTCTATTTTGTTGTATAAAAGCTTTCATTTTAATTGTTGAATTACAGATAATTTATCTTATGTTCTCTGATATATTTATAAGTATTGCATTTCTAATATCCAATTTTACACGATAAATCACTCTAATATTATCTTAGCTTCAAATTATATCAATAATTAAAATAAGTTTTTCTTAAGAAATAACTATCCTTCAGTTTTTTTCTCATTCTTGGTAAATTTGAACATGTAAATCACTGAAACTGTAAAGATAGCAGTTATTGCTAAGAATCCTAATGTACCCAAAATTGCTTGTAAGATAGCATCCACTTTTATCAAGTCTATTTGTGAGTAAGACCATTTTAAGTTTTTCCTAGTAGTTGGTTAGATCCTTAGTGCAATTTTCTAGAAAAGATTAATAGGCGTGCTTTATAGAGGTGATATAGGTGAGATGTCTTGCGTTTTCCATGTGAATATATAGCATCAACAATGCTTCCTAGTTTAAGAATCAGAATCGCTCATAACTTGAGGTATAAAGGAAAATCTCAAAATGAAATTGCTAAGTTATTGGGGGTGAAACAACCTGTTATTGTATCATACCTTCAGAAAAATATTGCTGAAACAGGTGATGAAAAAATCAATCATCATTTAGATGCACTTTCTGATATAATATCAAATATGCTTTTCACTCAAGAATCCTTAGAAAAAGTTATGAAAACTGTTTGCACTAAATGTAAGTCTTTACGTGTAGAAGGACCACTTTGTTCAATTCATAAGACAATCCTCCCCCAATTGGAGGAGTATAATCAATGTGACATTTGTTCAGGTTTTAAAGAACTTCCTTCATTAGAGAACCGAAGCATCATCCTTTCTGAACTTAAGGAGATGTATACTCAACTAACAACACATCCCTCTTTCTATAAATGGGTGCCAGAAATAGGCTCACAATTAGCTCAATCTGATGAAACTGCAAAAGATTTAGATGACATTGCTAGTTATCCTGGAAGAATTATCAAAGTAAAGGAAAAAATAGTTACAGTAAGTAATCCTGAATTTGGATCTTCGAAAACCATGTCTTCATTATTGTTATGGTTAAGAGATAAACAATCAGATATACGCTGGGTTTTGAGTTGTAAAAATAAACCCGAATTATTCAAGAAAATAGAGCTTCTAAAAATCCCATATATCTCTACGGATTCATTAGATTCCAATTGGGAAAAGACACTCAATCAAATAGCAAATGATCCCCTCGTATTCGATCTGAGAATTCTTTTAGATAGTGGAAGTTCGGGGTATGAAGCAATAGGTTATATCTTTGCTAAAACTGCAGAGGAACTACTTTATTTAGTGAATACGATTTTCAATTAATAGTTATATCCCCCCTATATAGCAAAGCTAAGATTTAAGATTATGGCTTACTAGTTTGACTTGACTTAAATGAAAAAAAGTGTGCTCATTCTACTGTTCATAATCTTATTTACTAGTTCAGCTTTCAGATCAATCAATGCGATTGAAATCGAAGCAACAGATTATGAATTAACAATTTATTCTTATGAATCTTTGCTTGCTGATCCAGGTTATGATTTTGTTGAAGGTTACTCCAATTACAGTGGCATATCTGAAGAAAATATCCGTCTCGTTCTAGTTGAGGATGCAAATACAATAGTAACACAAGCAGTGCTAGAGAAAAACAATCCTGTTGCAGATGTTCTAATTGGTATTGATAATGTCCTCATACATACTGCAAAGAGAGAAAATATCTTAATTCCTTATTCTTCCCCTAGTTTAGAAAATATATCCGAGGAACTTATTGATAATCTAGATCCAGAACACTATCTTCTGCCATTTGATTATGGTATTATTGCTCTCTGGTATGATATTAGCAGAATCAATTCCTCTTCAGTTCCTGAAATTAACAATCTAACACTTGACGACATCATTTCACTTGAACTAGACAAAATGCTTGTAGTAGAGGATCCGACACTTAGTTCACCTGGTCTAGGATTTTTATTGTGGACAATTGCAGTCTATGGTGACCCCTCGATTAACTTTGAGGGTTTATTAGGTCAAGATTGGAGAGACTGGTGGAAAGAAACCTCTGATAACTTAAGAATTACATCGAGTTGGGGAGCAGCATTTGATGTTTATAGCTCTGAAGAAGAAAACAGACCTATCATGGTTTCATATGGAACTAGTCCAGCTTATGATGTGTGTCATCCTCTCTGGGGTGTTGGTACAGAAGTTGATCCCCCATCAGCTGTTTTCTTAAGTAATGAAAACGAACTTGAAAATGCTTGGTTACAAATAGAAGGTATTGGTCTTGTGAATGGAGCCCCAAATGAAGAAAATGCTAAAGATTTCATAGATTGGTTCCTTAGTGAAGAACTTCAAGAAAATATACCTTTGAACAATTGGATGTATCCAGCAAATAATCAAACAGAAATTGAAAGTTGCTTCCTTGAGACTGCAATAAATCCAGAAGATGTTGATATTCTTAATTATTTAATCCCTCCAAATATGCTAAGTGAAAATCTGGATAATTGGAAGTCTGAATGGGAATTGGAAATAGTCGATTTTAGTTCTATTGTTATGATAATTTTGACAATTTCTGTTGGAGCAATCTCTTACAATTTTGCAAGAAAAAGAAAATAATTCGATGTTGGACTCCATGTTTAGTGCAAATCTCAAGAAAAGAGCAAGAGTGGATTCTGGTTTAAATAAATCCATAATAGTATTAGTTATTCTTGCTTTTGGTTCATTCTTGATTTTATTCTTTTATGCTCCCTTATCTAAAATATTTCAATTCGCTCTCACAGAAGGAAACCAACTTACTTTTAGTTATTTTATTGAAACCATCACTAATCCTCTAAACATCTCATTTTTGCTATTTACTTTTGCTCAAGCGTTTTTATCAATGATAATATGTCTAATTCTTGGGATTCCTGCAGGTTATTTCTTTGCAAAATATGATTTCAAAGGAAAAAATCTCATACTAAATCTAATGACAATTCCTTTTGTACTTCCAGCAATTGTAGTGCTATTAGGATTTATCGTAGTATATGGTGAATCAGGCTGGATCAATAGTATTTGGACAGGACTCACTGGAATAAATAGCCCTATTATTGAGATTTTTGGTACCTTTGAAGGAATACTCATTGCACATGTTTTTTACAATCTGTCCGTCATTATTCGAATGACTATTCCTGCGTGGAAAAGTGTTGACATTGAGCAGATTAACGTCGCAAAATCATTAGGAGCAAGCAACTGGTTTATTCTACGCAAAGTGATTTTTCCACAAATTATCAATTACCTTGTTTCTGCTGCATTACTAGTTTTCGTTTATACATTCAACAGTTTTGCAATAGTTCTTTACTTGGGAGAAGTAAGGTTTCAAACATTAGAAGTTAGAATATATAAACTCATGAAATCGTCACTTGACTTCAATGGAGGAGCAACTTTAGCTCTAATTCAACTAATTTTGAATACAATTATAATTGTTCTTTACCTTTTCTTTGAGAGTCGAACGAGGCAGATGGCAGAAGGAAAAGATGGCATATTTGGTAATGAAAAAATATCTTTTTCTAAAAAGAATTGGAGGAAGAATATATCGATGTTACTGTTTATAACTTTCATTTTTACATTGATGATTTTCACTTTTAGTCCAATTATTGCAATAGTGATAGAATCGTTCCAACCATATGCAGACGGTATTTCTCCCTTTTGGGGGTATCAACAGCTGTTTTCCACTGAATATATGCCGTTATTGAGTAATTCTCCTCTTAGACTTTTGCTAAACACACTGTTATTTGCAACTCTTACAACAATACTAACACTAATTCTATCAATTTTCCTAGTATTCGTTCTGCGAAATAGATATCAAAGTTTAAAGAAATATAGGCGTTCTTTAACAGAAAATTTTGTGTCCTATATAATTATTTTACCAATGGCAACATCCTCGATAACTTTGGCAATCGGAATGTTCCTGTTATTCAACAATACTACAATTTATTTAGAATATGTTTGGGTATTAATCGTATTAACCCATGTTTTGATCAGTATCCCCTTTGCATCAAGATCTATACTTTCAGCATATAATCGAATAGATATAGAAATGCTAAATGTAGCCTCTACATTAGGTGCATCTCGATTTAGGATCTTTGCAAAAATAGAGTTTCCTTACATTTTTAGAGGAATAGTTGTAGGAGGTATTTTTGCTTTTGCGATTAGTTTAGGGGAATTTGCTGCTTCAAACTTTCTAGTGAGAGGAGAATATGGAACACTAGCTATAGGTATATCTAAATTAATTAAAACTCAAACACTACAACTTCCTGCTACTATGGCGAGTATTCTTGTACTTATTACAATTATTTGTTTCCTAGTTATACAGAAGTTTGGAGATATTGAATTGAAGGTGTAAATTATGGCAAAACTCTCGATGAAGAAAATTTCAATGAAATATGAAAAAAAGCTGATTCTGGAAGATTTAGACTTAGAAGTTAAACATGGTGAATTATTAGTTCTGCTAGGTGAATCAGGTTGTGGAAAAACTACCTTACTAAAAATAGTTGCAGGAATAATACATCCAGAAGAAGGTTCAATTTATGTAGATGACACAGAAATTTCTGATTTCTCTCCTCAAGTAAGACAGATGGGGTATGTTCCACAAGCTCAGGTTCTTTTTCCCCATATGAAAGTAAAGCAAAATATAGCATTTGGTTTAGAAGCTAGGAGATTAACAAAAGAAACAATTCAAGAAAAAATCAATTGGATAGCCAATCTAATTGAAATTTCTGAATTGCTAGAACGATATCCTCGAGAGTTAAGTGGTGGTCAGAAGCAGAGAGTAGCTTTAGCACGGGCAATGTCGATAGAACCTCACATTCTTCTATTAGATGAACCACTATCCAGCATTGATGCAACAGGGAGAGAATCATTGGCTTTAACCATCAGACGTATTCAAAAAGAAACTTCTACTACAACACTCTACGTTACTCATAATGGAGATGAAGCTAGATTGATCAGTGATAGAGTTGCCGTTATTTATGATGGTAAGATTCAACAAATTGGGAAAGTTTTAGATGTAGAACAACATCCAAAAAATTACCTCATCGCTAAAATATTGGGTTCTCCAAATATTTGGCCAATTCTGTACACGAAGAAGAAAGAGAAAACGATACTTACTACGCAAATTTGCGATATCCCTATTCAGAAAAAAATCAGCTCAAAAATTACGGGTATAAAGATTCCACCTTCAATTATTTCAATCTCTAAAAATCAAATTGTGGATTCTGGTTTTGTGGTTCTAAAATGTTATGTGAAAACAATGATTGAAAAGAATGAAGATGAATATCGATTAATTCTAGATATAGATGGTAATCCTTCAGAATACATCAAAGTTGATTGCTCTCGAAATGAATATAATAATAATATCACAGAGAGTAAGGAAGTCTTTATTTATTTCAATCCCGCGGAGGCCATCTTACTTTGATAAGTGATGATTTAATGAGTGAAATAAATGAATTGTTACAAGTAGAATTTGAGTTATCATCAAAGCTACAATGGGAGAAAATAACAGAGGGCTACACAAACGAAAATTACACTATAATGAGATCGAATAGTTCTCCCATTGCAGTGTGTAAAATATTCACAGAAGATGAGATCTATCATTCTAAAGAGAGATTTAAGCGAGAAGTTAGTGCTTTGAAAAAACACTCAGGAAGCATTGCTCCTAAAGTACTCTATCAGAAGAATTCAAAGATATTAGTTTACAATTATGTGGAAGGAACTGGAATACACTTGTTTTCTCCCAAACTAATTGACATTAATCATGTTAAAAATGCTCTGAACATACTCCATTCAACTTCAATAACAGATAGTAAGCCAAAGAAATCTGACGTGACATCATTTTATCAAACCATAGCAAAGAGATATCGACAATCAAAGCTCGCTTATCCACAAAAATTAATAGATTCTCTGCTGTCACTTTCCCATCAACAAGAAGAACTTCTAGATGCCTATAATGATCATATAGCCTATGTTCATGGCGACTTAATCCCTCCGAATTTGATATATCAGAATAACAAAATTATACTTATAGATTGGGAATATTATAGACCTGAATTGATTTTCTTTGATTATCAATATTTCAATTATTATGCAAAAGCACACAAACTCTCTCTAAAAATTGAGCTGGAAAATGATTTACAATTGTTTTATAACAAGCTAGTAGATGTTCTTGAGCGTTTGTGGAGATATGGTTATTCGTTGAAAAACAAGAAGATAGATTATAAAATTTAATTTAGGCGTTTTGTATTTACATAGAATATTTAATTACAAATGTCCAATAGTGAATGAATTTTCAAGTGTAATGAAATAAATAGTAATAATTTTTTTGTCAAATATGAGGTTTTAATAGTAATTTTCGACAATGTATACTTGACATATGGCTTCTTTTAGAGTTAGACTTCATAGGATTGTATCATGGATGTTAGTTGTTTTTTTCTTCACAACCGTGTTTACAGGATATAGTATGACTCAAAATTGGTTTACAGATAAATATCTTCTTTCTCAATTACATCGGATTTTCGAATGGTTCTTTGTAGGGTTACTTCTTTATCATTTGGTATATACTCTGTTCTTCACTAAAATAAGTTCTAAGAAACTAGTTACCAAACTACACGAAAAGAAAGGTGTTGAGATTAACACTTTGAGGTTAATCCAAAAAGTAACAAGTTGGGGAACAATGGTAACTGTTCTTTTGATTATACTTTCGGGATTAAATGGTTATGTTTGGTTTGCAAATACTTTTGGTGAATTAATTCCGTTTTCTTGGCATCGAGTTTTGGATATTGTGATGAATATTTTCATTATCATACATATTGCAATTGGGCTAAAATTCCTTACAATAAGAAAGAAACTAAGAAAACAATGGATAAATTATGCAATAGCAGCAGTAACTATTTTACTTCTAATTGGAGCAGTATATCTTCAAATACCAAAGAATAATACAGGCGTACCTAATGATCCTGGAACTACTCCTGAAGAAGGTATGGTTAAGATAACTATTGACGGAACTGCTTATCATTTCAATCCTCTAAATATTACCACAACTCGTCCAGATATTTTCAAAGGGATTCAATTTTCTATGTTTGATGTACTTGTCTATCTAGACCAAATTGGAGAGGTAAACTTGGAGTATCATTTCGATGTTTCGATGAATACATTTGTTATTGATTCTATGAATGGAAAAACGAACTGGTGGTATAGAACTTGGTATACTGGAGGATGGCCGGAAGAGAATGCTTTTCGAATGGATCATTATCCTTGGAAATTCGGGACAACCCTTACTTTTTATCAAGAAAGAGAAGCTTACTTGAATGATGTTTTTACAGTATTTTCAGAAGAAGTAATTAGGAAGGAAAATAATAGTGGAAAAGTCATTATACCTCAGATAAGAATCACAGGAGATACTTTCTCTGAAACCTTTACAGATGTAGAAATTCTTGCTCATAATCTCAGAGATGATATTTTCCAAAGTGGTGTAATAACTGCTATTGATGTTATTATGACATTAGGAGATCTTGGGCTTATAACTTACAAATTACAATGGTATGATAGTATTGGAACTGCAAATTATGTAAGAAATTATTGGGTTAATGGAATTAACGAGGATATAGCTGCGGGAACTTGTGGTTGGGTATATGAGGCAGGTTCTCTAATATTTTCTGGATTTCAGGGCAATCATATTCACCTTCCACAAGATTCTCGAGTGATTAATAGTCCTGAATACTACAAAACTTTCTGGATATGCTTGTAAACTCGATATGTAATTATTGAGGCAACATTTTTAATGATAATAGTGTATAGTCTACAGATATATCAAATAAATAGTGGTTTCAATGACTAACCAAGAAGAAGGAAAAATAGAAATATTCTTGTCGTCTAAAGAATTGCTTCAAATTATCGGAGATTGGTTCAAAGCAAAGAGAATATTTTACTCTGATGATATGTTTTATGATTATCATAATATGTTAAATGACAAACTCAATGAAACAAATGAAATGGTAGAGTATCTTAATATTAAACTTCAAGAGAAAGTTTTCCAGTGGTTGAGCGTTCATCACTCTAATCGTAAAGATGTATATCAGAAAGTTGAGGAGCAGGAGGAAGAACTTGTACCTGCTTGGTTTTTGCAAGAGAGATTCAAAGAAATCGAGATGATGATCTCTTCTAAATTCTTCAGCTATGGTTTCAAAGATATTGCTATGGAATATGATAGTGTTTTGAAGCAGTTTATAGTCT
>BPTK01000066.1 GCA_023705905.1 Candidatus Heimdallarchaeota archaeon
TAACAGGACCAAAAATTTCTTCTTGGGCAATTGACATCTCTGGTGTAACATTCTCGAAAATTGTGGGACCAACGTAGAAACCATTCTTAAGAGACTCTTCTTGTCTTGCATTTCTGCCATCTAATACTAGAGTCGCACCTTCATCAATGCCTTTCTGAATGTATTCTAGCACTTTCTTCATACCTGCTTCAGAAGCAAGAGGTCCCATATGATTATCTTCATCCATTCCATTTCCAATTTTTATTTGTTTAGCTGCTTCAACAATTTTCTCTTTCAACGGATCGTGAATGTCTCCAACAGTTAGTAATACACCACCTGCTAGACATCTTTGTCCAGCATTACCATAAAATGAAGTAATTAGATTAGGCACAGTTCTATCAATATTAGCATCTGGCATAATGGTTATGAAATTCTTTGCTCCACCTTGAACTTGAACTCTCTTACCTACTTCTCCGCATTTTTTATAAAGCAGCTTACCTATTTTTGTGGAACCAACGAAAGACAAACCTACTGTATCAGAACTTTCAATCAGTGTATTAACAACTTCAGATCCTCCGTGCAATAGATTTAGTACACCCTTAGGTAATCCAATCTCATCTAGAAGCTCAAATTGTTTCACCATACTTATTGGGCATTGATCTGAAGGTTTTACAATGTATGCGTTCCCAGTAGCTATAGCATAAGGCCAAAACCAAGCTGGAACCATAACTGGGAAATTAAAAGGTGCTACGCAGAAGAAAACTCCAAGTGGTTGTTTAATAACCATCTCGTCAATCCCCGAGGCAATTTCCTCAAAATTATACCCCATTTGCAGAGAAGGAATGTGGGTAGCTGCCTCTATATTCTCAATTGCTCTACGATATTCTCCTCTTGACTCATCGAGTGTTTTACCATGTTCTTTCGTAACTACTTCTACAAGCTCATCAAAATTCTCTTCTAGAGCATCTCGAAAATCGTACAAATATCTTATTCTCGATTGCGCAGGAGTTGTTCTCCACTTCCAAAATGCTTCCTTTGCTACCTTAATTGTTTCTAGAGCTTCCTCCTCTGTACACATTGGTGTTTTTGCAAGGAGCTCTCCTGAAGCGGGATTGATAACATCTCGTGTTCTATCTGAAGTTGAATCAACCCATTTTCCATCAATGTAATTTTTCAATACTTCTCCATTCATATAAAACCAAATCCACTGATTATTGCTCTTCTACTACTCTTGTAAGTTATCTTGTTTCTTCCGTTTAGTGGATAAATAGCGTTCTAGCGCCATTAAATCCTTAATTGGTAAGTTTATGTGAGAGATATAAATTGGTTTCTCAACTGATTGATAACTAGACGAATTAATGTCATCTTGTATGATTTCTGTTTTCACTCTATTATTGAATTCTTCCCACAATTTACGGTATTCTTCATATTGCTTTTCAGTAAGATAGAAATGGTCGACATTAATGCTCTTTGTATCGCTAAACATTTTCTTGACATGATCTAAATCTTTCGGAGTAATATCTGAAGACGAACTAAGAGGTTTGAGAATTACTTGTTCATCTAGAAAATTTTGAAAATTATCAACTAGAAAAGTAGCATCTCTAATTAATTTCATGATAAGTCTTGGTTTCATCAAAGCATCAATAATCGATTCTGAATCTTCTTCTTTTCTTCTAATGCAATCACAAATGTTCAACTCTAAGGATCGAAGTAATTCTCTGCCTTTGGAACCTAATCCATAATATTTCTTAAGCATAGTTGCAGATCTAACTTGTTCTTCACGAGCGATTTCTACAATGTCAAGATCTACAAGTAGTTTTAATTGGCTACTTAATGCACCTTTTGTTATCTTGAGGTTTTTACTAAGTTCGTTAAGATTTCTTTCTTTCATAAATAAAGAATAGATGATTCTGAAAGGAGTTGGACCTTTGTTATATAATCCAAGAAAATCACACAAATACTGAGCACGTTTTAGAAGCTCTAACGCTTTTGCAATATCTGTTTGCTCTAACGCTGATTTACTCTGATGAAGAAAGTTTTCTGCAACCATAGAAAATGACTGTTGGAAAAGAACAGTGGAAAGGGAATCCGATAATTCATTGAGTTGGTTTACTAATGTATCCTCACCAAAGTATTTTCTTAGTTCTTCAGCAAGGAGTTCGCTATAATTAGTTATAGTTATTTTTATGTAATCGAAACTGACAATCTCTTCTTCAGTAATTTGTTGAAATATTTGTCTAGCTTTCTTTTTACTTCTAGCATCATCTTTAGATTTTAATGTTAGAGCTTTGGCTAAACGATTAAGGAGATTGAAAACCTTGTGATGATAATTCAAACTAATTTCATCCAGTCTTTTGAGATATTCTTTTATGGGTTTATCTTTCAACTCATCCATGTGTATATGCTTTTTTTCTGTTAGATAGTTTATTAATTCAAAAAGGATGTAAACCTCAGGATCAACATTTTGAATGTTTTTAGCTAAACTTAACGCTTTCTCAAGATGATCCATTACTAGTTGTGGGTCATCAAGAACTTTGTATACTGCACTCAATCTCATAAAAGAGAAAATCGTTCCAAAGCTGAAATTCATTCCTTGATTAACCATTAGAGAATCGTCATAATATATTTGAGCTTGCTTTAAATCTCCTTTACCATAGTAAACATCACCTAAATTTAATAATGTCCAAGCTAAATCTTGTTGATTTCCTATTTTCTCCCTTATTTTGAAACTTCTTTTGAAGTAATCTAAAGCTGTGTCTAAATCCCCTTTGTTCTTATAAGAATACCCTAAATTGAATAGAGTAAAAGCTAAATTGTATTTACTGCCTGTTTTTTCACGTATTTCAAGACTTTTCAGATTATTTTCTATGGCTTCTTCTGTATTGCCTATGCTCATGTGTACAAAACCAAGCATGTAGTAGGCAAACGATATTAGCTCTGGTTCACCGAGCTCTTTACAAAGAAAGTAACTCTGTTGAGCAAAAATAAATGCTTGCTCTGCTTCCCCCTTAGCTTCGTAAACGAAAGCTTTGTATGAGAGGAGATAAGCTCTTCGAGAGGACATTTCTTTCAGGTCTGAATCATCGATAAGACTTTCTGCTTTTCTTAATAGTTTTTGAACAAAATCCAATTCTCCAAGACGGTATACAGCAAATATTTCTAGAAGAAGCGCATCAATCTCTAAAAATAAATTTTTTACTTCTCGTGCATCTTGTTGAATCTGTTTAGAAAGTTCTTTAACTTCTTTGAAGTTACCTAAAAAACGATGTGTGGAACATCGTTGGAAATGTAAATTAAGCTTATCTTCATCTGATAGATCTTTCTCTTTCTGATATTTTTCTATCTTTCCCAATGCTTTTTTGTATTCCCCATTATCCATCAGTTTTGTTATATTACTAAACTCAGTTTCATTCATTTTGTTTGCCCTCAGATTTGTGTCATTATTTTATCTCATTGATTTCTTTGTATCTTATGCAAGCAACTTTGTGATCTTTTTTAACTTGCTCTAGATGAGGATCAATCTCTTTACATTTTTCTATTGCGTAAATGCACCTTGGATGAAACCTGCAACCAGAAGCTATGTCTATGCCACTTGGAACTTCTCCTATAATAGGTAATTCTTCAGTACGTCTAGCATCGGGATCTGGACTAGGAACTGCAGCTATCAACGCCTTTGTGTAAGGATGTAATGGCGTATGAATAATTTCCTCCGTTGGTCCCTGTTCTACTATTCTTCCTAAATACATCACTGCAATTCTATCGCACATAGTTCGAGCTAAAGCTAAGTCATGTGTTATGAAAAGAAATGCTGTTCCATGCTTCCTAGATAATTCTTGCATTGTTTTTAGAATTCCAACTCTGATAGAAACGTCCAACATAGAAACAGGTTCATCTGCTACAATAAATGTTGGATTAAGTGTGAATGCTCTAGCTATACTTACTCTTTGCCTTTGGCCACCACTTAATTCATGGGGGAATCTATCAAGAAAATCTTCTGCAGGAATAAGACCAACGTCAGTTAATTCCTCAAGAACTTTTTGCATTATTTCATTTTCATCATCAAGTATATTTAGCAGCCGTAAAGGTTCAGCGACTATATCTAATATACTGAATCGCGGACTCATTGATTCATAAGGATTTTGGAATATAATTTGAAGATCTTTCCTTACTTCTTTAAGTGCTTCTTTGGAGAGAGTAACTACATCTACACCTCTAAAGTAAATTGAACCTGCTGTCAATTTTTCAATTTGCAGTATTAGATAACCAGTGGTAGACTTACCGCAGCCACTTTCACCAACAAGGCCGAAAGTTTCACCTTTCTTAATTGCAAATGAAACATCATCTACTGCGTGCACAAATTTGTTTTCTGATTTTTTAAATAAACTAGCAAAAAGTCCTGCTTGTAAAGGAAAATATTTTTTGAGATTCTTTGCTTCTATTGCTATCTCTTTATCTATTAATGTCATAGTCTCACTTCCTGTCCTCCTGATATAGATGACATGCAACATAACCATCCTTAACAGGTGTATTTATTGGTACTTTCTTTGAGCAGATTGGCATTACCTTTGGGCATCTTGGGTGGAATCTACACCCTGTGGGTGGATTCCTCAAATCAGGGGGAGCTCCCCCTATATCTTCTAATTCTTTCTTTGGTCCTATAATACTTGGAAAAGCATTTATCAAGGCTTTAGTATATGGGTGAAGAGATTCTTTGAACACATTCCTTAAAGGACCGTATTCAACAATCTTACCTGCATACATTATGGCTAATGTTTCACAAATCTCAGAAATAACTGATAGATCATGAGTGATCATTATCATCGAAAGATTGAAGGTTTTCTGCAATTCTTTCGTTGCCTTCAGTACCTGAGCTTGCACTATAACATCTAAAGCTGTGACTGGCTCATCTGCAATAACAACTTCTGGATGACTGATTAAAGCCATAGCTATGAGAGCTCGCTGTTTCATTCCTCCACTTAACTGATGAGGATAATCTCTTGCTCTGGAAGAGTCAATACCCACCGTTTCAAAAATGTCTAATACACGTTCCCATCCTTCAGCTGGATCATGATCAGGTTCATGAATCTTTAATACTTCATGTACTTGATTTCCTACTCTGTGTACAGGATTTAGAGCGTTCATTGCTCCCTGGAAAATCATTGATATTTGATTGCCTCTAATCCGTCTCATTTGTTCTTCTTTAAGATTCAGAATATTCCTCGGATTAAGTTGCAATTCTTCTAATTCTTCAATCTCTTGCCCATTTAATAAGGAAGTTGCATCAAACAGTATTTCTCCGCCAACAATTTTTCCAGGGTTTTGGATCATCCGCATAGCTGAAAGATTTGTAGTAGTTTTGCCACAACCACTCTCACCTGCTAATCCAATGACTTCTCCTTTCTGAAGTTTTATACTAACGTCATCTACTGCTTTAACAACACCAGCTCGTGTGTCATAGTATGTTTTTAGATTTTTTATTTCTAATAATGTCATTATCTCATCTCTTCCTTAATCGTGGATTGACAATTTCGTCAAAAGCCATTCCGATAAATGCAAAGCTTAAAGTTGTCAGAGCTATGGCAATTGCTGGAGGAAAGATTAGCCACCAATATCCTGAAGCGAGTGCGAATTGGTTCTGAGCAGCTTGAAGCATTAATCCAAGACTATTATTAAGTGGATCTCCTAAACCCAGATAAGCTAGGAAAGCTTCATAGAGTATAGCTTGTCTCATCGATGTAATAATCATAGTTAACATTAATGGAAAAACATTAGGTAAGAGATGTGAGAATATTACATATCTATTGCTTGCTCCTGAAGCTTTTGCACTATGAATAAACGTTCGTTGTTTTAGAGATAGAGCTTGTCCTCGTATGAGCTTTGCCGAAACTGGCCAGAAAACTATAACATAAATTATAGCAATCATCGACCAATGAATTGTTCCCAATAAGAATGGAAGTGAAGCTAACAAAAACATAAGTGGTAGCGGTGGCATTACTAATACAATATCTGCAAACCGCATCAATATCGTATCAACCCACCCTCCTATATATGCACTTGTTACGCCTATCGTTGTTCCTAGAAGTACACATAAACTTCCTGCAACTACACCTACAAGTAGCGATATACCGAGACTATCTAGGAGAACAGTCCAAGTGTCGTGACCAAATTTGTCAGTTCCAAGAATGTGAATATCTGATGGTCCTTCATGTATATTGGCAAGATCCATGTCATCAGCTTCATATCGTGTTATACTAGGTCCTAATGCAGCTAGAGTGACAAGAACAACAAGAATCACCAACCCAATTTTTCCCATCCGATTTCTGAAAAAGACTTTAGATGATTTCCTGAATTGTGTTAAACTCTTAACTTGATCGTCTAAGGCCACAAATGAAAAATATGCAAATACAATTGTGATAAAATTAAATAGTAATGCAAATCCTACATATACTGAGTCTTCTGAATTTGGTAAGCCTAGTAGAAGTCCTGCAAGGATTAGAAATATCTGGACAATTGCTATAGTTGGTAGTCTGCTTCTTTCTTCTTCAACGAATATCGCTACGATAACGTACAAAACGGTTGCTGCAGCCAATAAGTCAAAAATTACCCATAGTAAAGCTTTAATTAAAACCTCATCAGTTCCCAAAGAATCAGTATAGATTGGTAAAGCAACAGTTATTGTGTCTAGTAGAAGCATGGAAACTGCAGCGAGCCAAAACAGTACAGTCAGTATTCTTAAAACAAAAACGAAACTATTAATTTTGAACAAGTATAAATATAGTTGGTAAATTTTATCTAATACTTTTTTAAACCAAATTTTAAGCCAATTAATTGCTTTTTTAAGACCGGTTTTTTCCCAGAAAATCAATAGCAAAGTTGCCCTTATTTTTGTAATAAACAAATTTACTTTTTCCCTTGGTTTACTGAATCTCTTTTTTTTCTCATGTTTCTTTGTTATATCTGTATATGTCATAATCATCTCTCCTATGCGTTTCTAACCCTCGGGTCAATAAATCCATAAAGTATTTCAGCAATTAGTAGTCCTAATAATGTTAAACCCGCAATAATGATGAATGCACCTTGAACAAGATTATAATCATTTTCCAATAGGGCGTTTAAGAGAAGTAAACCCGTCCCTGGATAGTTAAACACCGATTCAATCAGAACAGAACCTCCTATTAATCCTCCTACAGACATACCTATAGAAGTTATAACTGGGAGTAGGGCATTTCTGAAACCATGTTTAAAGAGTATTTGATTTTCGCTTAATCCCTTTGCTCTAGCTGTTTGAATATAGTCCTCTGTTTTTACATTTATTAAATTCCCACGCATAAACCATGACCATCCTAAAACACCAGAGATAACAAGCACGGTTAATGGCATTGCTAAATGCCAAAGTACGTCTCCTACTTGTTGAATAAACGTGAACCTATAGGATAGTGGGTTTTGAGCTCCTAGTAATGGGAAATAAATTGGAAAGTCCCATATGTAGAAATAATATCCAAATAACGCGATGAATAACATCCCTACAAAGAACAGCGGAAATGCATTGTAAACATTATATGTTAGAACAAACGTCGCATCTACTTTTGATCCTCTCCTCCAGGCTACTAAAGACCCTAAGAGAATACCTAAGATTCCATTAATAATAAACGCAGAACCTAGAAGTAAAAGCGTCCACGGTAACGTTTCCCCTATAACTTCCATAACAGGTTTCCCTTTGAAAAATGAGTAACCAAGGTCTCCTTGTAGCAAATTCCTCAAGAAAATGAAATATTGCTTCCAGAGCGGTTCATCTAAACCCCATCTTTCTCGAGTAGAATCGGGTATATCTTCATCAATGTGAACATTGCCTGAGTAGATATATGTGGGATCTCCTTGCATAACATGATAGATGAAGAATACTAATGTAACTGCAACGAAGTAAGTAACAAGTGCGAAGATAAGTCTCTTAAGAATATATTTCCATAAACCCATAACTAGCTCTCCAGTATAGATAAGTATCCTTCATTGAAATATTTTTAAATATTTCGGGTAAAACTATATGTTTAGAAAAATAATTGTCTGCTAAACGTTATTTTTGATTTAACTTTATAAGAAAAAGAGAAAAATCTAAGGGAAAACCCTTAGTGTTTGAAATTTTATCTGCGTCTTTTACGAACTAATCCAACAACTACAACAACGGTTAGAAAAGCGCCCAAAGCTAAGAAACCAGGACTTGATTCAGGTTCGAGTAATTGAATGTTTAACCATGATTCCCAGTTATCTGGACCTGTAGTACTTCCCATAACCCATCCGTCGAATTCGTCAACTCTGTAAAGAGTTACACCACCTAGAATGTTTAGAGGTAAGTAAGGTAGGTCTTCAGCTACTATTACTTGAATTTGATTAAGTAAATCTTTCTTCTCATCTTCGTCATTTGTGAGGAATATTTGTTCACAGAGATCAGTTACGTCAGCTCTTGGATCACCACTCCAACCAGGAATGTTCTTACCATCGCCACCCCAATTACCGTTTGCATTGAAGAGCCAGGAAGCCCAGTTTGGATGTATATCACTCCAGAAACCAACCCATCCTAATAGACACCATTCATAGTCGTATAGTTGACTACCATCTCCACCAACTTCGTGCCATAAGACATCAAAGAGGACTGGTTTAATAGTAATATCAATACCAATATCAGCCATGTAGCCTTGTACTAAACTAGCTGTGTCAACAGATTCTTGAGCTTCTGCACTTACCATAATCTCAAATGCAAGATCGGTTCCATTAGCATCTTCTCGAATTCCGTCATCGCCAATACTGTCTAAGAATCCTAAATCGTCTAACATACTGTTAGCAAGAGCAACATTGAAGTCGTACTCTTTGACATCTGGATTATAATAATCTCCATAAGGAAGACTGCATGAAGCAGGGCAAGTTAATCCTCTACCATATCGAGCAACATCGACAATTTCGGATCTATTGGTACCATAGAGTACAGCTTGTCTGAATTCTTTGATATTCATAGGATAAATACGTTGATTTAAGCCTAAGTACATCCAATAATCTTGTAACCATTCGTGTTTTTCGATAGCTGGATCAACCATAGCAACATCTACTAAATCTGGAGGTGCTCCACCTAGAACATCTAAACCACCGGTACTTAGTGCGTAATAACCAGCTTCAGTTTCTCTTACGATCTGAACAACTTTTTCAGCGAGATAAGGTCCATCTAAATGATATTCTGTATGTGCTTCAAATCGGAAGAATTGAGCAGGCTCATATTCAGCTAGTTTGAAAGGACCACAACCAATTGCTGCATCGTTGGTGAATGTTAGAACGTCAACAGAATCCCAAATGTGTTCTGGAACTATCCATTGTGTAGCAAAGTCAATCATTACATCAGAGAACCCTGGTGCGTAGGAGAAATCTACTGAAACATGTGTTTCATCGATTTTTGTAAATCCATCAATCCAATCAAAAATCCAGCTTCTTCGTGGAATTGTATCATCATTAAGTAATAAATTCCATGTAAACATTACATCGTCAGCTGTGAATGGAGTTCCATCATGCCATACAATACCTTCTCTAAGTGTGAATGTCCATATCTCACCTGTTACATCATCTTCCCAAGCGGAACAGATAACTGGTTGAGGAACATTGTCTACGTCGTATTGCACTAATGAGTCATATATGTGACTAAGTATGTAGCTGCTGTATGTTGTTCCTTGTGTAAATAAGTTGAGTGTATCGATATCTGATCCCATCGGGGTATAGAGAGTACCACCATAGATGGGTTCTTGTGCCATGATACTAGTGGGTACAAGTGAAACCATCATACTGAATGCTAATACTATTGTCATAGAAACTAATATTTTTCTATTCAATTTTATCATTCCTTTATTTATTCTTTATTCATCAATGTCTTTGATATAAACTCAAAGACTTAATGTAACTTTTCTATACACTTATATAAAAATTTCGGCGAAAAAGTTATATGTTTAGAAAAAACATTATAAACTAAACGTAAAAATATATTAGTATAGGGGATATGATATTCTGTGAAAATCAAGGATTTATCTAGTTTCAATGAAAAATTCGAACATGAATCTGTTAAAATTATGAGGGATTTCAATGTTCCAGGTATGTCTATTCTTATCACAAAGGATGGAGAAGACATCTACAAAAGAGCTTTTGGTTTAAGAAAAAGGGGCGATGTGAAGGAAGCAACTGTGGATACATTGTTTGGTATTTCATCTATAACTAAGTCTGTAACAGATTTAGGTATACTTCAATTACACGAAGAAGGTAAATTAGATCTTATGGATCCTATATCTAAACACATTCCTGTAGAATTAGGGTTAGAAGATCAACCAATAAAAATTCATGATTTAATGTGTCATGGCTCTGGTGTTCCTTCCTTAATGACATTCTACATGTCACAGATGAACCAAAATTTGTATAAACCTGAAGCTCCACTATTTCCATTGGGAAATTGGGAAGATTTTTATTTTCATGTGAATGACGCTAATAGTGAAGTGTTAAGCCCCCCAGGTACTAAATATTATTATTGGAATGCTGGTTTTGCATTACTTGGAAAAATCATAGAAAAAGTTAGTGGACTCCCGTATGAAGAATATGTGAAGAAGAAAATACTTTCACCGTTAGATATGAACCGCAGTACTTATGCTAAGGAAAAAGTTGAAGCAGATTCTGATACTAGTGTAGGTTATGGTTATGAATGGAGTGAGAAAAGAATAAAACGTCATCCCAAACCACTTCTCACGGATAAATTTATTGCAGGTTCAGGAGGACTCATCTCTAGTGTAAGAGAAATGACAAACTACCTTCTCTGTCAACTGAATGGTGGAGAGTTTCAAGGGAAAAGAATACTTAGCGAGGAATTAATCAAGAAAATGTGGGAACCTCACAATCAAAATCTGCAAACAAGTAGTCAAGAAATGTGCCCAGGATCATCTGCAGCTTATGGATACGGTTGGAAAATTTATGATAATTACTATGGTTATAAGGTCATTACTCACCAAGGCGTTTCAGGAGTAACAGGGGGAAATGTTGCTTTTATTCCTGAATTAAATACTACTTTTGCCCAATTATATAATGTTTCTTGGATGCCTTCGCACCTCATGCACAAAGCGCTTGCGCTGCTTCTTGGGAAAGATCCTGATGAAACCATGCCCTTCTACAAACGCAGGAAGCACTATAGAAAATTAAGTGGTAGGTATGATGGATACAAGAAAACTACTACCTACAATATAGAGAAACGAGAAGGTATGCTTTATCTAATAGATGATAATTGGCCAGATAAAACAGTTATACCTCTTATTCCTAAGAATGATGATCCCGAAGTTATGGATTTTTATGTAATCTTTCCACAAGGAAAAATGGATGTACCTTTTACAGAACTACCTAATGGAACTATTATCTTTGAATATGAGAGGCATATAGTTCATAAAAAAACAATAGAACTAGAAGAAGAAAATATCTAGTTCTTTTAATCTATTTTAACTTGATGTATATCTTCCAGTAAATCTTTCGTAATTCCCTGGTAGTTTATCATTATCAGTAAGATGTATCATCCAAGCATGAACTTCTCCTTCAGTCATAGCTTCTCCTGATGATCTATCTGATCCTGCTCCTGTTCCTGTTCCAAAACGTGCGTTAAATAGACCATATGGACCCACTCCTGACATGTATCCTGCTTCAGCTTGGATTAATGCTGCAATGTCTTTCAGATACATTGGTTCTTCTGAGTTAAGTATGAGTCTAACAAATGATCTTACTAACCATGTGACATATTCAGTTACCCATCCTCCCATCATAGATTTTGCCATGGATTGAGCCATTTTAGCAAAGGGCATTCCGGATTTATATTTACTAAAATCAAATCTATCTTGTGCGAAAGGAAGTAGAAAAGCTTCCAATTCTTCAATAACTTTTTCTGACATGTTTAGATTATAGTTTATATTATATTTATATCTATTTGAATTAAAACCAAACCATTATAGAACAAGGTACAGATGGAAACAGATGAGGTTCCAGCCATTCTTCTGGTATCTCTGTTTCTTCTGCTTCAAGCAACTTGGGAAGAGTTGCATATCCAGCTAACAGCTGTGTAATCTTATTTACAGAGATTTCTAAGATTCTATCCTTTGATACAGCTTCTTCAGGAGTTTTTACCACGATACACTTTCCTTTATTGATCTCTAGTTTCCATGTACCAGTATTTTCTTCTATAATGTTATCTTCAATTTTCAAATAGAGTTCTGTAGATATTTTTTTTGGATAATCTAAACCTTCTAAACACTTTTTCAAATCTAGAACTCTTAACATCCCTGGCCAAGAAGCGAATTTATGTTCTGTATTGTAATCAATCAAATAACTCAATATTTCTTCTTCGTAAGGTAAATTTATCATAATGTGTTTAACATCGCTTTCGAAATTTCTAAGGAAAGATAGAATTGTCTTTTTAGTAGAGATATCAACATAAGCAAAATCAAGTATATTCATATCGTGTTGATATTCACCTGTTTTTTTAAGTTTGTAACAAAAGTAACCTACAGGTTCATCATCTCTTTCAAAAAGATACATCTTGAATCTTTGTGGGTAAGTTCGAAGTTTCCAAGCGTCAGCTTTTCCAATAATTCTAGTATATTTGTTAACAGCATTATTAGCTATTTTGTTTAGTTTCTCGAAATCTTTCGATTGATCATATCTTATAATTGAAATGTTCTCATCTTTTTGAATATCTTTACGAATATTTGATGGTTTTATCTTATAGGAGATTGCTTTTTCGATACTAGCATAACCATAATTACTATAGAATTTATGTTCAAAAGGCCAAAGTGCACTATAAACGTAGCCATCATCTTTCATTTTTCGAAGTAAAATTTCCATTAGCTTATTTACTAGACCTTTTCTTCTATGAACAGGGTCTGTCATTACAAAAGCTATTCCTGCACATTTAAACAGCTGATTTCTTATGAATATTTCAAAGAATCTTCCATCTGCAGCAGCCTGTAAATTATTGTCCTCAAATGCTCCAAGAAAATACTGTTCACTTAGTTCTTTAAAGTCATTTTTCATATCTTCTACAGATTCATGAAAGCAAGTAGCAGCTAATTCAGCTAATTGATCAAATTCCTCTTTTGTGGAAATCTCTCTATAATCCATATTTTGCGATACTTTTATGCAGTTTTAAGTTTTATTTTCAACCATAATTTTATTTCTGAAATACTTAATAATGAGCAAATTGAATGTAATATTGAATTTCTTAGCTGGGTTTACTGTGACAAGTATTGAATTGAGAGATGAAACGGAGGAAGATCAACCAAAAAAAATGAAGAGAATAGCTACATTAGATTTCTTAAGAGGTGTTGCGATTTTTGCAGTTATTTTCATTCATTCCTTTCAGTATCTCTACGACTATACTTGGATCATAGAAGACTATACTCTTGTTTTTGATTTCCCCATTCCCCCTCTTATCATAGCAGGCATTTTAGGATATTTCGGTCTTTGGGTTGCTTTCTTCATATTGATCTCAGGAACAGTTAATGCCTATGTGATGACACGTAAAGCTGTTTCTACAAAGAAAAAGCATGTAATTTTAACAAAACAAATAGTAACAGGTGTTTTTATTCTAATCTTTGGTTACATAAAGGAAGCCGTATTCTACTGGGGATATATTGGACACTCTTTTAGATCTGGAGATTGGACTAATTTCTATCCTTTTTGGAGCTCCCTCTTTGAAATGAAACCTCTTCAAATCATCGGTTGGGCAATGATAATTAATGGATTTATACACTATTTACTTATGTTAAGAGAGGGGTATGAAAAGTATGTTAGAAACATGATAATCTATGGTTTATTAATAGTAGTTGTACTGGTTATAACACCCTTCCTTCAGATTTTTGCACAATCAATATACTCTGATTGGGATACGATTAATTGGGCGAATTTATCTCCTTATATTGAGCATTGGGGACGCGATGGGTGGCCAAACCACCATCTAGCTGTAGCCAATGCTTCTTTTCCAGTTTGGATATTAACTATTTTAACTGGAGAAAATCAACCCTTATTCCCATTTTTAGCAACTACATTCGCAGGATCAATGATTGGTATTTCTCTTGCTAAACCAAACCAAAGAAAGCTCTTTCCATTGTGGGGAAGTATCGCTGGTTTAACATGTATCTTAACAGGTGTTTTGTTAGGTGTTTTTGGGGTTCCCATTACATTCGTAGAAACACCACCTGCAATTCCAACATATCTCGTACATCTTGGAGGACAAACAATTGTCCTAATGGTTTTTCTAGGCTTAGTAGAATTTAGAGGAAGAGGGAAAATTTTTGCTAATCGAAAAGTGGTGAAATTCTTTCGGTTATGGTCAATGGTTTCATTAACAGTCTTCATGGCAGATCTGTTTTTCTATGTGCCAAGATATTTCCTTTCATTAATTTTGAATAGTTTCACAGAATACAATGTTATGAAAGATGGAATTTTTACAGGTGAGGAAGGAATTCCATGGGTTTTGCTTGTATCTTTTGTTGTTTTGTTATTCTATGAACTTCTTGTCTGGGTGTGGAGTAAACTGAATTTTGTAGGGACAATAGAATGGCTGTTAATTCAGATGCAAGGCAAGTTAACTGGACAAAAATCATCAAGATTAGACGTGAAAACTATGATGAATGAAGTTCAATGGATAAATTTTCCAAAAAACAAAAAATTGTAGAACTTTAACCCCAAATATGTTTCATAGAGTGTTATCTTTCTATCGAACAAAGTTTTTAAAGAAGTTAAAGAAGAAAATTTAATATGATAACTACTGATGTCATTTGGGCTGTAGCACTTGGATATCTTCTAGGGTCAATTCCTATTGCTTGGCTTGTGGTAAAATTGTGGCTGAAAATAGATATTCGAACTATAGGTTCTAAAAATGTTGGAGGACGTAATGTTATTAGAGCTTTCCAATCGCAAGGAAAACCAAAAGGGTTAGCTTATACAGTTGGAATTATTGAAGCAATATTAGATATGCTAAAGGGCTTTTTTGCTATGTGGCTTGCAATTTGGATTTCTTTTGCATTTTCCCAAGCTGATCCATGGGTAATTGCTTTTGCTGGACCTGCAGCAATTCTCGGACACAATTGGCCTATATGGCTGTGGGGACCTGGAGGAAAAGGCGTTGCTTCTACACTTGGTTCACTAGCTTTCTTTAATCCCGTGTTCATCCCTATCTGGATTTTAGTATACTTTGTTTTTGGATCTGCAATTATGTATAGTGCAATAACATACTTAGTAACTTTCGTGGTTATGGGAGTAGTTTTATTGTTCTGGCCATGGATAGTTTCTCCAATGCTAGCATATTTTAATCCCGCAACAACGCCATTGTCTGAAATAGGATGGATTGCATTTGCAACTATGGTAGCAATAACATTAGTTGTACTTTCTCGACAAGCAGAAAACTTCCGTAAAATCAAAAGTGGCGAAGCTAAAAAGATGAAACTTTGGAAAATTTTCAAAGGAAAAGCTGATGAAGCATTAAAGTAAAATCTCTTTTCCTTTCTTTCTTTCTTTTAAAAAAATTATAATGAGTAAATAATGTCCACAGTATTTTCTAGGTTCCTTTCACTTATTGAACAGAAAGCAACTCTAACACCATTCAATCCAATCTTAGCATTTTCAAAAGGCACTGTTCCTAAACCTTTATCTAGAAGTTTTTGACTAATTTCTGTAGCTTGTTGTTTTCCTTTAACTTGGAAATAACCAAAGAATCCTGAGTTAAATCCAACAGGTTGAAGAACAGAACTTTCTTTTTCTCCAATTAATTTCTTCATAAAATTATATCTATCTTCTAGTATGCCAGTGTTTCTCTTTTTCTCTTCGTGAATTTTTTTGTTTTTGACAGGATCATTTAACACATTACTCATTGCAACTTGAATGCCTTTAGGAGCACTTGAAGTATTAGTTCTAGCAGCTTTTGCCATAAGTTCTCTAACCTTCATCTTCTCCTCATCAGAGATTTCTTCTCCTAAACCAACGGTTACTAATCCCAATCTTGCACCATAAGCAAAATATCTTTTAGAAACACCATCAACCTTAATCGTAACTACATCTTCGTTTAATCCTATTAAATACGGGTAGAGTGAATGCTCAATTATTGAATCTTCATATGCGCATCCCTCATAAGCGTCATCTAGAAATATGGTAGTTGGTATAGAAATTTCCTCTACTATTTCTTGAAACTTCTTTACTTCATCATAAGATGGGCTTATTCCAGACGGATTATTTGGGAAATTCAGATATATTCCGATTTTCTTTTCCTCTTTCTCTGCTTTCTGAATTTTTGATATCAGATTGTCAAAATTGAGATTCCCCTCTTTATCTAATAATTCATAGGTAGATTCTTTCAATTGTAAATTCTTGAAGAAGACATTATCTATATTTCCCCAACGAGAGTTAGGTGCAAGTATTGTATCTCCTTTGTCAAAGAGTACTTGAGCAGAAATCATCAACCCGCCTGTTAACCCCCCACAAGCTGTTATAGGCAGTGTGGAAAATGTTTCAGCTCCTTCTTGAAGGTAAGTAGGATAAGTATCAATTGTGTCTTTTTTCCAAGCTTGAACAAACTCATTTACTCCTCTCATATTTGCATAACTGAAAATTTGATCACCGGTTAAGTTACTCAATTCTTCAACTAAAGTTGGAAGCACCATAAGTTTTCCATCGTCTTCAGTCGCACTCCCAATAGTTGCATTAATGAATCCGTCCATTTCGTTTGCTTTCTTTTTTGATCTTAAATTCCAAGCTAAAGTTCCTGCAGACAAATCAACATTATCTTCTATGTGTTTACCTCTTTTAGAGAGAAAATCTCGAAGAATCATAGGTAAAACGAGGATAAACTGTAGAATTTAAACATTCACCATGTTACATTTAATCAGTATATTTCACAACCACAGTAATCTCTTTCAAAATATTCTGCAATCAGAAGAGCATGATATCCTTCATGCCCTTTACCTTTTTTCCTGTAGCCAAAGAGAGATTTGATGGATACAGGTTCACCACTCTTCCATTTGAATTTAGAAGTATACTCCCATTCTTCCGTTGTAAGATTGTCAATTTTCTCTATTAAATCTCTGAAAGAACTTTCCCATTCTTCTAAAACTTGTTCAACAGTTAAAGACTTTCTTTTCATTACTTGGATTTTGTTGAAATAGTCTTCAGATTCTGTGACAAACCATAATTCTTCATTATTCAATAACTTATCAATAGAACTCTTAAGTTCATTATTCCATCCTGAAAGATGTGCAATAACATCTTTAATTTTCCATGTACCTAGCACTCTAAATGTGACAAAATCTTCTGGAACTAGTTCTTCTAGAACTTTTTCTAATTCCTTGCGATCATCTTGAAGGAACTTTATGGTCTCTTCTTTATTCATGAATCTCAAACACAGTTCTCACCTACTCATTTTAATAATTGGTATTTTACAAAAAAATAAAGGTTTATTAGCACAGTAATTTTAGACCTTCATAACGAGGAATTAATATGGATGTAGTTATCTTCAAAGGAACTTTGCAAAAATCTCAAATTACCTTAAGTCTTTTAGAAAAAAGAAAAGTTTTAGGTTTCCAAAAAGAAGGAAAATACCTTGTTCCTAGAGACAAAAATAAAGAATTAATCAAGTTAACTGATAAGTTTGATTTAACAAAAATCAAGAAGAACTCCAAAGAAGCTGTAAAAGCTGTAGAATTTTACCTTAATAATCCTGAAGTGTCAGGAACATCATACGGTTCATATTTGATAGAATATTATATCAAAGAGTTGTCCAAAAAAGACGTTCTAATAGAAGAATTAGATGAAGATGGAAAGAATTTCTTCAAACCTATTATAGAAAATCTAGTGAAACCCGCTTTTCTAAAAAAAGCTTCATTTTATCCAGAGTACTATAAAGAATCCAAGGTTCTTTCGAGATATGCTCATCTTGATTTAGAATTAGTTTTTACTACAATTCTTAGGAATATTGAAGACTTATTGTTTAATGAAAAGAAACCTATAACAATTTTCCCATTACGTTACTCTACTCGTAACGTTAAGGAAGAAGATATTACAAAAATAGGTGAAATTACAAGTAAAAAAATAGCTGCTTGGTTCGGTTGGAGAAGTGTTCTTAGAAAGGCTAGCCCACTTTACAATTATATCATTTATTGGATACATGAAATATTAGAGAAAATGTATCCTGAAGATCAGGAAGCTATAAAGGAAGTTGCAGAAGATACAGAAAGAGCAGAAGTTTTTAGCAATCCAGATGTTTTAACAGCTCTTCAAAAAGGGGAGGACTTTCAAGCAGAAGATTTCAGTAAGGTCAGTTTGAACAAACAAATTCTTTATTATTTCTCTATGCAGTATCTGTTTGAAGAGAAGGAGCTCACATTTAAAAAATATAATAACGCTTCAAGTTTTGGGTATCATGATTTGCTTATTTCCATGGCAAATATCTACACTTCCATCCCTCTCTTTACTTCATTTAATCCTCCATTTTCAATGATCTCTGGAGGTTTAGTCGAATGGTTAGAGAAAGGTCTGTCCTTCAAAGCTCTACAGGGTAATAAAGAAGTTGATCCATACAATATCATGCCAAATGCACTTACCTTTTATCTATCCTTAGTCTTTAATAAAACCCCTAAACCAAAATATAGAAAATATTTGTTAGCAAAGTCAATCGAAAAAATACTTTCTCCCAAAGTTCTTGAAGGAGGAATGAAACGGCAAAAACAAACAAATCTAGATCGGAAGAGCGTCGTGTAGGGAAAGAGTGTAGATCTCGGTGGT
>BPTK01000067.1 GCA_023705905.1 Candidatus Heimdallarchaeota archaeon
GATCTACACTCTTTCCCTACACGACGCTCTTCCGATCTAAAGAAAAGTTAACAAAGCAAAAGGTAGACTATTGGGTAGGCGTTTTAGCAGATAAGTTAGATTTTCACACAACAGCTGAAAGAAACTGAATATTACTTGTAGCACTATCCAACGTCCATTCCATTTTATCTATACCTTTAAATCCGGATTGAATTCTGTAAGTTGATTATCGAATGAGTTCCGTATTTTTAAGCAAAATAAAGAATCGTTTACCTCCAAGGAATTTGCTTCCTTTATTATTTGCTTACATGTTCGATAGTCTAGCCATCTCCAGTTATTGGATATTTTTTAGTATATGGCTCAATGAAAATTTAATTACACAAGAAGCAGGATTCAAATATCCTCTTCTAATGCTAACTTTAATACTTGCTGTCCCTGGGCTCGTTTCGATAATAGGAAGTTCATTATTTAGTAATTTTTCAGATAAGACTGGACGAAGAAAAGAGATAATGTTTTTTGCTAGATTGCTACTTATGGCCCAATGTATTTTGTTAATATTTTTCAATACAGTCCCTTGGCAGATTCTTCTGATTTTAGGTGTTTTTGGAGTTCACAATGTATTTTATATCTTGCATAATGCATTAAGTACAACAATCTGTCATCCAGACAAAAGGGGTGAAGTTTCAAGTTTTCAGATGTTTTTTGCTAGTCTTGGATGGATGATTGGAAGTAGTGTATCTGGTCTGATTTATACTAATTTGGGAATTATTGGTGGTTTTAGCTTTGGTGCAGGGTTTGCTCTTATCACAGGAATAGTAACTATGTTCTCTCCAACTAAATCAAGTGTTGAAGAAGACGATGAGTTAGATGCATCAGATACTCTTATCCCAAACAATGAAGAGAATTCATCAGAAAAGATAGAGCTAAGCAACAGAAATCATACAAACAAACCAGGAAGTTATTGGCAGATCTTAATTCGACGAAGTGTTTTATTTCTCATTATAGTTTTGGCGGTGTTAGATTTTGGTTTTGGTTCTTTCAATACTTTATCTTCTATATATCTCAAAGAAATAGGCCTGTCAGATTATTTCATTGGATTTTCAAATACAATAGCTACTTTTCTAGGTATGGGTTTTCAACTATTTATCGGAAGAGTATTAGATAAGAAAGGAAGACGACCAGTTTTATTGATATCAATTATAGCTTACCCAATTATATTCTTGTTCATGTACATATTTTCAAGTTATTGGGTAGTTATTTTCATCTTTTATTCATATCCACTTTATGCTATGAAGATTCCAACAGCTAATGCTATTATGTCAGATGTTACTACTTCCAAAGAAAGAGCAAGAGGAATGAGTTTATTACAATTTGAAAATACCATCTTTATGTATCTTGGAGCTTTTCTTGGTGCATTTATTGCAGATGTATCACCAGATGGTTTGTTAACCCTTCCTCTGTTTCCCTTAACTTTCGGGGCAATAGCATTTGTATTGGCAATATTTTTCATTAAAGAAACAAATAAGAAACTTCTAGGCAATAATCTTCCACAATTTTTGGAAAAGAATCAAACCAGTTAAAGAAAGAAAAAACATAAAAATAATGAAAAAAAGAAGAAAAATTAACAGGAGTCTTCGTATAGTTTAACTAATCTGTCTCTAACTGCTTCACTTCTATATTCAGGAAGGATCATTGGTGAGTGTCTTATCTCTTTCATTTTTAATGCATCAAGTGATTCTACTGACTTCTTGACATGATCCAAAGACAATTTTCCTGATTTTACACCTTTCTTTTTGTATTCCTTAGCTGCAGTTATTCCTGCTCGTCTTCCAAATACATTAACTTCTAATAGTGAATTACCCATTAAACGATTCTTTCCATGAACTCCACCAGAAATTTCTCCTGCGGCTAACAGACCTTTAAGAGAAGAATAGCAGTTTTCATCATGTAGAATTCCACCATTTTGATAATGAAGTGTGGGATAAACTAGAATAGGATCCTTGGATATATCGATATCGAAACGTTGCATCATTCGATACATAGCACTCAGATTTTTCTCTACTGAACCCTTTCCTTTTAGTTCTTCTATTAACGGACTGTCCAACCATACACCTCTCATACCTGTAGGTGTTTCGACATAATTGTCTGTGGATGCACAGCATTTGATAAGAGAAGAAGCTTCAACATCTCTTGGTTCTAGTGGATAACAAATTTGTTCTCCATCATAACCTAATACTTGTCCTCCTAAACTTCTTACTTTTTCAGTTATGAGTAACCCGAGCATTTGCTCTGGAAAAGCAGCTCCAGTGGGGTGGAATTGTGTGGATTCAAGATTTCGTAGTTTAGCTCCTGCACGATAAGCCATTACTATACCATCAGCTGTAGCTCCATAATGATTAGTTGTTGGAAAGCCAGCAACATGTAATCTACCAAAACCTCCTGTTGTCATAATTGTTACTTTTGCTTTAACTACGAAATACTGTTTAGTTTCAATATTATAGAGAATAGTTCCAACAATTCTTCCTGTTTCATCTGTTAGGAGTTCAACAGCTGGAGAAAATTCTACGACTGGTATCTCTTTATTGATAACCTCATCTTTCAAGACACGGAAAATTTCCATTCCTGTGTAATCTTTTGAGCAATGCATTCTATTTCTAGATGTTCCACCACCTGCATTTTCCACGAAACTTCCATCTGGGTTTTGATCATACATCATCCCTAGTTCTTTGTGCCATTTAATGATTTTTGGAGCATCATTTACCAGAGCTTTGGCTAATTTAGGCTTATTATCGAAATGCCCTCCACCTATAACATCAAGGTAATGGATGAGGGGAGAATCTTCAGGTCGATCTGCAGCTTGAATGCCTCCTTGTGCCATAACAGTGTTACAATCACCCAATCTTAATTTAGTGGCAATTAGAATTTTATCAGCTGGAACTCCTTTTTTTAGTGCCCATAAAGCTGCTGAAGTACCTGCTCCTCCAGCTCCTATTATTAACACACCAACATCATAATCGATTTTTGATAAATCAATGTCATCAGGGTTAACTACTGGGTAAGCCTCAATTACATCTGCTACTTCATTTGGAATATTATCACCTTTGTTGGGTCCCCAAGCTAGATCTCTTTTGAATTTCGGATTGTAATCTGGATGATAATTATTAAGAACTTCTTTTCTTTCTGCTTCAGTTAAATCTGCTTTAGTTTCTGTCAAGCGTTTCGCTCTAGTTTTGTTTACATTTTCTATGCTCTTACGCATATTTTCAGGATATCCTCTTATCATCATAATCACGCCTTTTTCTGATCAATGAAGTCTCTTTCATGATAGTATTTATGTCGTAATTTATCCTTGGGAAGAGACATAAGTTCCTTGAACCCTTCTTCATATTCACCATCTTCAATCTCTTTTACTCTCTTTTCAAGAGTTTCTGGAGCCTTCATATTATGTTTCCCATGAAGCCGTCTTGCTAACATAGCTACATGATATTGTGGGATTTCAGCAGGGCAACGAATTGCACATAACCCACATTGAACACAGTCAAAACTTACAGCAGCTGCTTTATCAAATTGACCTTGCAAACTATATTGCACATAATCCATTACTTGAATTTCTTGTGGGCATACTCTTGAGCAAGCATTGCAGCTTAAGCATCGTGCTACTTCAGGATAGTATTGTAGCATTGTACCTACTATAGGATCAAGAGTCTCCATATCATATTTTGCTTTATTTGCTGGAACGAAGGGCATTTGTGCAAGATACATTCCTTCTTCAACTTGAGTTTGGCAAGCTAAAGCGGTATATATCCTGAAATCTCCTTCCTTACGATATACGGTAGCACACGCTCCACAAAAGCCAGCACGACATCCGCTGCCTCTTGTTAGCTTGAAACCCGCATACTCTATTGCTTTCATTATGGTTAACGATGAAGGAACTTCATACATGCTCCCCATAATGTATATTTTTACCATTTGGGTTTTATTTTCTGCTTTTGTTTTCAATTCTGTTTTTGCCATTTTTAACCCTCTATTTCTTTTCCTCTATTAGTCCTAACTCTGTAAGTAAGGGTTTTGGATTTATGTGATTATCTTCAAAATGATTTACTTTTTGTGGTAATCCCATTGCTATAGCCATCAGTTGTGTAAAGTAAAAAATGGGTATGGGATCTTTTTCTACACCTTGTTTTTCTAATTCTAATTGTTGATTATCTAGATTATATGCACACAAAGGACATGCTACAATCAAGGCATTTGCACCTGTCTTCTTTGCATTTCTGATAATTTTCGCAACTTGAGAATTTACTATGTCATCTCTATCTACAATATGATAGGAACCGCAACATTGTTTGAAGTAAGGCCAATCCACAACTTCAGCTCCTAATGATAGAACGATACTTTCCATCACTGTTGGCATTTCCTCGTCATCTATCTTTGCTTTATCTGGATGTAATAGCATACAGCCATAGTACGAAGCTATTTTCATCCCTTCAAGTGGGTTAGTTACCTTTTTTGCAATATTTTCGTAACCAACATCATCTCTGAGAATTTCAAGAAAATGTTTTACTTGCACATCTCCTTCGTAAACTAAATCATCGTTTTCTAGTTGAAAATTGATTTTCTCAAGATCATTCGGATTTTCTTTTACTTCTGCATTAACTATTTTTAATGTAGAATTACACATTGAACATAATGTTGTAACACTGTTCTGAGAACCTTCTAGTTCCTTCACATGTTTTGATGCTCTAGAAAGCACTCTAACTGGGGCAATTCTTCTCATCAAATTATCAGCTGTCATGGTTTGAACTGTTCCACAACAATTCCATTCAGGCATTTCTACTAATTCTGCATCTAATGCTTTTGACACTGCAATTGCTGATTGCTCAAATCCTTTAGCATCAGTTTTCAAATTACATCCGGGAAAGTAGGAATTTTTCATTTATTCACCTTTTTATAACTCTGACTTCTTACGGAAGCCCCCAACTAATGCAATATTGGGAATCTTCTTCAACAAATCTTCGGGTAAGTCTAGCCTCTCAATTGTTTCTGCTTCATAACGTAAAGTATACTCGCGTATAGCTTCCATAATAGCTGCGACATCTATTTCTCTTGGACATCGAACTGTACAAGTCATACAACTTGCACATACCCAATGAGTATTTGATTCGAGAACCTTATCCTTTTGTCCTAACTGAACAAGTTGTATGGTTTGATTTATTGTTCTTTCCATAAGATTACTGAAAGCACACCCAGCTGAACATTTTCCGCATTGATAACAGCTAAAAATATTCTGCCCAGATATTTCTTCTATCTTTGAAGTGAACTCTTTTTCAGTTTGTCCGAATTCTATATAATCATAAGACATTTTTATCGCCTCTATTCTTCTCCTAAAGCTTGTATCATCGCAAGTATTTGCTTGTCTTCGAAACCAAATTGGTTGATGGCACCATTCAAACATGCGGCTGCACATGAACCACATCCCTTACAAAGTGCTTCATTGACAGATGCAACTTTGTAGGTGTTTCCAAATCTTTTGGTGTCTATCATAGTAATTGCACTATATGGACATGTTTCCACACAAATACCACAACCTCTGCATAATATCTCATCAACATGAGCAATAGTTGCTTCAACTTCTATCTCATCTTGAGCAATAATATTACATGCTCGTACTGCTGCTCTGCCTGCTTGTGACACTGTTTCAGGAATATCTTTTGGTCCAGTTGCACACCCAGCAACGAACACACCAGTAATGGAAGTCTCAACTGGTTTTAGTTTTGGATGAGCTTCTTTGATGAATCCGTTAATGCCAAGAGAGAGTCTTAATACACTCGCGATATCTTTTGTTCCTTGACTTGGAATAATACCTGTAGCAAGCACAACTAAATCAGCGTGCAATTCAACAGTTTCGGCAGTTAGTGTATTTACACCTTTCACCAAAATCTCATTCCCATCTTGTATTAGTTCAGAAACTTTTCCTCTTATGTAAACAACTTTGGCTTCTTCTGCAGCTCTTTGATAAAATTCTTCGTAATCTTTACCACCGGTTCGTATATCAATATAGAAATTGACAGCCGTTCCATCACGTACTTCATGTTTAAACATCAACGCTTGTTTAGTGGAATACATACAGCATATTTTAGAGCAATATGGTAGGTGCTTTGCTGGATCTCTGGAACCGGCACAGTGAATGAAAACAACCTTTTTCACCAATTTTCCATCAGAAGGTCTTCTTATATCTCCTGTTGATGGACCACCTGGGGATATCAATCTCTCAAACTCTAAACCTGTAATTACATCAGGTATGTTACCCGCCCCATATTCTCCAAGATTTTCTATTGCATATGTTTCAAATCCAGTTGCAACTACAATGGCTCCAAATTCATCATCAATGATTTCTGGTTTCATGTCAAAATCAATAGCTTCTGGACCACAAACATCTTTACACTTAGAGCAAATGAGAGGGTCAATACCTAAACAATCATCAGGATTAATAATATATGATGCGGGAATAGCTTGAGGAAACGCAATATATATCGCTTTACGTGGTGATAAGTTTTCATTGTACTCATCATGGACAATAACCGGACAAACAGGAACACAATCATCACACATTGTACATTTATCTTCAATTACATAACGTGGTTTTTTCTTTATTTTGACTTTGAAATTACCTACATAACCGTCAACTTGTTCCACTTCAGCATTGGCAATTAGAGTAATGTTAGGATTGCGTCCTACATCAACCATCTTAGGACTAAGAATACAAGCAGAACAATCTAATGTTGGAAAAGTTTTGTCTAGTTGTGCCATTTTTCCACCAATGGATGAACTCTTTTCAACAAGTGTTACTTGATAACCTGATCCTGCGATATCTAATGCCGCTTGGATTCCAGCAATTCCTGCTCCAATTACAAGTGCTTTATGAGTAACTCCAACTTTCTTCCTATCCAAAGGTTCCATTAGAGCAGAACGCATAACAGAACTCTTTACTAATGATTGTGCTTTTTTGGTTCCTTTCTTTTTATCATCATGGACCCATGAAACTTGTTCGCGTATATTGACTATTTCTAGTGTATACGGATTTAATCCTTTATCCTCTATCACAGCTCTAAAAGTAGGCTCATGCATTCTGGGAGAACACGCTGCAACTATGACCTTATCTAGCTTCAGTTCTTCGATATCCTTCTTAATAAGTTCTTGACCTGGATCAGCACACATGTACTTGTAGACACGACTAGCAGCTACATTAGGAAGAGATTTAGCATAATCTACAACCCTTTCAACGTCTACAGTTGCAGAAATATTCTTTCCGCACTCACAAACATAAACACCTATTCGCATAGTTTCACGACCTTTACATATCTCCTTCAAGATTTTTTAATTGAGCATTTGAGAATACTGGACCATCTTTGCAAACATAAAGATTACCTATATTACATCTTCCACAAATTCCAACTCCGCACTTCATTCTCATTTCTAGAGTTGTAAATATTTGCTCGTCTTTGAATCCTAATTCTAGTAAGTTTTGTATAACAAATTTAATCATTATTGGGGGGCCACATGTGATGGCAATTGTATCTTTTGTGGGGGGTTTGACTTTGAGCAAATTAGAAGGAACAAATCCTACAAAGTGTTCCCATCCTTCTTCTACCACATCTATAGAGAGATGTACATTTACGTCATCGCGTTTTTGTAGCTCTGTAAATTCATCCTTGAAACACAAATCATTTGATGTTCTTGCCCCATAAATAATATCTAGATTACCATATTGATTTCTTTTTTGAGCATTAATAGTATAGTTGACTACGGATCTTAATGGTGCCATTCCGATTCCTCCTCCTATAAAAACGATGTTCTTATTTTTCCATCCTTCTACATCAAAATGATTCCCATAAGGCCCTCTTACTCCAACTGTGTCACCCTCTTCTGTTTCGTGCAAAGCCGAGGTATTCTTTCCATGTTTCATTACACTTACTTCAAGATAATCTTTTTCTGTAGGTGAGGATGAAATAGCGAACATGCTTTCACCTTTGCCTAGTAGACTGATCATGACACATTGACCAGGAACAAAATTGAACTTTTCTTGGATTTCTTTATCCTGAAATACTAATTTGAATGTCTTTATCGCTCTTTCACCAGTAACTTCAACTTTTATCTTTTCAATTGTAGCCAACGAAGGTTGGTAAGGATTTTCTGTCATAGTTCCATCTCACTTACTCGGTTCATTAATTCAATAATATCAATATTTACGGGACAATATCTTATACACCTACCACATCCTGTACAAGCGATAACATCAGAATTTTTTGGGAAGTAACTGTATTTGTGATAAAACCTATTTCTCAATCTATGCATCCTTGCTGGGCGAGGATTATGTCCTGAAGTATGCATGGTATATTCTGGAAACATACATGCGTCCCAGGTACGAACTCTAGCTCCTTTATCTAGAGTACTCTCGTCTACAACATCAAAGCAGTGGCAAGTCGGGCATAGATATGTACAAGTTCCACACCCTATGCATTTTTTGGCATATTCCTCCCAAATTGGATGATTAAACATCTTATCCATTTTTTCTTCTATGCCTTCTACTTTCAAATTTCGTTTTATTAATTTAATTGCTTCTTTCTCTTTGGCATTCTTAGCTTCTATTTCTTTAGGAGGAGCTGGTGTGAAAAATCTGCCAAAATTGTTAACAAAATTTTTCCCTTTTTCAGTCATAACTTCAACTAAATAGTTCTCTTCTATATCTGTAAATAGAATGTCAACATATTTTCCAGAAGCAGGGCTATCACCAAATGAAGTACAAAAACAACTAGAATCAGGTTGATTACAACTTAGTCCAATTAGAACACTATTGTCTCGATTAGCCTTATACAAAGGATCAATAACATCGCCAAGAAACACAGGATCAATGATTCTAAAGCCTTTAGCATCACAAGGTCTAATTGCAAATATTGCTGATTTTTCGTTACTAATTGCTTTAGATTTGATGCTCCCCTTTGCACCAGGTTCCATCAGAAAGAGCGTTTCAGTTTGATTAAATAATATTGCCTTGGGGGGCATTCTAGAATTTAGATAAGATAGATCCATCTCTAAATAATCTTTTATAATATTAAAACCTGAAAAACCCTTCTCCTCAGTTGGAGCAAATAATCTGTAGCTTTTAATTATAGTATTAATCAATTCAGGGAAATTTTCTTTTGATATTACTAGACTTTCCATTTCTTCACTTCACTTTATGAATTCTTCGGGATCATCAGGATTGAAGCTACCAAGCAATGGTTTTGCTTCTATATCCAAACCTGGCGCATAGTCAAACATTTCTTTTACTTCTTTCCCTAATTTTTTGTTCAATTCCATCAATGGGATATCCATTGGGCACGCATTTTCGCATGCTCCACAACTAATACATCTTCCAGCAAGATGAAAAGCTCGCATTATATTCCATGCTGTATTTTCAGAAATATTGACGGAACGTCTAATCCACTGAGGTTCAAGCAAGTCAGCCATACATGTACTACAGTAGCACAAGGGACATGCCTCTCTACAAGCATAACAACGGATACATCTTTGAAATTGTTCTTCCCAATATTCCCATCTATTTTCTAAGGGTGCATCTTCCAGTTCTTTAATACCTTCGTATTCTGCCTTGGGATTAACTTCAACTTCTTCTCCGATAATAATATCATATAATACAGGATTTGGATACTCGCAAGTTTTACAGACTTCAGCTAAGAGTTCTTGCTTTGGAATTTTTTGCTCTTTGCCGTCAATTGTAAAAACATAATCATCATCAATTTCGGTTACTTCAGTAATTTCTGATTGGTTGGGAAATCTCTTCTCAATCACTTTTTGATCAATTACACCTGGGCATGGAATACCTATCAATACAACCTCTTCTCTTTTCATTCCATTTTCCTGAATAACCTGAGATATGGCTCTTGAATCGCATCCTTTTACAATGAGACCTATTTTTCTTTTGTCTTCTTCTTCTCCTCTTTTCAGAGGTAGTTTTTCTTCCTTAAGAGGGTATTTTGCTAGATTTTTATTACATAGAGGAGTAAAAATAAATTCTTCTACATCTTTAGGAGTATAGGCAAATGCAGCACTTGTCTGAAATCCGTAAGAACCTTTTTTATAGCCAATGATATACTTAACATCTTTTCTTGCAAGTGTTTCTTTGGCAACTTTAACAAGCTCTTTCTGATCTACCATTCGTTCTTCCTCCTAATTTTAGTGTTAGGTCCTAATTTTCTGATTTCTTCAGTTACTTCATTCACAACATCGGCAAATTTTCTTCCTTCTGCAGCAGAAACCCAAGTCATCTTAAGCCTCTCAGGATTAATTCCCATAAATTCAAGAAGTTTTTTCATAACAGATATTCTTCTTCGTGCAAGAAAGTTTCCGTGTTGATAATGACAATCACCGGGGTGACATCCACCAATCAAAACTCCATCAGCGCCCTGTTGTAATGCGTTAACAACAAACATTGGGTTAACTCTTCCTGAGCACATAACCCGAATAACTTTGACATTGGGAGCATATTGAATTCTGCTAGTACCTGCTAAGTCGCTGCCGGCATAGCTGCACCAATTGCAAAGGAAACCAATTATATTAGGCTCGAAATCTTCCATCGTTATACGCCTAATTCCATGTATTTTTGAATAATCATTTGTGATTCTTTCCTTTTTCAAAAGCAACAAGATTTTTCTCAATAAATCTTGCTCGCACTTTCGCTTTCATGACAGTAATAAAATCTTCATCAGAGAAAAGATCTGTATTAGCACATACAAAGCCTAACATAGCTATATTAGCATATAAACGACTTCCAAGTGTTTCTGCTATTTCGGTTGCGGGGATTTTGTAAATTTTACTAGCTTTCTTTGACTGGTCGTCTAAAGTGACAAGGTTTTCCTCAACAAAGATAATTCCACCTTCTTTCAAACGGGGGATATATTTGTGATAAGCTTCTTCAGACATTACAACAAAGTAATCAAACTCTGTTGCTTTAGGATAATCAATAATTTGAGTGTCGATAACAACATCACAACTACTTGCTCCTCCTCTGCTTTCTGGACCATAACTTTGTGTCATGACTGAATGCTTGCCTTTTTCGTGAAGACTAATTACTTCTCCAACAAGTCTTCCCATAAGAGCAATTCCTTGTCCACCAAATCCAGCAAAACGAATTTCTATTCTGTCACTCATTTTTATGCCCCCTTATCTTTAGATGCTGTCGACATTCTTTGAATACTAAGCATATTGTCTGTCAAAGTTGGTTTATCATGGATATCTACAAACTTACCTACGATGATTGGTCCTTCTTTGCTGATTGCGACCTTTTCTGTATCTATTCCGTGTTCAATAACTGCTCGTTCCTTGAAATTTTCTAATATTGCTATCCCTTCTCTTAATTGGTTTCTTCTACCATATGTTGTTGGGCATGAGCCTAAAACCTCAACAAAAGAGAATCCTTTGTGATTTATCGCTTCAACAAAAGATTCTTTCACTCGTCTAACATCTAAGGCTGTCCATCTTGCAACATAAGTGGCCCCACATGATTTTACGAGTTCCGGTAAATTGAAAGGTTCTTCCATGTTACCATAGGGTGCTGTAGTCTGAACTTGACCTTTGTATGAAGTTGGACCGACTTGTCCTCCTGTCATACCATATTGAAAATTATTCACACAAATAACTGTAATGTCTGCATTTCTTCTTGCGGCGTGTATCAAGTGATTTCCACCAATTGAAGCGAGATCTCCATCACCTGAGATAATTATTATCTTTCTATTAGGATCAGTTAAACCAAGACCAATAGCAAAGGGTATTGCTCTCCCATGTGTTGTGTGGAAAGAATCGAAATTCAAATATCCTGCTGTCCGACCTGTGCAACCAATTCCTGAAATGACAGATATATTTTTTGGGTCGATACCTGACTCTTTTATCGCCTCAATAATCACTGTTGTGACTGAACCCAAACTACATCCGGGACACCAAATATGAGGTATTCTCCCTTTTCTTAGGTAACCATCAAGTGGATGTTCTTCTGCTTCTATCAAACCAATTTCTTCTTCGGTCATTTTATTCGCCTCTCTATCTCTTCTACAATTTCTGTGGGTGTATGAATTGCCCCACCTAGTTTGAATAAACCATGAACTTTTGATTTTCCTTCAACAGCACGTTGAACTTCTCGAGTCACTTGTCCTGAGTTTATTTCTGTTATGAAAATAGCTTTGACTTTTTCGGATAATTGAGCAATTTTTTCATCTGGAAATGGCCAAATAGTAATTAACCTCAAATAACCAGCTTTTAGACCTTTTTTCCTAGCAAGATTAACTGCGCCTTTAGCGGCTCTTGAACTTATACCGAAAGAGATAATCACAAATTCAGCATCATCAAGCATGTACTCTTCAAGCTTGATTATTTTATCTTTGTTTTTTCTAATTTTATCTAGAAGTCTTGTAATCAGAACTTTTTGTGTGTCAGCATCAAGAACAGGATATCCTCTTTCATCATGAGTCAAACCTGTTGTGATTACATTGTAACCCTCACCCGCAACAGCCATTGGAGGTATCAAGTCTTCGTCTGCTTTATAGGGTAGATGATCTTTAGCTTCGTCAGTTGGTTTCTTCCTGTTGACAATTTCAATTTCTTCTTTATCTGGAATAACAAGTTTTTCACTCATGTGACCTATTGTTTCATCCATTAATATTGTTACAGGAACTCGGTATTCTTCCGCTAGATTAAATGCTGCTATAGCAAGATCAAAACATTCTTGCACACTATTGGGTGATAGTGCAATAATTTCATAATCTCCATGACTTCCCCATCTTGCTTGTTGAATATCTTGTTGACCTACTAAGGTTGGTAATCCGGTAGATGGTCCACCACGTTGAACATTAACTATAACGCAAGGTGTTTCGGTCATAATTCCTAATCCAATGTTTTCCAACATTAAGGAATAACCTGGCCCAGACGTAGCGGTCATTGATTTCCAGCCACCCCAACTAGCCCCAAGAATTGAAGCTATTGAAGCAATTTCATCTTCAAATTGAACAAAGTGCCCTTTAATTTGGGGTAATTTGATGGACATATGTTCTGCAACTTCAGAACTAGGAGTAATGGGATACCCACCAAAAAACTTGCATCCTGCAGCAAGTGATCCTTCAGCTACTGCTAAATTTCCACTGGTGAAGTATTCCCCAGTATTAACCATTGGTGTATTTTCTTTATTATCACTCAACTATTATTTCCTCCTCTTCGGCAGGTTTTTTGACAAATATAGCAAATTCAGGACATATTAGTTCACAGAAGTGGCATTCTGCACAGTTCTCAAATGTTTTCCCTTCAATAAGTCTAGGGGGGTGATATCCTTTTTCGTTGATTTTATCGGATATTTCTAGTATCTCCTCTGGACAAAATTCTATGCACCAACTACACTCTTTACATCTAGAGGAAATAATGTGAATCTGAGGTGCAACTATCTTCCATTCTTCAATATCTACAAAAGCAGGCCATTCTGCTTTTTTCTTTTTCCGATCAAAACTATAGTTCATCAATGAATCCCGCAAACCATTAATTAATTAATTTCAGATTGAGGAGACAAATATTAGCCTCTTATAAGGTTTGTTCAAACGACACGATATTCCGCTTTTGTCGAGTATTTCCCACTTGTGAGGCATTTTGCTAATTCTCATTCTAACGTTCTCATATATAAAGGAATGACGTCTTCTTACTATGTTATTTTTGTCGCTACTTACTATTTTTCGTATGTGCAAACTTGAGATTACTTGCCAATTTTGTCAAAAAGTGTTATGTTCTTGAAATTTTTGTTATTTTAATTGCTTGATGATACCATAAATTAGTACAAATTTGTACTAGGATTAGAGAAATATTAAAGAGTTAAAAAGGAATATTTCTATCTGTTGAAAATGTTGTCAAGAGATTTATCAGTTACAATTATGGGAAATACCGGTGTGGGAAAAAGTACTTTGATTAAACGGCTTAAAGGAGAATCTGTAGAAGATATTAGCCCTACAACCAATATAGAGGTTCATCAAAAAACTATCCGGTTAAAGAGCCAGTCATACAAATCAGCTTTTAGTCTTGAAAAATATCGTAGCTATAAGGTGTTAGCAGTTGATTGCCCAGGAGATATGAGTCTGTGGCCCTATTGGAAGAAAGCTTTAGTTGACTACAAAACACATGGAATTATCTTCCTTATAGATCCCACTCAAGATGCGAAGATTCAAATTGATGCTCTCACACAAGTTTCAAATTATTTCTTAATGACACTTGATGATGATGTTGTTAAGGCTGAGAGGAAAGCTAGAAAAGAGAAAGCCATCTTTTTCTTAGTTGTTAATAAAATAGATTTGCTTGACTACAGCAAAGGAAAAGCTGATCAATTATTACGCGATCAATATCAAACTGCATGGAACCATCTTAAAGAAAGATATCCAAAGAGCGGCCATTATTGGGAAGCAATTTCTGCAATTGATGAATCTGAAGACATGTACGAGGTTATTGATGGTATTTTTGAAACAATAAAGCGAGAGATCTATGGTGATTAATCACTTTTGATTTAAAGCTAATAGAGAAAAGTTTTTTTTATCATATTTTTTACTTGGCTAAGTGATAGTATGAGCGAGAAAAATAAAAAGGAAGAAAATGCTCAAGAAACCCCCCTCGTAGAAGAAGAAGTGGTTGAAGAGAAACCTGCAGAAGAAGTGGTTGAAGAAAAACCTGCAGAAGAAGAAGTGGCTGAAGAAAAACCTGCAGAAGAAGAAGTGGCTGAAGAAAAACCTGCAGAAGAAGAAGTGGCTGAAGAAAAGCCAGTAAAAACAACACAAAAATACGTACACAATTGCACTAAATGTGGCAAATGCTGTGAGAAATGGTCTGAAATACCCTTTTATTTAGAAGATCTTCAGCGATGGATTAAAGATGGTTCTATCAATTATGTCCTACCATTTATTAAACTGGAAGAAACTCCGCCCTTATATGTAAGAATGTTTCTTAAGAAAGCACCTGTTGAAGGTGAAGATCCCAATCCATCTGGTTGTCCATTATATGATTTTGAGAATAAAATTTGCAATTTATACAGCTCAATGCCTTTACACTGTGCAGCTTATCCTTTAGCTTACAACGGTGAAAAGTTCTATCTTGTAGATACAGAATCACCTGGATTAGGTTCCGGGAATATGTCAAAAGAATCTTTAGCAGAAGCAAGATTAAAAGCACAGAACCAATTTTCAGCACTTACATCGACTAGTTCTATACTTCCATTAATCTATTCTCTAATTCTAGGAAATATGATTAAAAGAAATCAAGAGGCAATGGATGCTATGTCTGAGGAAGATAGAAAAAAGCTAGACGAATTAATGAGAAAATCTGAAGAAGATGTGGCAGATGAAGCAGAGCAAGCTGAAACTGATCAAACTGAAATTACAGAAGAAGAACAAGTTGAAGCAGAAAAAGAGTCAGATGATTTTCAAGATTTAGAAGACATTGAAGAATAAAAATTTCTGGGAATGAGATTATTTCTCAATTCCTTCTTCACTCTCGTCTTGACAATATAGATCTCCTGCCCCCATCAGATGCCCGTCATCTGATTTTGTATTTAGATATTTCAAATTGTAAACATTCGGTTTGATTGCTATTTGTACTCTATCTGTAACATCAATCCCTGCATCACAGAGTCCAGCAACTTTTTTAGGATTATTGGTCATCAATTTAACAGATTGTATTTTTAATGCTTTTAACGCATCAATGGCTACTAAATAGGACCTCTCATCCTTATTGAATCCTAGTAATTCATTAGCTTCATTAGTATCGTATCCCATTTCTTGCAATGTGTAAGTCTTCAATTTGTTAAATAGCCCTATCCCTCTTCCTTCTTGTCGTAAATATAAAAGAAAACCATATTCCTCTTTTGCAATATAATCCATAGCAAATTCTAACTGTTCCCTGCAATCGCATCTCAATGATGTGAAAGCATCACCTGTTAGGCATTCAGAGTGAATTCGTAGAGGAACATTTTCTTTTCCTATGGGATTTCCTTTTATGATAATGGTATGATCTTTCATGTCTCTCAAACTTAGAAAACCGATAATATCAAACTCGCCGTGTTGTGTAGGTAACTTTGCAATTGAACCAAAATGAACCAATTCTGTGTCCTTTAGACCTAATTCAATAATTCTCTTTCTGATAATACGTTCAATATTTTCTGTCATTTTTTTCGTCTCATAATCTATCATTCTTTGCTTTTTGAATATTGGGTTCGGACTAATATGTTACTTTGAACCCATTTAGTTTTCCTAGTGGTGCTTTCCATCTAACATCGACATCGTAAACTTTTGCTGAAGGGGGACCTCTTTTTGCATATCCAATGAGTTCAAATAATTTCTCTTCTTTACCTTCGGCTATAATTTCTACAGTACCATCTCTAAGATTTTTTACTGTACCCGTTATATTTAATTTAACAGCAAAATCTCTAGTTGATGTTCTGAAAAAGACACCTTGAACTATGCCCCTAACAATAATTTCTACTCTTTTTATCGAACTATCAGTCATTTTTTTTATCCCTACTAATACATTTCTTGATCAACTCATCAGAGAATTCTGGTAATATTTTTTCACAAGGCCCAAAGAAAGAGTGATTTGAAATAGCTGTAAGTGGTGTTTCTTCTATGTTAAATTCAAGAAGAAATGCATCATTTTTCTTTGCAAACCACGGCAATGATGCAACAGGATGAACAACTCCAGATGTACCAATAATCAGCATAATATTTGCTTGATCAACCCATTGTACTGCTTCTTGCCATTTTGTTTGATCTAAAGGTTCTCCAAACCAGACAACATCAGGTCGAAGCAAGTTATCTTTACATTTTGGGCATTTGGGAATGATATCTTTCTGTTCTGCAAATTCTTTGTTGTCCCATCTTTGAATGTAATCACAAACTTGGCATCGAGCATGCCTTATTCTGCCATGCACTTCCACTATTTTTTTGGTATTCGCTATTTCATGTAACCCGTCTACATTTTGCGTAATAACACCTATCAAAAGTCCTGCCTCTTCCAGTTTTGTTAAGGCTTCGTGTGCTGGATTTGGTTTCGCTCCCAACAATATTCTCATACGAGCTCGATACCACTCCCATACTAAATTTGGATCGTTGTTAAAGGCGTAGGGTGTAGCTAAATCTTGAGCATGATATTGATTCCAAAGACCGTCCTCCCCTCTGAAAGTGGGCATTCCAGAAGCTTTGGATATTCCTGCTCCTACAATAGCAACAATTTTTGGTTCCAGTTCTAATAAACTATCTGTAATGGAATCGATACTCATTACTAATGAATCTCACTTTAGCATAAAAAAGTAATGTGTGAATGAATCAAAGTATCTTTTAGAGAATAGAAAAAAATAGAAAAAACATAAAAGCTCTTTATTAGTTTCATCGTTTAGCTAAATACCAAACTTTCTTTTCTTTCCAGTGACATCCTGGTATAGATTATCTATTTTTGAAGCATATTCAGGATACCTTGTGTAGGCAATCTGAAAAGCCATATCGATTTCAGATTCTCCTAATCTAGAAAATTGTTGCTTTGGATTTGTAGTAAGTGCATAATACTGAGAAATAACGCTTGTACCAGAATATCTTATGATCTTAATAACCTCTACTTCTAATTTGAGTATAGATGACTCAATGATATTCTTATGATCATGTCCACCTGCTTCAACATCTTCTTGCAATTTACTGAGTATTTCTTTGCTAAAATCACTTTCTTCTCCCCCTTTAGCTTTACCAACGGTTAAGTCACATATTACACTATTAGGATAATTTGAAATTAAATCAGGGGTGGTGAACAAAACATCGAATTGATCAGGTTGTACATAGTTAGCTGGGAATAAGGATACTAAAAGTTCTCTCCTTGGTTGAAAGGCTTGTAATGAAGATAAGAATGGTTTGACCATTTCAGTTGAACAAACAACGGCTATAGGTTTTCCGTTAACAAGGGAATGAACTACTCTATCTTGCCCCTTACTCACCAATCTCATAAAGAAGTAAGGTGACGCTGTTTTTCTATCAATCTCAATTGTTTGAACACCAGAACCATCATCTTGCTTTGATTCAAGAACAGATTTGATGTTGCTTCCCCATTTTGTGATTCTTGCTCTTAGGTCATCATCCATCTCGTACCCTGGTTCGTAAAGTAACAAACCAGCTATTTGTTTAGAAACATTTGAGCTGTTATAGTTAAAAACCGGAACTTTTGTATACAGTTGTGATTGTAATTCTTCAGGAATTATATAAGTTAAACAAGCCATAGTAATAGGAGAGCGTTTACTTTTGCAGGGGATACCAAAAAAGAACGAATAAGCAACTCCCCCTACGTCATGTAAAGGCATAACGGCACTTGATTCTCTTAGGAAATCTGTAGCAGCTGCACCCATAAGCATTCTTATAGAAACTTTTTGAGCCTCTTCTTCTGTTAGATTCTCATAGTGTACTGCTCTGGTTCCTACAGTGTCATCAAACACACTAAAACATACTTTGTGAACCATTTGAAAACATACTTTTGCGGTTTCTATTAAAGGTATTGTTGAGGGAAACGACGTTACTCGTATATGGATAATAGAATCATCAGAATACCATTAGAAAATTACGGATAATTTTTATACTATTAATTTAAAGGGTTTTTGCCGAATCCGGTGGTATGAGTGATAGATGCCACAGACAATTTAGAAGAACTAGTGGAGCGGTTAGGTAAAACTAAACGCCTTATCCTCATCGAACTCTCCATGGGAGTGGCTGCTACAGATTT
>BPTK01000068.1 GCA_023705905.1 Candidatus Heimdallarchaeota archaeon
CTCTTTTTCGAAACAGTGGACTATAGTAGCAATAGTGAGGGAATAAAGGTAATGTTCATCTTTGATCAAACAGAAATAACTTTTGAAATTGAAACGACGTTTCAAGATAATCAATTGCACAACAAAACACAAGCATTCAGTTTTCCTGATGAGTTTGAGGGTAATATCGGTATAACTATTATTTGTGAGGCTCAAACAGATTATCAACACGAATCTGGGTCTTTTATAATACACAGCTCTACACAAGTAGAAAAGATTACTCCACCACTTCTAACAGAAAATTCAATTCTTCTTCCAGCAGTACCAGATTGGTTAGAATTTAAAGGAAGTGCATTTTCGCTGAGGACAAGAAGTGTTCTAACAGTACTTAATAACACACTTAATTTCGAAAAATTGAATTTTACAATTTCCTTTTCTTCAAGCGACTTCTCTGCTCTCTCACGTTCTCTTGAAATTGAAGTAAATGGAGAGATTGTCACTACACGTGATTTTAAATCGAACCAAGTGACGGAGGAAATTTTCTTACTTTCAATTTCTCCAAGTATGAATTTAATTACAATTCACTTCAATGTACAATATTGTGCTGATAAGATTAGCATAAGCAAAATACGAACAAAAGGAAATGGAGTCAACTTTGGAGATCAACTGCCTGAAAATACCTTGTGCTGGTTCACTTGGGAAAATAGCGCGATAGATCATTCTTTTGACCTTTCTTCTCTAAAACCACTATCAACAAATCTCCTCAAAAGTTTCAAAATATCTTTAAGAAAACGTGTATTATGTGAACTTACTTGATGACTAGAGGAGACATATTGAGGTTTCTTCAAAAGTTTTTGAATCATAGCATGTATTTCTAGTAATAATTTGTTAATATCAGAATGATCGGACTTCATGGATTGAAAGTGAAATTCAGAAAAATCGACTAAAGATAGAATTTCAGTGGTTTGAATATTCAATTCTCTACTTATTGATTCAAGTTCAACTTTACTAATATTTGCTAATTCTTCCAATAATTTATCAGTATTATTTGGATAAAAATCATCAGCAGCATTCTTTATGATAGGACCAATAAATGGCACCATATCTCCTATGGTTTTAGTCGTGAACCGTGCTATATCTTCTGAAGAAATGTGTGATAAATTTTCCTTGATTTTTTGGAAAAATTCTTTTAAGCCCATAAAAAAAACTGATTTCATCTAATTAAAGCATTTGCTTTAATTTGTTTAAGTTCAACTAATTAGACAATTATTAGCAATAAAATAGTAGTTTGAAACAAAGAGTTTGGTGTAAATGGGTCTCTTACCCATGATTTCCACCTTCTGAATCTTTATCTAGCAGATAGAGCTATTCGTTCTATCTCTTGCTTCTTTTTAACTGCTGCACTTGCTTGATCTCCTTTGGATGCAAGTATTAATTCTTCAGCAGTAACTTCCTCAACGCTTTTTACGTTGTTGAAGCTTTTTTGCTTAATTGCATTGGACATATATCTTAGTGCAAGATCAACTCTTCGTAGAGGAGAAATATCCACTGCAATATGTTGCGCTACACCACCATATGTTAAACGAGTTGTTTCTTCTCTTGGTGCAACTTTAGTAATAGCATCTACTAAAACTTGTATGGGATTTTCACCAGTTCTTTCATAAATTATATCAAAAGCCATTCTTACAAAATTGATTGCTCTCTGCTTTTTACCGGCGTTCTTACCTTTCTTCATCAATTTATTGGTAAATCTTTCAACGATACTCATCTCAGCTTTCTTGAACCTTTGATCCTGATACCTACCACCTGAGTGTGGAAAATATACTGGTCGAAGTGAGATGTACCTTTGTAGACCTAAATCACTTACTTCTACTTCGCTGAAGTCCCATTTATCGAAGAGTTTAATTTCCTCTTGCATTTTGAATCCTCTTACAACTAATTTAGCCAATCATATTTACTTTAAAAATCTAATGTTGAAAGACAACAATAGCTTTCTTAATATCATAAAAAATAAAGAAAAGAAAAAAAAAGGTGTGGAGTTGCTTTAGACTTTTAACTTCATCATTATCCAAGGGGCAAGTAGTATAAAAGCAGGACCAAGCATAGCATATCTAATTAGGTCTAGTGTTAATTCTATACCAACCCAAGCAACAGCATCTATAGCAAGATCAAATAGCTTCGACACTCCAAAGTAGAAAATACCGAAGGTTACAGCACCGATTAATATCCTAACAATGTATTTCCACCATTTATCAATTTCATTACTAAAATTAATTAACTTGCCTTCAACGGAATAGGATATAGAAATTGCAACAAGTATCACAATGAGTTTTAGTGCACCAGAAATTAACTCTATATCATTGTCAACTCGGTTATAAAGCAAGAAAATTACAAGAATAGCAAAAATAGCTGATACTGCAATGGCTACTAAGATTTTAATTATTGTTGACTTTTCATTGAGGAAATTCTCAATGTATTCACCAAGGAAGATGTATAATGCTAGTATAATTAACGCTATACCATATCCCATTATCACATCAGTGAACCAATGTACACCTAAGTATATTCTAGAGAAACCTATTAACAAGGGTAATAGAATTGAGAAAACAATCATAAACTTCTTTAGGAAGATTCCAAGCATACCCCAAAGGGTAGTACTTAATTGTGCGTGGCCACTTGGCAATCCAGAAGATAACTCATCTACATAATTAGAGTGTTTATAGCTAGGTGGTCTTTCTAGATTAAAGATAGCCTTAGCTGAAGTGTTAACAACTGCAGAGGTTATTAATAGTGACATAGCCCTGTAGGCTTTCTTTTTATCCCAGAGATAATAAAGAAGAAGCAATACACCAATGTAGGTTAAGATTTCCCCCAAATAAGTAATTATGTACATTATGAGTTCAAGAGAATCACTTCTATTATTATAGAAGTAATCAGTTATTGCTGCATCAATTGCATTGGCTCTTTGATAAGAAGTATAAACTATAACTAATGCTGTTGTTATGAGAACTATTCCAATAGCAGTCATAGTTAGCGCAATAATGTTTTTCTTTTTCATAATATAGAACAGAAGATTAAGTTTCTTATAAAATCTTTTGAATTCGGACGTTTATACCACGTAGCTACATCGTATTACTTCTGTAATATGATGAAATTATATTTTATGTTAGAATTCGATAAGGCGATAAGAGGTTCAGTTCTATAATGAATCAATCAGAGCAAAAAATTTTTTATAATTTCTTTTAATCTTTGGTGCTATTGTGATAATTATCTGCGAAAAAATAAAATAGGATTACCAGATTGGTACAGTAGAGTGAAAGAAATGGGTATATACAAAGATCTCAGTGGAAAGAGAGTTATAATTACTGGAGGGGCAAGTGGCATTGGTTTAGCAACAGCAAAACGTTTTGTTGATGAAGGAGCTAATGTTGTTATCATTGATTGGAATAAAACTGATTTAGAAAAAATTTCATCAAGTATCCCAGAAATCAAAGGTGGAGTGTACGCTGATGTTAGCAACCCTGAAAAAATTGAAGCAACGTTCAAGAAAATCGATGATATTCTAGGGGGTATTGACGTGTTGATTTCCAATGCAGGGATAAGTTTTCGTAAACCTTTTTTGGAGATTGACTATGAACAATGGTCTAAAGTTCTTCGAGTAAATCTAGATGGAATGTTTCTTTGTGCAAAAGAAGCAATAATACGAATGAAAAAGCAGCTTTCGGGGGTTGTTTTATTGACAGGTTCCACTAATGGTACTGAGGGGCACCCATATTATGCTGATTATAATAGTTCAAAAGCAGGAGTTATTCTCCTCGCCAAATCGTTAGCCTTAGAATTTGCTCCATGGTTAAGAGTGAATGCCATCTGTCCAGGATATGTACTTACCCCTATGCAAAAAGCTGAATATACTCCTGAAATGCTAGAAGTAGTTAATTCTAAAATACCCTTGAATCGTCACGCTGAACCTGAAGAAGTTGCTAGCCTATTTGCATTTCTAGCTTCAGCAGAGGCAGCATATATCACTGGACAAGCAATAGCTATTGATGGAGGAGAAACAGCTGGTCCATATACTCCGATGGAACAGTAATTTGAAAGTTTATACAAAACAATGAAGTTAATGGGATGAAATTCTATGAATGCAAAAATCAATCGAATTTTAAATCTCATCTCTTTAGATGAGAAAATAGCAATGGTTACGGGAGCAGCTTCTGGTATGGGATTAGCAACCGCTGAACTCTTCTCAGAGATGGGTGCTGTAGTGGCTTTGATAGATATTAACGAAAAAGATGGAAATAGTGCTGCGAGTCAAATAAGAGAGGCAGGAGGTAAGGCTAAATTCTTCCTGTGTGATGTAACTTCCGATGTGGAATGCAGTAAAACAGTTGAATCCATCTTCAAAGAGTTTGGAAGGATAGATATTTTGTTCAACAATGCCGGTGTGATACGTCGAAAAAATATGTTGGATTTAGAGGAAAAAGACTGGGATTTAGTTGTGGATGTTAACATGAAATCAATTTATTTGCTTTCTCGGTATGTAATTCCAATTATGATAAAGGGTAAAGGTGGGAGCATTATCAATAGTGGATCAGGTTGGGGAATAAAAGGTGGATCTAATGCTGTTGCTTATTGCGCAGCAAAAGGCGGTGTAGTAAATATGACCCGAGCAATGGCAATTGACCATGGTAAAGATGGCATTCGTGTAAACTGTGTTTGCCCTGGTGATGTTGACACTCCACTATTAAGAGGGGAAGCAAAACAATTAGGTGTTGATGAAACAGCATTTATGAAAGAAGCTGCTGATCGTCCTCTCAACCGTGTAGGTAATCCCCTAGATATAGCTTACGCGGTTCTATTCCTTGCTAGTAACCTTTCAAACTGGATAACGGGAACGACCATAATAGTGGATGGTGGAGGCTTAGCCTAACATATGAGTTCTCGATCCAACAACAAAAACAACTTTGTAGGAGATGTAGTTTATGAGTAAGAAGAAAATAGTTCACCCCTATATACCTAATTCAGTTCCAGAAATAAAAGCAGAAATGTTGGAAGTAATTGGTGCAAAGGACATAGAAGAACTCTATGAAGATATTCCCGAAGAACTAAGGTTCAGAGATGAAATGAATTTACCTGAACCTTTCCCATCAGAATATGATTTAAGTAGACATGTAGAACAGATTTTATCCAAAAATCAGACATGTCAAGAAAATATTAGTTTCTTGGGTGGAGATTGTTGGCAGCATTATGTGCCAGCAATATGTGATGAAATTAATCAACGTTCAGAATTCTTGACAGCATATGCTGGTGAACCTTACGAAGATCATGGAAGGTTTCAAACACTTTTTGAATATGCTAGTATGATGGGGGAGCTTTTGGAGATGGACGTAGTTAATGTCCCAACATATGATTGGGGACAAGCAGCAAGCACTTCTATAAGAATGGCTGCAAGGATAACTGGAAGGACTGAGATATTAATCTCAAAAACCATTTCACCAGATAGGTTGTCAATTATCAAAAATTATTGTAAACCTGTAGTTACCATTAAACAAGTTGAATATGACCCTTCCACAGGGAAACTAGATCTTGATGATTTAAAATCCAAAATCTCAGCAAAGACAGCTGGTATCTATTTTGAGAACCCGTCATATTTGGGGTGTATAGAGGATCAAGGTCAGATTATTTCTGATATCGCACATTCACATGGGGCATTAAGTCTTGTTGGAACCGACCCGATTTCCTTGGGTGTACTTGTTCCACCAAGCAATTATGGGGCAGATATTGTCTGTGGTGATATTCAATCATTGGGCATGCATATGCAATTTGGTGGAGGGCTTGCGGGTTTTATTGCAACTAGAGATGAAGAGCGCTTTGTTACGGAATACCCATCACGACTTTTTGGTATCACTACCACTGCAGTTGAAGGAGAGCATGGATTTGGTGACGTAACTTATGATAGAACATCGTTTCATGATCGAATTGAAGGTAAGGAATTTATAGGCACAGCTGCAGCTCTATGGGGCATCACAGCAGGGGTATATTTAGCTCTGGTAGGTCCTCATGGGATACAAGAACTTGGCCAGCTGATTCTGCAAAAATCACAGTATGCGATGAAAAAACTTTCAGAACTGCAAGGAATTAGAATTCCATTCAATCAATCATCCCACTTCAAAGAATTTGTTTTGGATTTGAGTGAAACAGGTAAAGAGGTTAATAAAATAAACAAATTTCTCCTCGAAAAGAATATCTTTGGTGGTAAAGACATTTCAGATGAGTTCCCAGAACTTGGAAACTGTGCGGTTTATTGTATAACTGAAATTCACACAAAAGATGATATTGATTCTCTCGTCCAAGCTTTGGATGAATGTCTAAATGAAGGAGGAGATAGACAATGAACAAACAAACAAAGAATTTTCATCAAGCTAAATGGGATGAACCAGTTATATTTGAGCTAAGTAACAAGGGAGAACGAGGCATTCTCTTTTCTGAAATTGAACAAGAGATTGAAGAGCTTATTGGAGACGGTTTTTCCAAACTACCTAAAAACATGATAAGGCAAAAACCTCCCAACTTGCCAGAACTATCCCAAATGCGGGTTCTCAAACATTATCTAAGATTATCCCAGCAAACTCTAGGAGCAGATTTTAACGTAGATATTGGTCAAGGAACATGTACTATGAAATATAGTCCAAAAATCAATGAAAAACTGGCTTCTTCTCTGAAATTAACAGCACTTCATCCAGCACAAGATGAGATCACTGTTCAGGGGATCCTAGAAATAATCTACAAATTGGATTTATTCCTCAGAGAGATTTCAGGTCTAGATAAGTTTACTTTCCAACCTGGTGGTGGTAGTCAAGCAATACTAGGGATGGCATCTGTCATTCAAGCATATCATGATTCTAAAGGTGAATCAGAACAACGTGACGAGATCATTACAACAATGTTTTCACATCCTTCAGATGCAGCTGCACCTAATGTTAAAGGGTATAAAGTCATCAACATCTATCCGAATGAAGACGGATTACCCGATGTTGAGGCCTTAGAAAAAGCTGTTTCTAATCGCACAGCTGGGTTGTTAATTACCAATCCAGAGGACACGGGAATTTTTAATCCAAAAATAAAAGAGTTCACTCGGATTGTACATGAAGCAGGAGGGGTGTGTGGTTATGACCAAGCTAATGCTAACGGAATTCTTGGAATTACGAGAGCAAAAGATGCTGATTTTGATCTTTGCTTTTTTAATCTTCACAAAACATTTTCCTCCCCTCATGGATGCGGTGGACCTGCCACCGGTGCATTTGGAGTAACTGATAAATTCATAAAATACCTCCCTGTTCCTTTAGTCGAATTTGATAAGGATAAATATTATTTCAACTATAATGTTTCCAATAGTATAGGTAAAGTTAGATCCTTTTACGGAGTTGTTCCAGCTATCTTAAAAGCTTATTCCTGGATTATGAGTTTAGGTAATGAAGGTCTAAAGGAAGTTTCTCAAATTGCTGTGCTCAACAACAATTATCTACTAAAGAAAGTGCTAGAGATTCGTGGTGCAAGCGCCCCTTATGCTAAAGGTAGGCATAGGATTGAACAAGTTCGTTATAGTTGGGAAAATCTTTACAATGAAACAGGAGTGACAACAGAAGATATCACATGTCGAATGGCTGATTTTGGTTTTCACATGTGGTCTAGTCATCATCCATTTATTGTCCCACAGCCTTTTACTCTTGAACCCACCGAGTCTTATTCTAAAGCTGAAATTGATGAGTATATCGCTGGACTGAAGAGAGTTGTTGAGGAGGCGTATGAAAATCCAGAGCTAGTTAAGAGTGCCCCTCATAGAAGTGTTATACATAAAATCAATACAGAAGCATTAGATGATCCTGCTAAGTGGGCTATTACTTGGAGAGCTTATTTGAAGAAAAAACAGAAATAAATATGTAAAAAGATGGTTTCAGTTGAAGAAAATTGGTTTGATAATAAATCCCATTGCGGGTATGGGTGGTAAAGTAGGGCTTAAAGGAACTGATGGAGCGACCATCTTATCTCAAGCAAAAAAATTAGGTGCTGAACAAATTTCACCAGAACGCACTATTGGAGCATTGAAAAGATTAGTTTTCCTTAAAGATGAAATTGAATTGATTACTTATCCTGGTGAGATGGGGGGAGATGTTTCTAAACAATGTGGCTTTAATCCAAGAGTTATCGGAACTATAACTGAAGATAATACTACAGCTGATGATACCAAGCAAGCAGCTAAAGAATTGTGTAACCTTCAAATTGATTTGTTACTTTTTTCGGGAGGAGATGGAACCGCGAGAGATATTTGTGAGGTTATTGGGGACAAAATTGTTGTACTAGGAATCCCCACAGGTGTGAAAATGCACTCAGCTGTATATGCCCATAATCCAATAAGAGCTGGAGACCTTGCAGTACTCTATCTTCAAGGAAAAGTGAAAGCTCTAAAAGAAGCAGAAGTGATGGATATTGATGAGGAAGCGTTTAGATCAGGTTACATTTCTGCAAAACTATATGGTTATCTTACAATCCCATTTGAAGAAAGACACACTCAAGGTTTGAAGACTGGAAGTCCACCAACTGAAAGTTATTCACAAGAAGCAATTGCTCAAGAAATTGTTGACAGTATGGATGACGATCATCTGTATATTATTGGACCTGGTACAACAACTAAATCAGTAATGGAAAAACTGAATCTTAGATATAGTTTGTTGGGTGTGGATGTTATTTACAGGAAAAAGCTCATTGAAGTTGATTTAAATGAAAAAAAACTGCTTGAACAAATCAAAGAAAAGAAAGCCAAAATAATTATAACTCCTATAGGGGGCCAAGGTTTCTTATTTGGCAGAGGTAACCAACAATTGAGTCCTAAGGTAATACGGAGAGTAGGAAAAGACAATATAATTGTCATAGCTACAAAACACAAAATCAATTCATTAAATGGACGACCATTTTTAATTGATACGGGAGACAATCAGTTAGATCTGCTATTGCAAGGCTATACTGCTGTAATAACGGGTTACCATGAAAGAGTCATGTATAAAATAGACCTCTGAAAGAACAAAAATATCTTCAAATAAGTAAATTGCCGATAAAAATAGTGTAACACGGTTTGGTCCACAATATTTCTATGAGTTTATATATTAATCTCTGGATAACCATAACTAAATACCCCAAAAAGCAAAATTGCCATGCTTCTAAAATACAAGGATTGGTTTTATCTTCTCTTTCTCTTTCGTATTATTAGAGTTGTTATCACTATGCCAATTGGCAGCAATATTGAAGGAATGAGTATTAAATATCTTTTAGTTACTAATTTGTTCCACCGTTCTTTTGTTTCTTCCATTGCTTTACTTGCATTAATTAAACCATAACCATAGTAGAGGTCTCTTCCATCTTCGCCTAAATCAGTTGCCGTTTGATGAAGAATCTCACGTATTTCTTCAACATCTAATGTACGATATATTGACTTCATCAGAGCTATCAACCCTGCTACTTGAGGACAAGCAAATTGGGAACCATAAGAATAAATATAACCATCGACAGGTACGGTGCTTTTAAGGATATGATGTGGTGTTTCATAATTTCTATCCCCCACTGGAGCAACCAACTCTTGGGATAACCCATAATTGCAGATATCAGAAAAATTATTTGTCATATTGACAGACCCTACACAGATTACTTCTTCATAAGCTGCGGGAAAAACTATTCCTTCAACACCACCTCCATAGAGGGAAGAACCAGGAGAGGAAACGATGCAAACATCATTTTCATAAGCATATCTGATTCCCTCATATACATTTGAATTATTTATATTAAGTTGAATGGTTAAAGTGATGACATCTGCTCCGTTATCGACAGCATATCTGATTGATTCAGCGATGGTACTAAAAGCAACATTATAGGTAATTGAAGAATCTATTAAGCGAAGGTTCATGAGTTTGACTTCAGGTGCAACACCTACAATACCTTCCCCATTGTGACTAGCACTTATGAGACCTGCAGCAAATGTTGCCTCAGCAAAGTTTGGACCATCACTATCATTTATGGGGTTATTATCATGAGATACAAAATCCCAACCCATATAGTCGTCTATGTATCCATTCTTATCATCATCGATTCCATTATCTTTAAGTTCAGCTTCATTAACCCACTGTGAATTATTCAATTCTACATGGCTGAAATCAATCCCAGTGCCTAAAACAGCAATTGTAATATCTTCTACGTCACCAGCCAAAACCCAAGCGTTTTCAACATAGATATTTTGGAGATGCCAACCAATCTCATCATCAATAGATTGAGACAAAGAGAAACTATCACTTTTGAAAATTTGCGTAGAATTGACAATGTTCATCGATGAAAAAGTAAAAGTTAGCAGAAGAAAACTTTTAGCTTAAATTTTTTCAGTTTCATAAAAACACCCATCCAGTATATGTACCTTTCATGGAAATAAGATATTTAAAATTATCTAGCAAACTGATGGTTCCCAATTACTTTCTGTTTTGGATTATTAGCAGGTATTTTGCGAGAAAAAACTGGTAGTTTGTTAGCTCCTATATTGATTCATGGGTTCTAGACATTTTTATCTTTATAAATGATGATTATTCATTTCTAAACCAGTTGATAATAATAGTGATTTGGATTTTTATAATGTACATGTACCTAAGGAATATTATGGAATCATACCATAAGAATGCTTCATTAAGAGAGGACAAAGAGGAGAACATTCCAAATACAAAACTAGATAATTTATATAACTCCCCTTAGCGTATTTCTTTTTTGCATCCTCTAGAAACAATTATTTTGTGAATTGAAACCAATACACTGTTTGAAACAGGGGTTTTACCATCATAGTCCTAAAGATTTCTATGAGTTTATATATCAATCTCTTGATTAATATAATGAAATGTCCCGTTACGCAACGTTGTTATTACTTCTAAAACACATGGGATTCGTTAATGGGAGAGTACAGTTTCAAAAATTCTTGTTTCTTTTAGAAAAAAATTATCATATCAATACGGGGTATGATTTCATTCCTTTCAAATTTGGACCGTTTTGCCAAATTATTCAAGAGGACATTCAACATTTAGACGACTATGGTTATATTGAACATGAAGAAGTTGAAAAAGCTGGTGGGGAATTTCTTCATCGTTATCAAATAACAGATCATGGAGAACAATATTTATTGGAAAACGATTTTGGGGACATTTATGATCAAGTTATCCAAGACCTCTGTTATGATTTCAAAAACTATAGTTTACGGCAGTTAGTGGAGTATGTTTACGAAAATTATCCAGAATTTACTATTCATTCTCAGATAAAAGAACAATTTCTCCACCCGAAACCAAAACAAGAAGATTTCACATCTGCCGACACTCTTTTGGATCGTAAGCCCATAATCACACCTTCTTTTGTTAAATGGTTGGATGAAGAAATCAAAGATACAACACATAAAATGGAAGTTTCGACTGTGCCCACAGAGCAGAGAGCAGATGAGATGAACATAGATGAGATTGTAACCGACATGTTGGATATCGCCTATGAAGACATTGCGACAAAAGCTCAGGAAATTTCAACACAAATAATGTTAGACAACTATAGTGAATCAGGAGATATCAATAACAAGATGTACTTCATTCTTGACATTCTTGAAAATCTTCTCAGTTCTATTCAAGAAAGGGATATAATTGGAGTTTATACTGAATTCGCAAATACTAAGACAAATATTCAGATGCTTGATGAATTAATAGCTCTTCATAAAACCTCATTAAAATCTGAGCTCGTTAGACTTCTTTTTGAATATGTAGAAGACATAAGTTTCTTCCTAGATAGCATTGATAGAATAATATCATTGTAAAAGAAAAGAAAAAAGAGAGAGAAGAAATTTATTTATTGCTTAAAGTAGCGCGAGCTGCGGATAATCTAGCTATTGGTACTCTAAATGGACTGCAAGATACGTAATCCAAACCGATTCTATAACAGAAATCTATAGACTGAGGATCCCCACCTTGTTCACCACATATGCCTAGTTCGAGATTTGGATTTGCGGCTTTACCATCTTTTACACATATCTCCATTAATCTTCCGACACCAGTTTCTTCAATTGAAACAAATGGATCATCTTTGATTATTCCTTGTTCCATATATTTGGAGATAAATGGACCAGCATCATCTCTGCTAAAACCTAAGGTCATTTGATGAAGATCATTAGTTCCAAAACTAAAGAATTGGGCACCTTGCTCTCCACCTGCAATTTCGCTGCTTGTTAAAGCTGCTCTGGGTACTTCAATCATTGTTCCCACAAGATACTTGAATTCAATACCCTCTTCTTGCATCACTTCCTTAGCAATACGATCAATGATTATTCTTTGGTGTTCGAATTCTTTTTGGAATCCTACGAGAGGAACCATTACTTCTGGAAATACTTCTTTACCACTTTTAATAACTTTAGCAGCTGCTTTGAATATTGCACGAGCTTGCATTTCTGTAACGACGGGCATCGTAATCCCGAGTCTGCAACCTCTCAGACCAAGCATAGGATTTTGCTCTTTCATTTCTCTTACAACGTCAAGCATATCAGATGTTTTCTTGAAATCTTCATCACTCTTACCAGCTAGTTTTGCTTCAAAAATCTCTGTCATTAATTCCTCTTCACTTGGCAAGAATTCGTGCAGAGGAGGATCAATCAAACGTATAATAACGGGATAACCTTTTGAAACGTCAAATATGCCTCGGAAATCTTCTTCTTGAACAGGCTCTAATTGATCAACATATTGTTTTCTTTCTTCGTCAGTTTTGGCTAAAATCATACCCCTGACTAAATCAAGATTATCAAAGAACATGTGTTCTGTTCTACATAGACCTATGCCTTTAGCTCCAAACTCTAAAGCCTTTATGAACTGATCAGGTTTATCAGCATTAGCTTTCACACCAATTTTAGCAATTTCATCGCACCAATCCAAAATTATGTTCATTGAATCTGGCAAGTTAGCTGGTTTAGTAGGTAGTTTACCAGCATAGATTGAGCCATCATCACCATCGATAGTAATCCAGTCTCCTTCTTTAATGGTTATACCTTTGGCATTAAGTTCATTTTTCTCAACATCAATAGATATTCCACCTTTTTCACTTCCAACAATACATGCTTTACCAATCTGCCTTGCAACAATTGCTGCATGACTTGTTAGACCACCTTTCATTGTTAAAATACCATTACTGGCTGCCATTCCATGAAAATCTTCTGGTGTTGTTTCTACCCTTACTAGAATTACATCTTTGCTTTGTTTTGCTACTTCTTCAGCTCTGTCGGCATCAAAAATAGCAAGTCCAGTTGCAGCAGCAGCTCCAGCAGCTAAACCTGAACCAAGGAGTTTATCACCTAATTCATGCTTAATTTGTTTAATTGGAGCGTTAGCATTTATTTGTTGCCAATTGATAGATGGGAATAAGGCATTTTCAACGTCACTTGGAGCAATCCTCATGATAGCTTCTTCCTTAGTGATAACGCCTTCATTAACTAAATCATAGGCAATTTGACTAGCTGCGATACCAGTTCTTTTACCATTTCTTGTTTGTAACATGTAGAGTTTTCCTTGTTGAATTGTAAATTCCATGTCTTGCATGTCTCGATATCTTGTTTCTAAATTTCCAGAAATCTCTACTAATTCATTATAGAGTACAGGCATATCGTCCTTGAGATTTGCAATTGGTACTGGGGTTCTAATTCCAGCAACTACATCTTCTCCTTGTGCATTAATGAGATACTCACCATAAATTCCCTTACTTCCATCGGATGGGTTTCTTGAGAATGCTACGCCTGTCGCAGATGTTTCACCTAGGTTGCCATAAACCATTATCATTATGTTCACGGCAGTTCCTAAATCATGTGAAATGCCTTGATGGTTTCTATAGTCAATAGCACGTTTATTGTTCCAGCTTCCAAAAACAGCTTTAACTGCATCGGACAATTGAACACGTGGATCTTGTGGAAAGTCTTCACCCAAATGTTCTTTATAGATTTCTTTGTATTTTTGGACAAGTTTTTTGAGTTCTTCAGCAGGTATATCTGTATCAGATTCTATTTCGAGTTCTACCTTGAGTTTTTCCAGTTCTTTCTCAAAAAATGTTTTGCTGACACCTTTTACTACATCAGCATACATGTAAATAAAACGACGATATGAATCATAGGCAAATCTTGGGTCTTCAGACACCTTTGCCAACCCTTCAACGGAACTATCAGTTAAACCAAGGTTCAATACTGTATCCATCATTCCAGGCATGGAAATAACTGATCCACTCCTTACAGAAACTAATAGGGGATCATTTTCATCACCCAATTTCTTCCCAACAGAATTTTCTAATCCTTGTTGTGCTAATTCTATTTGTTCTTCCAACCCTTCAGGGTAGGATGCGTTATTAGCTAGAAAATGAAGACATGCTTGAGTTGTCACTACATAACCTGGTGGTACAGGTAGCCCCAAATTTGTCATTTCAGCTAAATTTGCTCCTTTTCCACCTAGCAGAGGCTTCATTTCCGCTTTTCCTTCACTTAATTCTTTATTAAAGAATTTATAGACATATTTTTCAGTCATCGTAAAAACACCTTTGTGTGTAATTATCTATTTTAAAAGAACAGCACGTTTAGTTTTTTTTAACGTTATGTTTGAACTAGAATTAATTTTCAAAGATAAAACTTAACAAATGGATATCTATTATATCTTTGTGAAAGATAAACTTATCTTATTAACAAATGATGATGGAATCAAATCCGTTGGTCTAAATACTATAAGAGAAGAACTTGTTAAAATAGCTAAAGTGGTGTGTTTTGCACCAGCAGAACCTAGCTCAGCTGTATCAAAGGCTCTTACATTCCACAAACCCATACGTTTCTCACAAATAAACTACAAAGATGGTTCAACAGGTTACAGTACAACTGGAGCACCAGCCGATAATGTTCTTGTTGGCATTCATGTTCTAAAAAAGAAACCAAACATGGTTGTGAGTGGAATCAACTATGGGGATAATTCTTCAATTCATTCAATCTTAACAAGTGGTACTTGTGCTGCAGCATTCGAAGCATCTTTTAATAATATTCCAGCTATTGCTTTTTCAGCTGATTTATCCGATGATGCACAACTCATTGAACAAAAAGGGATTAATTTTGATAGAATGGCAGAAATATCCCGTATGATTGTAGAACACACATTGGATATAGAATGGCCACAAGATTTAGCTTTCTTAAATGTTAATTATCCTACGGAAATTACAGAAGAAACAAAGATCTACATTACAAAACCTGCTTTTTATAAATATGATAATTACATGGTGGAGAAGAAAGATCCACGAAAGCTCCCATATTTATGGTTGTGGGGAGAACAGAAAAAATCTTTTCCTGAGAATACTGATACATGGGCAGTACAAACCATGAAAAGCATTAGTATAACCCCTATAGGGTTAAACTTTCACGAAAAATCGGATCAGTCAGCCAATTTGTTGAAATCGGTTCAAGAAAATATTTCAAATATGATATGATGTGGTTAATAACTGTTAATTTGTCTCTTTATATACGAATATCCATATAACAAAGTGATTGATCTTGTCCATCGAATCTCGTGAATACCAGAATTTCATCATTCAACGAATTGAAGATTTGGTAGATTCGAGAAAAAGTGTTATTTTAGAATTAGACTGCGGTATGGGAAAGCGTGTTCTAATGTATAGACTAGTGACGGAAGCATTCAAGGACAAAAAGGTCGTTGTTTTTTTGCAAACACATACTTCTCTTGAAGAAACAGCTCATTATTTGGAAAAAGAGTATGGCGGGATAAAAGATTTGGGGGTTGTTAAGAGTGGTTTGAATGCCAGTTATCGAAAATATATAATTGAAAACAACCGCGTAATCCTATCTCTTCCAATTGTTTTTTCTAACACGTTGAAAAAATTTCCAGAATTAGCTGAAACTATCGATATCGCTATTATTAATGAAGTAGACCAGATAATCCGACGTGTTTCTCTAAAAAGAGTTTTATGTGTTCCATGGAATAGAATAATGGTACAACTAGATAATACGAAATTTGTAGGTATGAGTGGCACTCTCAGAGATGATCATTTTGTATTAGATGAAGATCAGCTTAAACTAAGAAATGAGTTAAACACTCTTATGGAGTTTATTCCTGAAAGTTCCATTATAACGATTGAAGATTTTATAGGAACAGATTTTAAGGAATATATCAAAGAAACAGAGGTTCACATCCATCCTGTTAAAGATGAAAAAACCTCCCAAATAATACAAATGATTACGGAACAGATTAAAGATTTACGAGAAGAAATACTACAAATTGTTAGTGAAACGTCTCCAAGCGAGTTACAGCGATTAAAACAAAATTTCTTTCAGAATATTTCATTAATATCAATTGAAACTGATTTGGTCGAAAAACTTAATCGACTCTTATTGTTAAGAAAATATGTTTACTCAATGCCAGCAAGCACTTATCCAAATTATTTGATGCGTCATGGTTTCGATAAGGACATTCTCTCTAATGTGCCAAAAATAAGTGGAAAAGAATTAGAGGTATTAGAAATAGTGAAGAATCGTACAAAAGTAACTATTCTTTGTTCGTTCTTATCTACAGTTGGATCCCTTTCTCAGCTTCTTAAGAGTGAAGGAATTACGACTTTTGAAGTTACAGGAAAATCAAGGAATAAAAGTGAGATTATTGAAAAATTCAAGAGTACTAAAGAACGATCAGCACTCATTTTATCACCTATTGGAGAGAGAGATATAGACATCCCTCAAACAGAGTTAATCATTGTATACGATTTAGTGAATTCTCCAAAAACAGTTTATCAGAAAATGAAACGTAGCAGAGGAGGAGAGGTGTTTCTACTGTTTTATGAAAATACATCTGAACAAGAGAAAGTGAAACGAGTAGTAAGTGAGATAGCTGTTCGCTATCCCTGGTCACTAATTTTTTATTCTGATAAGTGAGTTTACAACCTTTCTCTATGGGTCTTGATTCATAATCTTTTTAATCTATCAAAAATGCCCATAAATGCGAGGATATCACAATTTTTAGTTGTCCATGGGTGTTTAAATGGCCAAAAAGAAAAGTAGTTCAAATACCAATAGTCGTTGGGTTCTAGTTAACGCAATGTTTGATGAACTAGGATTAGTTCGTCAGCATCTTGATTCTTTCAATGAATTTTTAGAGAAGAGATTACAATCAGTTATCCAAGAGATAAAAACTATCGAACCTGAAGATTCTGAATTTTATGTGAGGTTAGATAAAGTTGAGGTTGAAGAACCAACTATTCGTGAAGCAGATGGTTCACAAAGTTCTGTTTATCCAATGGAAGCAAGGATTCGTAATCTAACTTATGCTTCAAGGTTAAATCTACATATGACACCTATCCGGAAAGGATCTGATGATGGTGTAGAAGTTGAGTTAGAACCAATTAGTGTTTTTATCGGTTATCTACCCATCATGTTGAAATCCAATAAATGCCAGTTATATAATCGTTCTCCAGAATCTCTAATTAAATTAGGAGAGGATCCTAAAGATCCCGGTGGTTACTTTTTAGTAAATGGTAGTGAGCGTGTTATTGTAACACAAGAAGATTTAGCACCAAATCGCATTCTTATAGAAAAACTCAGAAGCAAAGGAAATGTAACAAGCGAAGCCAAAGTGTTTAGTGTTATACATGGCTTTCGAGCTCCTGTTACCGTCGAACACACTAATGATGGTCAATTAAGAGTAAGTTTCCCAAGCATGCCCAGAAAAATATCTCTCATCCTTCTAATGCGAGCTCTCGGAATAGAAAGAGATGACATGATTGCAATGGCAATAAGTCCTACACCCGAACTTCGAGCCCGAGTTATGTCAATATTAATGAGAGAATCTTTGGAGATAGATACTAAAGAAGAATCTCTTGATTATATCGGAAAGAGAGTAGCCGTCGGGCAAACAAAAGAATATCGTATAAATCGAGCTATGCAAGTATTAGATAAATACCTTCTTCCTCATCTTGGAAGTGACGAAGAATCTAGATTAAAGAAAGCATTCTTTCTTGCTCGTATGGCTCAAAGATTGCTTGAACTAGAAGCAGGTATAAGACATAAAGACGACAAAGATCATTATGCAAATAAACGGCTAAAACTCGCAGGAGATTTATTACTCATGTTATATAGAGTAGCTTTTCATGCACTGTGTCGTGATATCAAATACCAATTAGAAAGAGTAACTGTTAGAGGACGAAAACCTAATCTTAAAACAGCTGTTCGAGCTGATTTAATCACCGAAAGGTTAAGGCACGCACTAGCAACCGGAAATTGGACTGGTGGAAAATCAGGTGTCAGCCAATTACTGGATAGAACAAATTACATGTCAGCATTAAGCCATTTGAGAAGAGTAGTGAGTCCTTTAAGTAGAAGTCAACCTCACTTTGAAGCTCGAGATCTTCATCCAACACATTTTGGTAAGATATGTCCAAATGAAACACCAGAGGGACCAAATTGTGGTTTAGTAAAAAATCTGGCGCTTCAAGCATATATCAGTGTAGGATTACAAGAAAAAGACATTGAGAAAAAACTCATTGATGATTTAGGATTAAATATAATTAAACCTCAAGATTTAGCAGAACCAACTTCTCCATTAGCAAAACTTGTTGCTAAT
>BPTK01000069.1 GCA_023705905.1 Candidatus Heimdallarchaeota archaeon
GCAGCTCCCAGTGCAACAACTTCTTCAGGAGCTACACCTTTATGTGATTCTTTTCCAAAAAGCTCTTTAGCCATATCTTTTATCATGGGCATTCGTGTTGCACCACCAACTAAAATAATCTTGTCTAAATCGTTAGCTTTCATACCTGAATCTTTCATTGCTTGCTTGGTTGGTCCTACACATTTTTCAACAAGGTCTCCTGTAAAGTCTTCAAATTTTGCTCTTGAAAGCTCTAAATCAAGGTGTTTAGGTCCTGAAGCATCAGCAGTAACATAAGGTAAACTTATTTTTGTTTTCAATTTTGATGTTAACTCGATTTTAGCTTCTTCTGCAGCATCTTTTAATCTCTGCATAACTTTTGCATCTTTGGCAAGATCAATTCCTTCCTTTTTCTTGAATTCATCTACAATCCAATCGATTATTTTTTGATCCCAATCATCTCCACCTAGTAGGTTATTACCACTAGTTGCAATTACCCTGAACAAACCATCATCAAGTTCTAAAATTGAAACATCAAAGGTTCCTCCACCAAGATCAAACACTAACACTCGCTCTGCGCCTTCTTTTTCTAACCCATAAGCTAAAGCACTAGCAGTAGGTTCGTTAACAATTCTCAAAACTTCTAAACCTGCAATTTCTCCTGCATTCTTTGTAGCGGTTCTTTGTGAGTCAGAAAAGTATGCAGGTACAGTAATTACAGCTTTCTTAATCTTCTCACCTAAATAGGCCTCAGCATCTTCTACCATCTTTGTTAAAATCATTGCAGAAATCTCCTCAGGCTTGTAATCCTTTCCATCTACAGAAAAAATATAATCTGTACCCATCTTTCTTTTGATACTTCGAATTGTTCGATCATGCATTGCAATTGATTGCCTCTTTGCTTGAATCCCCACAGTTCTTGTACCATCTTCGTTTATTGTAACAACACTAGGTGTTAATCGTCCGCCTTCTAAGTTTGGTATAATTTCTGGTTTTCCAGCTACCATATGTGAAATACCAGAGTTTGTTGTACCTAAATCTATTCCAACAACTAATTCTCTCTTTGTTTTTTCTTTACTCAATTTTATCACCTTTAAATAAGCATTATAGCGTAAAAATTTTCAAGTTTTTTTCTTGTATACTGATATATAAATGTTGGGATTAACAAAAAATCAATCGAAAGAAAAATATTGAGGAAACGTACAAAGAAAAAGAAGAGGAGGAGGTCTAATTTTGGGTACTAACAGGCTTTCTTTGTGTTCTTCTTTTTCTTTTTGTACGTTTTTGTTTTGTGTAGTAGGGAGACTTCTTCAACAGATAGTTTCTAGCAATGGGTTTGACTAGAGATATTAAGAATCTTCTAAATCGGATTTTCTTTTTGAAAATATAAAGAAACTCATCGAACGTATGTTGTTGGAAATTAAGTAGTTCTTGAGCATCTTTAGTGTACATCCAATCACAGTGATAATAATCATCATCTGTTTTAACTTGTTTGAAAGCTGATTCAGGTAGCATTCCAATACCTAATGCTTCCAGCATCTTTGAAACATATTCTCGTTGATACAATTGATTACCTTTTCCTCCACCGATGAGTAATGTTTTACCCACAACATCTGCAGATAAGGCATTAACACAGGCTAAAGCTGCATCTCGAGAATCGACAATTTCTATCCTTTGTTCTAACGGGATAGCATACATAATGTCAGGAACATTCCAAGTCAGTTCAAAAGGAGTAACTGCTGCAAATCTAAGAATAACCCAAGGTAATTTACTATTCCAGAATTTCATCTCCATTTCGACTTTATGTTGAGCATAATTATCATAACTTAGGGGATCTAACGGATCATCAGCTATTGTTGGAGGTTCATATTTCATTCTATTTCCATGAACTGCAATCGAAGAAATGTATATGAATTTTGGAGGTACTGAACAGTTTTCTGCAGCTTCCAATAAATTCGTCGTTCCAGTAACATTTACTGCAAAGGCTAGTTCAGGCATATCATATGCTAAAGGAGGGATGATTGCAGCTAGATGAATAATATAATCTACATCCTTAACTAATCTGTTCACCACATTAGAATCTCGGATATCCCCCCAAACAACCTCAAACTTCCCCAATTTTCTAAGGTGTGATTCAATGTTCACATTTCGCGGAGTTTTCAGATCAAAACATCGCACTTCGTATTCTTTTTTTAACAAGACCTCAAGAGTTCTTTGGCCAACATTGCCAAATGCACCCGTTAATAATACTCTCATGAATATACTATCGTCTGGGACAGATATATTAAATTGCATGCAACAATTCATCGAGAGTAATTCGGTTTTTTTAGAATTATTGCGCAGAAATATTTATATAGTCGACAGATTGCCCCAAAATACCCTCAAACACCAACAGAGTGCCGGTATGTGGCGAGTAAGCAATATTACTGCCCCAGATAACAATTATATGTTTTTGGAATTACTAATTAAAAGATAAAGAAAAAAGAATATTGGAGTATATCAAATGACAGAGAAATTATACAAAAAATTCTCCCTTTAAGACAAGCGTGGATTTTCCAATTAGTTCTACACGATTCTTTTCCAAAACTTTCACATTAATTTCTCCACCCCTCGCAGACATTTGGTAACCTTTCATCTCTTTTTTACCAAGTTTCTTTGCCCAGTAAGGAGCTAAGAGTGTATGAGCTGAACCAGTAACAGGGTCTTCGTTTATACCAACCCATGGAGCAAAAAATCTTGAGATAAAATCATAGCTTTCTCCACCTCTTGCTGTTACAATTACACCGCGTATTTCAAGACTAAGAGATAATCGTTTTAGTTTCTCAAAATCTGGTTTAAGACCAGAAATGATTTCTTTTGAATCTAATTCAATCAACAGGTCTGTAACACCTTTGGAATAGGCAAAAGCTTCAGCTGTTTTTACACCCAAAGCATTGAGTAGGGTGGGAAGTGGTTTAGTAATTTCAGGTTCATTCATAGGAAAATCTAGAACAACTCCATCTTCATGCTTTGATGCAATTAATTCACCACTTAATGTTTCATAAATTACAGAGTGGGAATCTATGTTAAGTATGTTAAACAATAAATGAGAAGTAGCAAGAGTTGCATGACCACACAATTTTACCTCAACTTGAGGAGTGAACCAACGTAAACGAAATCTGCTCAATTTCTTGATTTCAGATATATTGGGAACATAAAGAAAAGCGGTCTCCGAAAGATTCATCTCTGCTGCAATTTTCTGTAATGTTGTGTCAGAATAATTTTCTGAAATTAAACAAATCGCTGCGGGATTACCCTTAAAAGTCTTATCAGTAAAAGCGTCAATCTGATATATGGGAATAACATTACTTTTGTTTATCAGTTCCACCTTCATAAAACACCATATCAAGTCTAAAGGAAACACGATCAATATAAAGCATTTTGTAAGGAGTTAGAAGTCTATCTTAGTTACCTTAATTTATATATTTGCAAAAATTTATGAATAAGATTAAATAAAGTCTGGTTATGAAACGAAAAACAATTGTTAGTTTCAGCATTCTTTTGCTTACTATTTTCATGATACAAGTTAGTGCGGTAATGATTTCACCAACACAAGGAGCAATTGTTAAATCTTCATCCTCGGAGGACGAATTTGTAGATTCAATGAGAGAGTTAGTTGTTCTCTTCGATTCTAGTGAAGCTTTTGACAATTATATCAGTGATGGTGAATATACATATGCATTTCCTTATCTCAAAATAGTAGCCATAGAGGATTTGCTGAGTAATGTACAGATTCTCCATGATTTGGATGGAGTTAGTAGAGTATTTGATTTAACTAACACGATATTTTATGGGCCAGAACCAGTATCTGAGAGTTCAATCGAAGCAAGTTTTGATGGAATAAAAATGACCGTAGCTACTGCTGATCAAATCAATGTATCAGGCGTATGGGACATGGGCTATGATGGAACAGGAGTTGTAGTTTATGATATTGATACAGGGATTAATCAAAATCATTTAGATTTTGGAGGAAAGATTCTTGCAGGAAGCACATCATTTGTTAGTATCGATTATGGGTATGATTATACGACTACATCAATCGAAGATGAGCATGGTCATGGTACTCATACTGCGGGCACTATTTTAGGTGCAGGTACCGTTAACCCCGACTATGTAGGGATGGCACCAGGAGCAGATCTCTTAGTTGGAAGAGTATCAGATGGAGTAGAAATCAAAGCTTGGGCGGTTCTAGCAGCTTTGGAATATGCATTAGAATATGAAGATACTGTTGGAGAAATTGATGTAATCAATATGAGTCTTGGTTCATCCGATACCGAAGGAATGGATTTGGAAGAAATTCTTGTGGATATTCTCTGGGGTGAAGGAATGTTTATCTCAAATTCAGCAGGAAATGAGGGTAATAGTTTATACTTGAATTATCTTTCTGTAGGATCAGCTAGTTCAGCTCCTCAAGTTATGAGTGTTGCAGCAGTTGATGCAAGTGGTGATTTAGCATTCTTTAGTTCTATAGGTCCAACTGCAGACGGATTTTATAAACCCGACATTGCAGCTCCAGGAATCGATATCGTTAGTTGTGCAATTGGAGGAACCTCAGGATATATTTCTATGGATGGGACTTCCATGGCTGCTCCACATATTGCAGGAGCTGCTGCAGTTATGATTGAAGCACTCAAGGATCTTGGAATTCCTTATGACCTAGGAATGATTAAAGCGGCTCTGATGAATTCTGCAGACCCAGGAATAATGGATCCTCTTCAAATAGGAGCGGGAATTCCGGATGTTGGAAACGCATTACAAATGATAATTGATGCACCTACAAACGCTTCGGGATACCCAACAGTCATATATGCGATTGAGAACATGCCAACAGAAGATCTTAAAATTGTACCTCAAGGATGGCATCACGAAGTCTTTGTTGAATCTGTTTCATCTACTCCATGGGAGGACTTGACACCAGTTTTAACAGGAGATTTAGTACTTATAGGTTCTATTGAAGCAGTACCTTATTCCGAACCATGGACTAAATTCTATAAATTTGTTCTAGATATTCCAACAGATTTGGCTCTTGGAAGCTATAGTGGAGATATCGTTTTTGAAACATCACAAGGTGTTCAAGCATTAACTAATTTCGAAATAACAGTAACCGAAGGAATAGGTAGAGTCTATTATGCTAAGCAACACACATCTTGGTCTATTGATAGTTACTTTGGTCAATATTATCTTGCAATAAAAGATCTAATGCAAAAAGGAATAGCAATAAATGAATATCGTCATGGTTTAATAACTGATGCTGAATTAGTAGGTTATGATGCTATTTGGTTTGCAGATCCTTTTGATTATGACTTTCCAAATCTGTTTCTAGCCGATCGACCTTCCCAAAACACTGATAGAATAACTGCTAAACCTTTGCAAGAATCAGAGAAGACAGCCATTCAGAATTTTGTAGCAAATGGAGGAGGATTATTCATCGATTTGCTAGGTCAAACTTATGAACGAATAGATTGGTTAGCTGAGTCTATTGTCACTGGTAACAATATTACAATGGTCAATGACCTACTCGATCCATATGGTATGACCGTCTCTTCTGAACCATTTGACTTTGTTGATGCTGCTACTGCAAGTGTTATCAAAGATCATATTCTCACCGAAGGTGTTTCAGTAGTAGATCATTATGGAACTACTTTAACAGTTACTGGAGACACTCAAATTCTGACAAAATGGAGTGGTAAAGGGACATCAGCTTATTATGAAAATGATGAAGGAGGAAGAGTTATAGTTGTAACTACAAACTTCCAAATGGATTCCGTAGGATATATAGAAAACTATAATCCGGGAGAAACCCAGAATAAAGTGTTCGTTAATAATATCTTTAATTGGTTAGTATCGAGAGCAAAACTCGTTGGTTCATATGTTCAAGATGATACTGGTGCAGATATAACTATCAAAAGCCTCAACATATCCGCAACACTCTCAGCAAGTGTCAATACCATCACGTCAACAACTGATACAACCGAAGATATTACACTAACAGAGGATTCTCCAGGTTTGTATTCATACAGGTTAACATTTGGTGATGAAGCTATATTTAATCTCAGAGTAGAGAGTTTTGACGATGTATATATGGCAGAAATCTTGTATGATAATACACCTCCTGTAATTATTGTAGAAGGTTGGACCAATGATACGAAAATGGAAACGGCAAGATTAGACTTTGTAGTTAGAGATAATGTAACAAACATTATTTCGATTTCAGTCAAATTGAATGGAGAGAGTGTTACTACCCCAGGCACTGGAAAAGTAAGAACATTCATCATATTCCAATCAAGTTTGGTAGATGGTGATAATGACCTCCATATAGTTGCAGTGGATCAGTCTGGAAACACATTAAATATTCATTATAACATTCCTACAAAATCATCTAGTGCACCTGTTTCAACATTCGCAATCCTCTTGGGTATATTATCCCTAGCTGCAATTTCGACATTTATTAGAAGGAAGAAACACTAATCCTTCCTCTTCTTTCTTTTTCTTTTGTAAAATGATAGTTTTGTCTTTTGTAAATTTTCAAAAAACTTTATGAATAAAATGATTATAGAAGAGGGTATGAAGAAAAGATCAATTATTGGTGCTAGTTTTTTCATATTTTTCATATTTCTAACTCAATCGGGCTCAACCATTCAGTCTACATATGGTGCAACGGAAATTGAAAATATGCCTACAGATACAGTTGAAGAAAATTCAATAAGAAAATTCATTATACATTTTGATACAAAGAATGCTTACAACAGTTTTGTTAAAACATATACATATAAATTGGCTTTTTCTAATTTGAAAATGGTTCTAGTTGAAGATATGTTAACTGAAAAAGTAACACTGAGAGGTTTTACAGGAGTCGATGGAGTTTTTGATGTTACTGACTCAACGTTCTATAAAATTCAACCGGAACCTGGAGCAGATTTGCTATATACAAGCAAAGATGGAATTAAAAGAACTGTTGCTTCTAACGATCTTCTAAATCTCCAGCCCTTATGGAATGAGGGTTATAGAGGTGGATCTATTGTTGTTTACGATATTGATACAGGTATTAATACGGAGCATGTTGACTTTGTTGGAAGGATAATGCCCGAGAGCAAATCTTTCATAAGTCCTATCTATGGTTTTACACGAACTGATCCTTCAATAAGAGATACTCATGGTCATGGAACCCATACCGCTGGTATTATTGCAGGAAACGGTGCAGGAAACCCCGAGAATATTGGAGTAGCCCCAAATGCAAAGCTTCTTGTTGCTCGGTTTGACAGTCCGGCTCCTACTGAAGCTTTTCTAGCAGCTTACGACTATGGTATGACAGTTGGAGTAGATGTAATTAATGTAAGTTGGGGGGGTGGAGATAAAGAAGGATGGGACGCTTGGGAAATTGCTTCACGAGAGATGATGTTACAAGGGATGGTTTTTGTAACATCTGCAGGAAATGAAGGTGAAAAAGGTTATTATACAGTGGGTACTCCCGCAGGTGATCCAAATGTAATATCAGTTGCTTCAACATCTGAAGATGGTATTAAATCCGGCTTCAGTTCTATTGGACCATCAGCTGATGGTTATCCGGTTCCAAATCTAGCTGCACCTGGTGATTCTATAATGAGTTGTGGAATTGACAGTTCAACAGGTTATGTTTTGAAGAGTGGGACATCTATGGCTGCACCTCACATATCTGGAGTAAGTGCAATATTAATCCAAGCTCTGCAAAATCTAGCAATTCAGTACGACCCAGGACTGATAAAAGTAGCAATGATGAAATCTGCAGATCCTGGAACATATAATTACCTTCAGTATGGAGCAGGGATTCCAGATGCAACTCAATCATTACAATTAATTAAAGATGCACCAATAAATGGTTCTGGTTTTCCAATTATGATGTGGGCTATCCCTGAATTTCCGATATCTAAATACCAAACTCTACCACAAGGATTTCACGGAGAGTTATTTGTTCAATCCGTGTCTTCTACGCCAGATGGTGATTTCATGCCAGTAATTGATGGTAATATAAGCTCAATCATTACCTTAAACACCACATCATGGACAGATTACTGGTCAAAGAATTACTTTTTGGAAATTGAAATCGCTGACGATACAGTTTTAGGTAATTATGTTGGGCAGATCACCTTTGAAACATCAGGAGGTGTATCAGTTTCAACACAAATAGAAATTAAAGTCATCAATGGTAAAAGCAAGATTCTTTATGCAAGTTTATTTTCAAACAGAGGAGCTGATAAGTTAATAGGGCAGTATGTTAAAGTAACTGAAGATCTTCTGATAAAAGGGATTGCAGTAAATGAATTCAGATCATGGAATATTACTGGTATTCCAAATGTTATCACTACAGAATTACTACGAGGATATGACGCAATTTGGATGCCTGATCCTGCTAGATATGATTATTTTGATAACTTAATAGGATATACAGATATGCCATTACGATCAAATTACCTAAATGAATTTCAAGCTATCCATGATTTCGTTGAAAAAGGTGGAAGTCTCTATTTAAGTGCTCAAGGTAATACAGAGGTTGCTTATACAGGGTGGGGGACAATAGTAGAAGGCAATAATCTCACTGTTATAAATGACTTCCTTACTCCATATGGTATCTCGATATCTGATGATTTATACTATGTTGAGCCAAATACCGATCCAAGCATAGCTTCAACCGAAGTTGTCCATAGATTGACAGAAGGCGTAAGTGAAGTAAATCATCGAGGTGCAACCTTATCTGTTTCAGGTAACGCGCAAATACTAGTCAAAACACAAGGTGAGGGCACATTAGCTTGTTATGAAAATAATAATGGAGGACGGGTTGTTGTTTCTACCACCAATAGCATCATGGATTTAGGTGGGTTTTTTGATAGTTATAATCTTGGAGAAACTCAAAATAATATCCTAACACGCAATATCTTTAATTGGTTAACCGCTAAACAGAAAATCATAGGAAATTACTCTAGTGATGCTAGTGGTGTATCATTTAATATTTATTCACTAAATTCAGAAGCTAGTCTTATCACTACCGTAAAGAAAACCATTACAGCTGGATCAGAATCTGAAACTGTATCTTTAGTAGGAGTTTCAACTGGCTATTACACTTATAGAATGGATTATACAACCGAAGCTATGTATAGCTTCAAAGTAGCTGGCTATGATGACTTCTACATAAAAGAATTCACATTTGATAACTCGGTGCCCTTAATTTCAACAGGTACATGGGAAAACTATACAATACCAGAAGTTGCTAGATTAGATTTCACCGTTACTGAAACAATCAGTAAAATTGTTTCACTACACGTGAAATTAAATGGTGAGAACATAGATCTGATTATTGTCTCCGATACTGAGATAACTTTTGTGGTCTTCACTTCCAACCTAGTGGATGGAAATAATATTCTAAGTGTTGTAGCAAAAGACTATGGTGGAAATGTTCTAGACGTAACTTACATCATTCCGACAAAAAATCCTAAAGGAGCACCACTATCGTCTATAGCTGTTCAATTTGGTATCTTATCCCTTGCTGGTATAAGTGCATTTATCAGGCGCAAAAGAAAATAATCGTCTTTTTTTCTCTCCCTTTTTTTATTTCATCCTTTTAGCATAACACTTTTAACAGTTGTTTTGTTCATTTTCCTAACATTAAAATTTCCTAATCTCGAGGGTTAAAATGAAAATTGCTAAAGGGTCAACAAAAATTGTTACTATAATCAGCACGATCATGTTTGTCTGTTCTATAGCTGCTATACTTATCTGCATTCTATTAACCACACCTATATTCTGGCACTTTGGTATACTTGGCGTCATTCTCTTCTGTGGGTTTTTTATTTTTTGGACATTCAGGGATCCAAAAAGAGAAATTGTTACAAACCCCAAAGGGATAATAGCACCGGCTGATGGTACTCTGATGAATGTCAAAAAGATGGATGATGGAGTTTCATGCCAAATCTTAATGTCACCTTTCAATGTTCATATGAATAGAAGTCCAATAGATGGAGTTGTGAAAAGCATTACTTTTCAGAAAGGATCTCATTGGCCAGTATATTTTCCCAATTATGCAAAGCGAAACCAAAGAAATATAATTGTGATTGAAAACGTAGCATTGGGAATAATTGCAGAGTTCACACAAGTGTCTGGGCTTTATGGAAGGAGAACTGTAGCATATCACAAAGAAGGGGATGTGGTAGAGCAAAGCGAGGTGATTGGGATTATCCGATTCGGCTCCATTATAAATTTGAAAGTAACTGGACTTAAGAATTTCAAATTACTTGACCCTATCCCTAAACACGCTAGAGCAGGGCTTACTACATTTGCGACTTTCAATGAAGAAAGTGATTAAATGAGCTGGCAGGAAGTTACTTTTTTACAAAAACCATGGATTAAGAAAATATCATGGATTTTAGCAAATATATTTACAGTTGGTAACGGCATTGCTGCAATTACCGGAATAGTATTAACGTTTCTTAACATTCCAGGAATGGAATATTGGTTCGCTAGACTCATCGCCATATGTTCCATTCTAGATTTTGCAGATGGAAAACTTGCAAAAATTAGTGGTAGTAAAAAGTTAGCTGTTGATATTGATACCTTAATGGACGCTTTTGCATTTGGATTATTTCCTGCAACGTATATAGGTTATAGAATTGCGGAATGGAACATTGAAGGGTGGAACATAGTTGCAGGAGTAGTAGGAGGACTAGTTTTTCTTGGTGCAGCATGGTTCAGACTGTATAGATTTATCAATAGAGATCCCCTATACACACCATATTTCAGTGGATTACCAAGCTCATTTGCAGCAATGGTTCTTTCATGTCTAGTACTTTTTTCAGACACACAGGAATGGGTTATATTAGTATCAGCAATAATTGTTTCTGGTTTTATGATATCAATGATACCGTTTCCTTCATTTAAAGGGGTACCATCAAAATTCGACTTATTCTGGATTATTTCTACTGCTTTGATGGTTTTGGGTTTTGTTGTTCTTCCGAATTACATAATGAAATATCTGTCCTACGGAATAGCAGTTTATATGATAATATATTTGATCGCTGGGCCAGGATATGCAATGAAATTAACTGAACAAATGAAGGAGAGGGAAAAAGAATCGCCTAAGATAGAAAACTAAAATAAAACAGAAATAAAGTAAATGAAAGATAAAAATATCTCTCTATTTTTTCAATTTGGTTGCTGCTATCATTTCAAAACCTATGGCGTTGGACATAACAGCATCAGGAGGAGTTAAAACTTCTTCTGGCTTTTTGACAATGTTTGCATCAAAGAAAGCTTGCTTAAGATAATCACCAAAGACATAAGCACCACCACCACAAACTATCACTTTTTCGATCCATGCATCTGGAGGTAAATTGTTAAGTAATCGGTTGCTTTCATCTACAATAACATCAGCTATTGAAGTAACTGCTTGACTCATGGCAGAACCTATATCAATTACTTTTCCACCAACTAGAATGTTTTTCTTGCTTTTCTCTATTGCCATCATAAGATCAAAAGGTCTAACTATCTTCCCTGTCTTATCTTGAATGGCTCTTGCTAAAGCACTTGTCAGACTGTCAACAGCTTCTTCAAGAGAACCAGAAGCTGCTCTCATCATATTTCCTTTATACATACAGAGGATATCTGTAGTTCCGTGACCGATATCTACGATGATTGAATCAACCGCTGTGGTTACCCCACTATTTTTGAGAGTATACCAATAAGTTCCATATGGTTCAGGCATAACAAAACAATTTTCGACAAGAATTTTCATTTGTTTGGATTCGCCTGTAGCATCGTTTTTCACTTTGATTTCATGAGTACCTTTTAAGCCCTTAATTAGTTCTTTACTTTCTGCAACACCAGTTGCAATTGGAACACCAGTAGAAATAACAAATTGTTCATAATTTGATTTCATTATAAGACTTAAAATGGCTTTGAGTGCAAGAACACTGTTTTTAACAGATTTCATTTTACCCTCAGAAGCTAAAGGTTTTCTTATTTCACTTTGCAATCTGGCTAATTCACCAATGTAAACATCAGTTCCATCATCATCAATTATCAGATTATTGAGCCAGCTTTTATCGGTAGCCATACCTGTCCAGCCAGGATTAGGAGTACCTATTACAGAAGGAATTCTGTATTTCAGGTCTCCGCATGTTAATTTGATTGTACTAGTCCCTAAATCGATACCTACAGCATTAGTCATTGGAGCAATTGGCATAATTTTTCACCACGGTTATTTACTTTAGTTTTTGTTATTTAAAGTGTTTGTCAGTACAGTAATCAAGAAATTGGTTTATAAACTAAAAGATATTTATTGAAGCTTAATAGTTTGTTTACTAGCAATATCAAGAAATTCTACTTCTCAAAATATTTTTCTGTGATTTGCAAAGAGTTATAGGTTAAAAATGCCCTATATTTATAAAGGAGTAACCAATCTTCAGAAAAAAGTATATAAATGTATATGCTTCTCTAAAACTAATTACATTCGACAAGGTGTTACTATTGGGTGTATTTCAGCAAGAAATGGACGAATTAGAAATTAGGGCTCAGATTGATCGAGTTCTTCGACAATCATCTAAACTATTCGTCACTGAGAACGGTAAAAGGGTTCGACTCAACGAAGCTATTAGAATCAGAGAGTTCTCAGCAGTATTGGGGCTAATTATAGCTTACAGTGCTGGTTCATTTATGAGTATTGACCGATTTAGTTTGGAAGGATTTCATCCTATACGTCAAAAAAGAATAATCAATCGGTTAAATTGCTATACTGGACAGGTTAGCAGTGCTCTTATGTTAGAATTACTGCGTTTACGCGATCAAACAAAGCTGAGTAAATACGATTTAATCAAAAATGTACAAGAAAAATACTTCAATCATAAACCAGTCGGAACAAGAGATATAACAGAGTCGTTAAATCGAATGTTACGCAAAACTATGGATGAATATTTCTCCTTTGAACATAGGTATTTCAGAAGAAATAATTTTGAGCTACGTTTAGTAGAAATTCCTCGTAATACTCCGTATGAACTGGCAAAAATCAGTTTAGATAATGTCATACAGTTTTAAATTCTTTCTCTTTTTGAAAGAATTCGTTTTAGTTGTTTTTGCTAAATATGTCGTAAATTCATTCCAATTATTATAATGAATTCTAAAAACAAGAGAAAAAGGGGAGTTCAGATGCTCTGAACATATTCTAATCTTTGTTCCACAACAAGTTGTGTTAACTTCTGAATCGGTCTGACTATTAAACCGACAGATTCAGGACGTTTATCTAACCTTAATCTATTAGATTCAAAATACGCTAGTTTTTCATCCGAATTTAATATTGAAAGCAAATCATTTCGAGCATTCAAACAGCTCCCTGTCATCACGACATTTGCTGCCTTATCACTTTGAATTGCTCCTTCATCAATTAAATCCTTTATGAGTTCCCTTTTATCTATACGTTCATTCTTATCTAAATCTGATTTGTTGATATATGCTACTACAGGAATTTTCTTACCAAATTTTTCACCTATTTTCTCTCTAGCTTCTTTAATGATAGCTAAATTCTGTTGTCTGGCAATATTTTCGAAATTTAAGAATAGAATAACAGCATCGACTCCTGACATAATAATATCTCTTTGTACTTTATGTCGATCTTCACCTGGAACAGTCCATAATTGATATCGTAATCTGTCAAATTTCTTTCCCTTAAACGGAGGAGTTTGAAAGACACCTTGATCAAAAAAGACTGTTCTTCCAGAATCATCTTGTATTTTCAATAAATTAGAAACAATTGTATCAGGATTTTCCATTCGACGGAGAGCATTAAACACTGTTAGCATACTTGTTTTTCCGCTTGATGGAGGTCCAAAAAGAACAATTTTCATTGTAGGTTTTCCTTCCCTATCTACAGAAAATATGTCACTTAGTTCTAATTGACTCATATCAGACATTTCTATTCAATATTATAAATATCTTTTTGTACTTTTTTTGGGTTTTTTATAGTGCAATGTTGATTATCCTTTGAAGGATTGTAGACATGCACCAGCTTCATGGTGGTCCTTGGGTCTACATCAAACGGAAACCCAAAAGCGAACCGTAAACATCCTTCAAGAGGGTGTGGGCTGGGTAGGAGGGGATGTGATGTCCCCATGATGTGCCCAGGCACTTCTAAAGAATTAGTACAAAATTCATGTCATAAACGATTCCTAATATGTAAAAGGATAAAGAGATAGAGAAAGAGAAATATTAACTATTTCTCATTTTTTCTCTTGAAGAAAATAATTGCACTTAGAGAGACAATAAAAATAATTGGAAGAAATGGATAGGCCACAGAACTAGTAGGTGTGGTAATTTCTCCTTCTAACTGAAAGTAATCAGATTCAATAGATCTAACAGTTCTTCCAGCATATTTGAAACTAACTTTGATATAATGTTCTCCATTGTATTCATTCATAAGAAGCAAATCGCTTTCCCAACTATTAGAAGAAGATCTATAAGATATATCAAAAATACCTACTACTGTATCTGTAGCATCATAGAGTAGAACATAGGTTTCGACATCTTCTGTGAATGTTTCCCAACCACCGAGTTGTGTGTATGATGAGTTTGTAAAAACATAGAGTGCAGTAGCATTATATAACGACAAAGTGGGTTCTTCAACTGTCAAGATATGTGCAATATTTATTGAGGATAATTCCTTCTCACCATATTGGCTGGAACCAGAAGCAACAATCGAGATATCATAATCACCTTCAAAGAAATATTGCAAGTTCTCGATAATATTCCATTTGATAGAAGGATCATAACTCATTTCAATGTTTTCAGTGGTTAAAGATGTACCACTCTTTTCGAATTGAGCATAAACAGAAATTCCACTAGCATCTGTTACTTCAGTATTGTTCTCATCCTCAATGTAAACATCAGTTAAGGAGAAGTCCCAACTATTACTTTGGTAATTTAATGTTCCAGTTGTGATGGTTAAAGGTTTACCAGGAATATAGGTATAATCTAGATTATCTGTATAACCTAAACCAAACTGATCAGTTGTTAGAGGAATGGAGGGAGTAGTACTTGTAACTATACTAGTGATAACATAGACTGTATCTACCAAGGTTCCATTAATTGGTATGTTTATATCAGCATTTAGAATTGTTTGTGAAATAGACCAACCACTCATATCGTGAACTGCAACAGAGATAGCAAGTGAGTAAGAACCAGGAGGAGTAATTTCTAGTAACATAAAATCATTGGGTGAAACAAGTTTAGCAATATACATTCCATAAAAACGATTTAATCTGGCGGATTTAGTAGTAGGAAAGATGGAAATTAATTCATAATTCATATCAATATCAAGATTCTCAAAACCATAGAGACCGTCACCGAATGAAGGATCATCCACATTTAGAGCAGTAATCCAATTGAGATAAAGCTCATTGAAGTCTATCGAAAAGCCTAGACCATCTAGAGTATTCTCAATACCTAATGGTCCACCAAATGTATCAGAAACTAAATTACGAATAGCTTCTGTTCCATATTTTTCAGCTAAATAAAAGATGAACATATATGCTCCCCCGTAGTCAGACCGTACGTTTTCTGAATTCTCGTAATCGTGATAATTCCAGTAGAGTAAGGAATCTTCAGGATTGTGTTGGAAGTAATCTCGAGCGAATTCTGTTAGATTTGTCGTTAAAGCATAATCATTCAAATATGCTGAATATTCGGCACATCCTTCGTCGACCCACCAATATTCGTAAGGATCATAATTAAAGTGTATTAAGTGTTGAAATTCATGAGCTAGTACACTATAACGATTATAATCATAATCGACATAAACCATTTCACGAGTATTTGAATATTTATCTGATTTTTCATTATTGGGGTCGAAATATCCGGCAACATCTGCATCTAAAGGTGCTAGAAGTATAGTAACATGAGAATCTCCATCTATATCACCAAGATACCCATCAGGGTCACCAAAATAAAGGAGGTCGTTAGGATAGATTTTGTTTTCAAATTCATCTCTCCATTCTTCAGCTCTAGTACGAGCATTAGAAGTTCCCACTGAACTTATAATACTGCCAGCAACATAGATGTAAGAATTAGCCCCTATTGCCAACAGTGTAGCGCTTATGGTATCGTAGGTAACTTCGTAGAAATCAGTAACCATATAGAAGGATTGTACTTCATCAATGACATCACGTTTTATGGTATCCAGACTAACAACGGGATCAGAAGGAATATTCTTCTCGTTTTCTAGATTCTCTATTAGTTTTAGTACCTGTGTAGGATTAATTGGATCCATATTAATCATAGACTGTACTCTGGGGTCTTTGATGATTTCAGACCGGATACTCGTATCAGTGTTTTGATCAAGTGACAGAGTGGTTGAAGAAATCATTGGAATGATTAATAATGTACACAGTAAGTAGAAAGATAGCTTGAATTTTTTTGACATCAACTAGACCTCGCTTCTGAGAGTACTAAACACATGTGATAATAAAAATGTTGACAAACTATCATTTTTTATGAAACAGCTAGAGAGGAGTTCCTGTTATCATCAAGAAAATTTGAGTAACTAGAGCATTAACTGCTAGAAGGATTATTGCAAGAATTATTAATTGTAATGAGACGAAGCTTCTTCTTGCGTGACCAGCAGCTGCTTTCATTTCTTTACCCCAATAAGTATCATCTTCTCTCTTGAATTCCCAATATTCGATATAATCCTCTTCATCAGATTCAGGATCACATATTATGCGTATTTTATCTGTAACTTCTTTACCGCTTTTCCTGATTGCTATAGCTTCTATAAGAATTGTAACAGATTTCTTAGGAGGAGATTTGAAGATTTTTGGAACTATAAGATGACTAGTCGCTTCATCAAGTTTTCCTTGTATTTTCTTCTCATTTATTGTTATACTAATTGAAGTGGGATCAATATCTGAAGGATCGTACTTAATTCTTATTTGAAAATTTGCCGGTGTCACGGCTTGATCGTCTGGTTCAACTATTCGCATTTTTGGTGGAACATTATATCTACTTAAACCACCCAAACAACCACCAATAATTAATAGCAATGCAGGAATAATTTGAAGTGAATATTGGAAATATATTGATCCACTGAAACCAACAGGAGCTTGAATCATGAGTGTATACGGCGAGAGGTATAGAAAGAAGTAAGATCCGCTGAAATCAGTAAGATAATAAAGAAGTATCCATATTAGAAAACTTGGTATTAATATTATAAGACCCCGTTTCAGACAAAATATGGCTATAAGTATGATTTTTTCCTTGATTGATAAACTAAAATAATCAATTTTCTTCTTGTTCTTTCTTCTTAGTTTGAGTTTATCCAATTGCAATTTCATTATTAATCACTTACAATATACTTGAAAAGTGCAAAGGAGTAGTAAAACATTAGGAGAGTCATATGAACACCTAAGAAGGTCCACACAGAGATTATCGCCTCTTCAAAACCTTCAATTATAACATACTCAGGACTTAATGAGAATACAAGTAAAGCCCCTCCTCCAAATAGTAAAGCAACACTAAAAGCGAGAGCAGCCATCATTTTAATAACGATTAAATTGAATAATTTGTCAGGTTTTTGTTTAGTTTTAGGAAGTTTCTCCAGATCTATAGGTTTTCCTTCTGCAATTGGTCCTTTCACTTCAATCTAAACTCTTTATTTTCAATCATGTTGTTATACGTTTCGATTTCTAGAATTGTGTAGATTAATCTTCCTTCACTTTTTTTGATGGAATAAAATCACCATTTTGAGATAAGATTATCTTTCCGTCTTCTTCAGAGATAGCAATTTTCTGTTGGACTTCTAATTTTTCAATTATATGTCTAGGAAGCTGAAGCCCCCCATATCGATCCAGATATACTTGATGCATATCGCTAATAGTTTTTAGATCTGCAGTAGGAGAGTATCCTGATATCCTACCATCGACTATCTGTATCAATCTATCAGTCGCCTTAGCTACATCAAAATCATGTGTAACCATTATAGCTGTGATTCCTCGAGTGTCATTAAGATGCTTAAAGTAACGAAGTAACTCTCCTGCAGTTTTTGAGTCTAACTCGCCTGTTGGTTCATCAGCTAAAAGAAGTAAAGGTTTGTGTGCTAAAGCACACGCAAGACCTACTCTTTGAACTTCACCACCAGAAAGTTGTTTAGGCTTATGATTCAATCTATGGTCCATACCTACCTCAGCAAGCAATTCTTTAGCTTCTTTTATTCTTTGCTCTCTGGGAATTCCTAGTAGACGCATTGGAATCTCAACGTTTTCAAGAGCAGAAATTTCCCAAATTAAATTTCTATTGGGGATTTGCCACAAAGTTCCAACGCTGAACCGTCTGTAAATACTTCTATCTGCTTCAGTATATTGATCTAATCTAAAATCACCTACTCTTAAGTATCCTGCAGAAGGTTCTGCCATACCTGCTAGCAGCAAAAGAAGAGTTGTTTTTCCACTTCCTGATGGACCGATTATTGAGATAAATTCACCTTGTTCAA
>BPTK01000070.1 GCA_023705905.1 Candidatus Heimdallarchaeota archaeon
CTAGATTCTTATACGTGGGAGAAGGAGCTCATATTCATTTTGATGTCATAGAGAACAACGATAGAAGTTGTGTTGAGAAATATTTCTCTCTAGAAGGTTATACAGAGATTATGGAAATGATTCATAGTTTCCATCCAGAGTGGGATCTATGTTATCCTTGACAAATTCATTTCAGTAGATAATGATAGATTTTGTCAGGTAAATCTTACAACAAAGGTATTTTTTGCTTACTTTAAGCTCATTAAGATAGGTTTATAAATACTCAATACTATGCATGGTATAGTATGAGTGCAAAGGTATAGCACGAATACTAAAAAAGAACAATGTAAAGGTGGAAAAATTTGTTCAGAAACATAAAAACAATGCGACCTGAAGCGATGATTGGAACAGAACAATACCGATCATATATTGAGAGTTTTGAATCGGAATTACTCCGAGGGATATCAACTTTATCGACTTTGTCGATCATAAGTAGACATCCAGAAGAAGGAATTTACGGTTATCAACTACTCAAAGAGCTTCAAGAAGAAACACAAAAAATGTTAGTGATCGAAGAAGGCACTCTATACCCAATATTAAGAAAACTCGAAAGAGATGGACTTCTATCATCTGAAAAAAGGCATTCAGGTGGGCGTCCTCGAAAGTATTACAAACTAACAGAGGAAGGAGTAAAACTTTACGATCACATGTCTGGTTTCTTCTCAAAATTATTAGAAGCAATAGCTTCTTTGATGGAGATTGAAGTAAAATTACCAGAGAAACACTTCATCTATTGTCCCAACTGTGCAAATAAAATCGATGTAACCGATGAAGAGTATAGATTTTGCAATATTTGTGGACTAAATATTGAAGGATTGGCAAAGTGAGGTTATGAAAATGAGTAACATAAAGGAACAAGAAACTCTAGTTAAAGAGTTCAAAGAACAAGTAGTTAAGAAATTACCAATATGGATTAAAACAAATCCAACAGAACAGAAAGATGTTCTTGATGAATTAGAAAGCCATATTTGGGATAAAGCAGAAGAATTGGCCCAAGGTGGAACCATCACTTCTATGCATGTAAGAGAAGCAGTAGCATTAATGGGATCACCTAGAAAGATAGCCAAAGAGTATAGGAGAAGAGGAACACCAAAGTTTTACATTACTGAGGAATTATTTCCATGGTACTACAAATCAGTAATAATCATAACTTCAGTGATTATCTTTGGAAACCTGCTGACAATGGCATTCACATTTGGTGGAGACAATACTGCATGGCAAGTAGTCGGAGAATTCTTTGCTGGAACAGCATCGGGAATAGTATTTGGATTTGTAGGTGTATCGTTATTGTTTATACAACTTTCAATGAACGGGTTCTTACCTGAAGATCTGAAGAAAATTGCTGAACAAAAAGGAACCTTCGGCATAAAAGCAGAAAAACCAAAAACAAAAATACCAGATGCAAAATTAGCAGAAGTTGAAAGAAGAGCTGAAAAGAAAGCAAGGAAGAAAGGAATACTTGAAAGTCAAGGAAGCTACATTTTTATGGGTGTTCTTGCCATAACTGGCGGATTCTTCTTACTTCTATATCCAATTGCAACACTTCCAACACTAGTAGATTATATAAATTTAGATCCCAACGTTAGGACTGAATTAATTGCAGCACTTGTATATTGGTTAAGACTAATGGGGGCACTTATTTTAGCTCAAGGTGTTTTCAGATTTGGTCAAGCTTTGGCCGGGAAAAATCGTATAATACATCAAGTTATGATGGTTCTCCATATTGCAGCAATCTGTTTATCTATACCCTTAGTACTACAATTGCAATATAACCCAGATATAATTATAACAACTCTACAAGCATTATTTAGTGGAGCAGATATTGTATTGTATATAACCATAGGATCTTGGATAATAGCAGGTTTGCACTTACTAGATGCATTTAGAGAATTGACAAAAGTTATTCGGCTTGAGGTAGTAGGTTTTTCACAAAAAGGCTAACTTTTTTTCTTCTTTCTTTCTTTTTTTTTATTTCTACGAAAATAATATAAGAAGTAATTTTCTATTTACCATATGTCTCAGTCTATTGAAGAAATGATTCAGAAATTCATGGAAGCAAAATATGAAGAGGTTTCGGAAGAAAAACATCTTAAAACTTCTGATGGAACTGAGCTTCGAGTATTAATGTCAAAAGCTGACATAAGTAAGAAAAACGGATATACTTTGTTTTTAGTTCCAGGTTGGGCTACAATTGTCCCTAGTTGGGATGAAGTATTATTAGAAGCAATGAAAGATTTTGACATAATTTATCTCGAAACACGTGAAAAAAAATCAGCTAGACTTTCATCCAAGGCTAAATTTGATCTTGATAGAATGTCAGAAGACATCAAGGACATTTTTGAGGGGTTAGAACTAGAAAAGGAAAAGGTTGTTTTTCTTGCATCATCTTATGGAGTATTATCATTAGGTGAAGCTTTAGCACAAAACAAAATTGAACCATTTCTAACTGTGTTCATAGGAGCATGCGGCAGATTTGACATGCCACCATTTACCAGATATATCTTGCCTATAATTCACCCACTATTCATCACTGCGCTTAAACCTTTATGGAGACTATGGATACGAAAAGCAAAGAGCGAAAATCCTGAGCAAGCAGCAAAATATTATCGAGCATTAGATGAAGCAGAACCTAAAAGATGGGTGAAAGCAGCAAGACAAGTTTGTTTCCCTTGGTTTTGGTATTTGTATGAAAGGATAGAGAATAGGGTACTACTGGTGGGGATGGAAGAAGACAAAATGCATATGATTGAAGAAACAGAAAGGATTGCAAAATTGCTAAACAATTGTAATTACATTGATATGAAAACAAACAAGAAAACACATTCAGCTGGTATGGTTGATGTAATAAGAGAAGAAATCATAGTTATGCAAAAAGAGAAGAAGCAGAGAAGATAGCTTTGAAAATGCAAAATTATTGAATCTAATAAATTAATACACGAACTTTATTCTTTGTCCATTTCTGAAACTATAGAGAGTACCGAGCTCACATTGTTTCCAGTCAAATTCATCAGCGATAGGTTCAGTCGCTATTATGCTTATAGGAGATTGAATATTCCTTGTTTCTAGGGTTATCTTTAACTTTTCATTACCACCAATAATCTCATCTTCGAAGGGTGGTCGAATAGTGGTATAAAACATTGACTTGTATCCAGAATAATAGGCATGGAGCATCTCACCATTGGATAAAAGAAAGTTTAATCCACCTTGTTTAGAGAGTTCTTTGGCTGTTTTTAAAATAGTTCTAGCAAGATCTTTGTCACTTGGAAGTCTACCATACTTTCTTAACTCTTCTAAGATAACACAAAAAGCTGTTTCAGAATCAGTATCACCCTTTGGTTTGAAATATTCCATTGAATTGACTATCTGACGATATAATCTTAGATGTCCATGATGAGCAAAGAACCATCTTGAATCAAAAAGATCTCTATCAAAAGGGTGAGTATTATCATATGTCACTTTACCTAGTGTTGCATAACGAATGTGTGACATGAATGTCTTACAGATGAAATCGTGAGAACTCATAGTTTTCACACCTAACCTGAGTATTTTATCCATATCTAGAGATTCTTTGAAGGATTGCCATTCAGATCCATTATAGAAAGCATAACCCCAGCCATCTGGTGCATTTTCTTCAAAACTTGAAGCCATTCGGAAGGAGAAAGAAACATTAAGTTCTTCTTGAGTGTTTATTCCAAGTAATTGGGTCATACTTTTAACTCATATAAATATGCACACTAGTTTTAATAAATCATTTGTTTCACAAATCCTTAGTTCATTCCTCTAATAATTTCCTGTTAAGCATATTCTTTCGTTGTGAAACAAATTTTAAAAACAACCTAGTGAGCATCAACAATACTCAACAAGTACAAAATATTTGGCGATTATTATGGCAAAGAAATTTCTAACAAAAGAATGGATTGAGGAATATAAGGAAGTAATCAATAATTCCCCATCCTACAAAGAAGCAGCAAAGACCTGGGAAGGTGATTTTCTGTTTGTTATTCAACCTGATGGTCCATTAAAGGAAGCAGTTACGTACTATATTGATCTTTGGCATGGTGATTGTCGAGGTGTAGATCTGATTGATAATGGAAAAACCAAACCTGTTACCGAGTTTCAATATATTGGCAAGTACTCTGAATGGTTGAAAGTCATTAGAGGAGAACTTGATCCTATTAAAGGAATTCTTACCAGAAAATTCAAACTAGTTGGCGATAAAGGAAAAGTGATGCGTGCAACAAAAGCAGCGAAAGAACTAGTTAACTCAGCTCAGAAAGTTGATACTGAATTTTTATAGAACCATTCTTACAATATTTCTGGAAGATAACGATGTGGTTTTATTCTGCTCCGCGGTTAATTGTTTTTGGGGAAGACTCTTTAGATGAACTTGAACAAGTAGAAGGAAAAAGTGCTCTAATTGTTACTGACAAAGTTCTTTTAGAATTAAGTATTCCTCAACAAGCAATTAAGAAATTGGAAGAAAATGGATTTAAGATAACGATTTTTGATGAAGCATCTTATGAGCCAACTATACCTTTAGCCAAGAAGGGTGCAATTGTTGCAGCTAAAGAAGAAGTTGATTGGATTGTAGCAATAGGTGGAGGTTCAGTTATTGATTGCGCCAAGTCTATCTGGGTATTTTATGAAAATCCCGATATAAGTATTGACAGTGTGTTTCCTGAAGATCCGCTTCCTTTAAGAAATAAAGCTAGGTTTATTGCAATACCCACAACTAGTGGAACTGGATCGGATGCCAATTGGGCTATTGTAATAACGGATCCTGAGACGAAACAAAAATTAAGTGTTGGACACCGTGATTTAATTCCTGATATTGACATTGTTGATCCAAAGTTAACACTTCTTCTACCTCCAAAGCTTACTGCAGCAACTGGTTTAGATGTACTAGCACATGCAATTGAGGCATATACGATAGACTGGAAAAATGATTTCGCTGATGCGATGGCCATGCAAGCAATAAAACTTGTTTTTGAATATCTACCAAAAACTGTTAGTGATGGTCAAAACTTAGAAAATAGAGAAAAAATGCATAACGCAGCTACGATGGCTGGAATTGCAATTGGAAATAGTCAGATTGGAGGGGCTCATGCCTTAGCACATTCAGCAGGAGCAGTGTTCAATCTACCACATGGAGAAATGATAGCTGTATCTTTACCTCATATGATGAAATACTGTGTAGAAGAAGAAAATACAGCTAAATACTATGCAGAAATTGCCCATGCGATTGGTCTTCAATTCACAACAAACCAAGAGGGTGCAAAAGCATTAATCAACAGGATTGAGGAATTAATATGTTCAATAGGTTTGAAGACCAACCTTAGAAAATTTGGAGTTACAGAAAATATTCTAGAAGAAAATTTACAACTTCTTAGCGATTTTGCTTTAAATGATACAGGGTCATTAGTAAATCCTCGAGACATTTCTGATGATGCTTTAAAGGAACTTTTCTTTGCTATGTTAGGTGAACTTGAAGGAGGTTATCGAGAAAATATTTTGAGAGTAAACCTTACCACTAGAGAGATTTCAAATGAAGCTCTTGATCTTGAAGGTGCTAAACTATTTGTTGGTGGTAGTGGGTTAGGAGCTTTTTATTATCATAAAATAACGGAAAATAAAACAATAGCTCCTCTTTCACCTGATAATCCATTAATTTTCATGACAGGGCCAATGACTGGTTTACCAACCTCATGTTCTGGTCGATTCTCGATTTGTTCTCGTTCACCTCTAACTGGTTTTTGGGGCGAATCGAATTCGGGAGGATTCTTTGGACCAGAACTTAAATTTGCAGGATATGATGGAATAATCATAGAAGGAGCTGCAGATAATCCAGTGTATCTGCATATAGAGGATGGGAAAGTAGAAATTGTTGATGCAGAAAAATATTGGGGAAAGGGTGTATTCGATTGTCAGAAACAGCTTCTTGAAGACTTAAGTAATGGATCTTACAAAATTGCATGTATAGGCCAAGCAGGGGAGAACTTAGTAAGATATGCATCTATAATGAATGACGATGCTAGAGCTGCTGGAAGAACCGGACTGGGGGCAGTTATGGGATCAAAGAATTTGAAAGCAATAGCTGTAAAAGGATCAAATAAAAACTTCAAACTTCCAGATGAATTTAAAATCAAATCACAAGAAGCTTATGACTTCATCAAAGAAGATTTTTCAGTAGAAATGACCAGAGAACTTGGAACTTCTGGTTTTGTAGATGTAGCTATTGATATGTATGGAGACATGCCTATTCGTAACTGGTCAGAAAGTAGTTTTGAAGGATCTTTCAAAATTTCAGGAGCAACAATGGCTGAGACCATTCTTGTTGGAAGAAAGGCTTGTTATAGATGCCCTATCGGTTGTGGTCGCGTAGTGGAAATAACCGAGGGAGAATATAAATTAGAGAAAACAAAAGGACCCGAATATGAAACACTTGGAGCATTCGGAACAAACTTGAAAATAGATAATCTTGAAGCTCTTGCCTTTGCAAATTACAAGGCTAACGATTATGGGATGGACACAATATCTGCAGGAACAACTATAGGTCTATTTCTAGATTTGATTTCAAAAGGATTTGTCGCAGAGAAGGACATTCCATCAGGTATTAAGTGTGATTTTGGTAATCCTGAAACTTTACTAAAATTCCTAGATTTAATCACTCATAGAAAAGATATAGGTAACTTTCTAGCAGAAGGTAGTAAACTATTAGCTGAAAGATATCATTATTTAGAATTAGCTCCACAAATAGCAGGTCTGGAAGCACCATTTCATGACCCAAGAGCATTTAGTAGTATGGCGATACTTTATCTCACCAGTCCTAGAGGTGCCTGTCACAACCACGGTGACGGTTACTTAGTGCAACAAGGAATAGAATATCCAGAAATAGGTGTTAACAATCTACCTGAAGACAGATTTGAAAACTCAGGAATAGCAAAGCAGATGGTAAGACTACAAAGTTATAGACAGTTATACAATGCCATGACAATATGTCAATTTTACAACCCTCCCGTTTCTCTAGTTGGTGAACTTCTAGGGATGGCAATGAATGAAGAAATAAATACTGAAAAGATTATAGAGCTAGGAGACAGAATATATGGGATTAAGCGTCTCATAAATCTAAAACTTGGTTGGAAACCAGAGTTACAAAAACTCCCAAGAGTTATGAAAAGCAGATTGGATGGTCCAACAGAAGGAAACACCCCAGACATAACAATACAATTAAAAGAATGGTATGAGTATAGAAACTACAATCTTGAAACTGGATATCCAAATAAAGAGGAACTGGAAAGATTAGGATTGGTCAGTTATCTTTAGATTCTTGAAATTTAACAACATCTAAATAGTAGTTTAAGTAGAATAGCTATGTGACTGACATATGACGGATGATATTGATCAGAAGGCAGAAATGTTCGCAGCCTTTTCACATACTATTAGACGTCAGATGTTGGAATTTATAGCGGAGGAAGAGGAAGCAACATATACAATGCTGACAAATAAATTTAGTCTAAAGTCAGGACCACTATATCATCACCTCCGACGAATTAAGAAATTTGTTTATCAAAGAGAGGATAAGAAATACTGCTTAACAGAAGAAGGGAAAAAAGCCTTAGCTTTGTTGAAGGGAGAAGAAGAGCCCAAACCTCACGGAATTATAGAGGAAGAAAAACCTAAGGTTTTCAGTATAGGGAAGTTTTCATTAGAACCACTCATTAAATTCTTTGTGAAAAATCCTTATCACATATTCATAGAATTCTTCATTTTAGTTGCAGTTTTTGGCTATCTTGCAGCAGCATATGGAATACTTGTCTTAGGTAATTTTGTGATTAACTTTGAAGCTAGTTTATGGTTAGTTTATGTCTTAATGATAGCTAGTTGGTTATTCACAGCTGGATTAACTGAAATATTAACCAGATTTGTTTACAAGAAGAAAAGAAATACAATTAAGATATTTGGTGTATCTTGGCTAGTTTTCATTCCAGCTTTCCTATTCATCTTAATTTCTTGGTTAGTTGGATTAACAAGTGGAATAACAATTATTGTACCATCTTTTGTTTTATTAATCCTCCATGGAATCTTTCAGATTTGGTCTTTTTTGATTTTGACAACAGCGATAGGGTCTCTGAAAGAGCTATCAAAAGAGAAATCTGCACTTATTTCATTAATTGTGATATATATTCAAGTCTTTGTATTGATTTTTGTGCTGATAAGCTAAAATCACAAGAAGTAATAGTAGAGCGTTTTTAGGTCTAAACTTACAAAAGTTTGTAGTAAAAACTACACTAAGATATAAGAGAATCTACTTAAAAGGGTATTAGAGACTATAATTAGTGAAAACTTAGTTATTTAGTGAATTATTACTAGGATAATTAGTTGGAAATCGTGATAAGAAAATGAAAATTATACGAATTACCAGAAATAAGATGTTACTGGGTGGATTATTTACAATATTAATACTATCCTCTTTCTTAATCAATCATGTGGCCGCTGACCCAGATGATGAAAGTGAGGAGGATGAAGACGATGATGGAGTTCACGATGAAGAGGAAGATGAGAATAGGAGAGGGGTTTCAGTAGAAGTATCAGAAACAGAAGCACAGATAGAATCACATCAAAACTATGGTGACATTCAAAACGAAATAAGTATTCAGATAAAAGCAGAAAGTGAAGGATTAATCTTCGAGTATTCTTTTGATAATGAGAGTGATGTTTCGGAATTTGAGATAGAATTTTCCGTCGGGTTCTCAGAAATCGTTGAATATATTGATATTCATGAAGATGGATACTATAATGAGACAATCGATACGATCGTACAACTGGTTGAACTTATCGATTTTAATGATATAATTTATACGATTGAGAATATATCAAATAACGAAGTGCATCATCTGAGTATAGTTAGTATAGATGGAGTGTTTTTTGCTGGTGTTTACCTTTCTACAGAATTTGCACTAGTTAATGGGATTCTTATTGCACCAACTCAAATTAAAATAGATGTAGGTATTCATGATTTTAATTTTATCGAACCAGATTCAGCTTTAGCTCTTAAAATCGTATTAGAGTCCGAGGTGGATGTAGAGTATGAAGAGGATGAGGAAACAGAAGATGAGGAAGATGGGAGAGCCACAGATGAACAAGAGATAGATATTTCTCTAGGTGATTACAGTGGTTTTTTCAGTTGGATAGAAAATGCTACGGTTGATGGTACAAACTATCCTGTAAACGCTTCACCTTTGTCAACAGATGAAGAAGAAACCAAATTATATCTAAACTATCCTCGGGGAAATGAAATCATACATGACCCAAAGATCGGTATAGCTGATATACTACAAGATCCATTCAGTAGTCTCTTTGAAGGAACTCCTTGGTTAGAAATACCTATCGTTAAAAATTATGAACTGCTAATAGTGTCAGGAGCTGTCCTTGGATTACTTGTAGCAGTAGTATTTATCACACGCAAAAAATAGAATATGTAATTTTTTTTCAATTTTCTTTTTTCACACAAAGAACATTTAGAATATTGTGTGAATGCCCATCTTCTTTTGGAAATTCCTTCCAGATATGCTCTGTTTTTTCTAGTACATCAAATCCAGAATCTTCTAAATGAGATTCAAATGATCGTTTCCAGAACAATGAAGCTTTACATTCTTTTCCTTCAGGTATTCGACTAACAGGAGTCGATATAACCAGCTTTCCACTAGGACTAAGCATTTGATGGATCAGGGAAAGGGAAACAACAAGAGCTTGATCATTCAGTTTCTGCATAATAGAAAAAAATTCTTCATATTGATCTATGAATTTATTACAATACTTACTAAAAACTGGCATAAGATAGTAGTCCATTAGCCCTAAATGAGTAATAAAATCATACTGGGTTTTCTTATATTCTACATTTGGAAAAGGGACTCCTTGCAGCTTTGTTAAAAGATACTCTCTTTCTATAATCCCATCTTCATATTGACTAAATTCTGTAAGAACTTGATCAACAAATCCATGTGTTGAATCAAATATTCTGATATCAACACTTGAGAAATTGTATTGCTTCCCCAAAAATTTTCTTGCGCGATACATTCCATCTTTGTAGATATCTAGGAAGGTTAACTTCTCAACGTTTGCGAGCATCTCCAAACTAATCTCAGGGATAGTGCTTGTAACTCCTATAACACCCCAATTTAAAACAGTTCTAGGTAAAGACGAGAGAATAAATAATCTAACTTTCGAATAATGTTCATCCCATTCTGTCTTGAATTTAGAATATGAAACTTCGTAATTATCCATCCAATCCTTGTTTAGATTTTCTTGCATTAAGAATTGATAAGCAATAAGCTATATCTCTTTTTTCTAAACACCCCAGTAATATAATTATTAATTAAACCAGTAAAGTGGGGTTAAGGGAGTTTTTACACCATACTTACACATTTCTGTAGTCAAAACTATTTTTCAGTGTAAGGAAAATTACAATCCGGTATAAGCTTAGCTATTTATTTCGGCAAAATCATGTGTAGATTAGTCAATAAATGGAGTTTAGCAAGTTGAAAGCAAAACAAATGAACAAGAAAAAACTAATGTTGAGTGGCCTTTTAGCCATAATAGTAATCTCGTCTTTTCTATATACTCCTGTAATAGGAGATAGTGATGATGATCTTAATGATGAAGACGAAGATGATGATGGAATTTCAGACCAAGATGAAGAAGAAAACAAACGCAAACTTGAGATTGAAATTAGTGACAACGAAGTTCAAATTGAATCTTCTCTTGAAACAGAGGGTATAAGCAACGAATTTCATGTAAAAATAAGTACTGAAGATGAAGGGCTTAAGATTAAGTTTGAGTTTGAGATTGATAACAACACATTAGAAACTGAGATTGAGTACAAAATAGTGGTTTCAGAAATAATTGAATTCATTGACACTTCAGCTGATGGGTTCTATAATGATTCTATTGATCAAGAAGTTAAGGTACTTCTACTCGATGAATTCAAACCAATTGTTTATACAACTGAAGTAATCTCAAATGATACAGTCCACATCTTCTCAATAGAAACAGTTGATGAAGTATTCACTGCTACTGCTTATGTAACAACTGAATTCACAATTGTAAATGATGTTATTCTAGCCCCAAATCAGTTGAAAGTAGACTTTGGAATTCATAACTTTAATTATACTGAAGATGATTCAGCACTTGCGCTGAAGGTAAAATTCGAATCAGAGTTTGAAGTTGATTATGAAAATGATGACGAGACTGAAGACGAAGAAAATGAGCATGCTGATAATGAGCAAGAAGTTGAGATAGCAGCAGGTGATTACATTGGATTCTTCTCCTGGATTGAAACTGCAATGGTTGATGGCGTAGAACAAATTGTTAAAGCTACACCAATTGAAACCAGTGAAGGAGAAAACAAAATGTATCTAAGCTATCCAAGAGGAACAGAAATCATACATGATCCAAAGGTAGGAATTACTGACATCCTCCAGCTACAAACAACTCCTGTAGGGTCAAGCGAGATACTTATCATTTCCGCAATAGCAATTTTTACAATAACTGGTTTAACAGTTCTCTTCCGAAAGAAATCTAAGAGATAAGGTCTATCTCTTACTTTTTTTTTCTAAGTTTTTCTGATTTTTTGAGAGGAGTAGATTTTAAATTATCCAAATGGTTTTTATTCCAACATATCTTTTGATGTTCAGATTACAATGGATATTTATATCATAAGACATGGAGAAACTAAATTCAATGTAGGAGAAGTACGCTTTCGTGGTCAGATGGATATTCCTCTATCGGAATTAGGTATTAGTCATGCGATGGAAACGGGGAAGGCTTTAGCTAATATCCCAATGGATGCAATTTATTATAGCAAACTCTCAAGAGCCAAGGTTACTGCCGAGAAGATTAAAGAACATCAACCAGAGGCAAGTTTTTCAGAAGAATCCTTTCTTTTTGATATGTCTTTTGGTGATTGGCAAGGTCAAAGTCTAAAGGAAGTTTTTACTCCTGAAGAAGAGAAACGTTGGTTCAAATACCCAAATGATTTTATTATTCCAAATGGTGAAACTTTCTACCAAGTTCTAGATAGGATCCATCGGCTATTCAAACGATTACAAGAACAAGAAGAGAAGAATGTTGCTTTAGTCAGTCATGGAGCAGTGATTAACTTAATATTTGTTTATTTGACACGAACTGATCCATCTCAATTCTACAGTTTTTTCGTTAAACCTTGCTCTATTACACACGTACAACTAACACAGGATGGAACCTACAAAGTAAAAGGGTTTAATGAAACTAAACATTTATCTTGAGAGAATTTGGTCAATCTTGATTTTATTTCCTTTATCATTTCTGTATGAAAGCCAATTCTTAATATATCTAGCGTTTTTTCTATTCTTGTATGCCAGATATTGTTAATGAAACAGCAAAATATTGGGGAGATGAGAGCAATTGCGCACAAGCAGTTGCTTGTGGAGTCCTCGAATATTATGATATGAGTGAGTATGTAAACCTAATACATGACTCTATGATTGGATTCGGTGGAGGTATGGGTGAAAGATCAATCTGTGGAGCTGTAACCGGTGGTTTGGCAGCTCTAGGCGTAATAATGGCAAGCAGAAATATCGGTAAGGACGAAAGAGCTGATGCATTTAAAAAATTCAAAGAACTCTTTGTTGAGGAAATTGGTGTCTTGAACTGTGAGGATATAATTGAAGAATTTATTCTTCCAGATGGTTCTGTTGATAAAGATAGACCTGAAAGGAGAATGAAATGTACTGGAGCTGTAGAAACAGCTGCTAAATTTGTAGAGAAGGTAATAGATGAACTATGATATCTTCATAGATCGTATTTTTCTTTCTATTATCTTTTTTAGCTCATCAAAATCAGATATATTTTGAATAGTAGATTTATCTTTAAGATACAAATCTATTTTTTCTTCAAATACTTCAATTGTTTCAATCATTTCATCAAAATCTCCTTTTGTGACTATTGAACTAAAATCTGGTAAATCCTGTGCCATGAAATCTTTCATTGTGATTGAGAAAGGTACATAATGCTGTCTTCTATCAATATTGCCCTCTAAAAGCGCAATCACTTCAGCAACCATTAGTTGTAGTTCAGAAGCCTCATAAGAAAGAGAAAGTAAATCACGATTTTTGCAGGAAGAACGCATTTTATTTAGATATTCCACTATTCCAATGTGTTCTTCATCAACAATTATTTTTTCTTTTTCTGGGTTGAGAATCTCTTTTGTTTTGTCTGTAATCATTAATTTAATTTCTTCATCCAATTCCATTATAATATTTAGTGCTTCAGAAAGATCATCAGTTTGCACTAGAAAATTTACTCTCGATTCGAAAGCTTTTGGTAAAAACCTCAAGGAGTATGCTTCGCGTAAATTCTTCCCCCAATTGTGAATGTAGTAAGTATTATTTAAACGTGCAAGAGCTGTAATCATATGGAAAACTACATGCCAAATGCTCATTCTGGCACTCAGTAAATCACCCTCACTTTGAGCTTTTAGGATATTATGAACCCCGTCAGAAATTTTGTATTGTTTTTCTACTAATTTCAAATTTTCTTTTTCATCAACAATAATCTTTCGTGCTTCTTCTTGTAAGTCTCTAAACCTAGCTAATGTCGCTTCATCTCTATAATATATGATGTCACAATCTAGTTTTCCTGCTATAGGATGCAAAAAATAATTATTCTTTGTAGATTCAATATTTTCTTCTTGTTGACTCCATATACTTTCCCAACAATCTATTCCAATATTCTTATATCTAAAATTCCATGGCAGAGAGGTAATTCCTGAATATCTTTTGTCTGAATTCACTAAAACAAATATATCAACATCAGAAAATTCATTGAAAGTTCCTCGAGCATAAGAACCATAAACTACGATTAAATCAATATGTTCTTTATATTCTTCTAGCAATGTTTCCCTGAAGTATGAAATTAGTTCAAGCATCATTCAAACGTTTAAGGATGTTTATATAAAACTGTCTTAATCAAACAAATTAGTAAATAAAAGGAAAAAAGAAAAGAAAATTATGTTTCTTCGACAGTTACACTTCCAGTATCTGTACTCAGCTCAAAATCGCATATATTTTCAGCTGTTCCATAATTTGGAGAGGAGTATGCATTTTCACTTCCGAGTATGTCTACATTTCCTGTACTTGATGATCCATCGAAATGGTATCCAATTGTATCATTGAAGAAGAACTGAACGGTTATACTTCCAGTAGCTGTATCCACATCGAAATTTGCTAGAAACGGAAATGGGTAAACAATATTTTGCGATATATCCATGTTAATTGATCCTGTATTTGTAGTAATTTCCCAAGTCATGTCATCAACAGATATTAGGTCAATAAATTCGAAATCAATACTACCTGTTACTGTGTCAATTAATACATGAGAATCATTCAAAGTTGTTCTTACACCCACATTAACATCTATATGCCCAGTGCTTGTTACAAGATTTAAACCGTTCAATGTTGTATTAACTGAGTTTCTCATATCAAAATCAATACTTCCAGTATCAGATTGTAAATCAATACTTGCTATATCCAAACTATCAATGGCTTCAGTCGATAGGGATACACTTCCTGTATCTGCATCAACGAAAATGTCAGCAGTTACAGCAGGATTGATATAAATAGAGATATCGTATGTAAACACATCATTATCCCAGAAGAAGAAATCAAAGTCCCCTGAATTAAAGCTTATTTCCATCGTATCATTATTTAGATACGTAGTCGTAAAGTTCATCGCATCTGATAGAGATGAATCATCTCTTCCATATACTTCAACTATAGCCTCAAATGGTTTAATCATTGTATTATCATAGAAAATATCTATTGAACCTACGTCATTATTAATTGTAAGATTCAGATTAGTATATTCCATTGATGTTTCATCATAACTGTATGTACCAATGTGTTGATAATTAATAACACCAAAAATACTCCATAAAATAAGTGGTACTGTTATGATAACTATTATTCCCACAGATAATCCTATAATAACACTTCGTCGTCTTTTAGGTCTTCCATCATCATATTCCAACCTTCCCTGGGAAGGAGTTTTTGATTCAATGGGCATAGCTGTAGGAACGCCTTTAACCATCTCGATTTTTGAACCACATTTATGGCAAAAATCTGCTTGATCAGCTAGTTGAGATCCACATTTTGTGCAATAATCTGTAATTTTTTTCACCTTTGTTTTGTATTTATTACTGTTAAAGAAAAACGGTCTATCGATAGTTATATACCTATCCAATTAACAAAAATGAATCTAAACAAAGTAAAATTATATTCTAAGAACACCTTGCAATTTTTCCATTCTAACTACAATATTTTCTCTTCTTCGTAATATTTCTTTAGAAGTAGAATGATGTCCTTCAGAATAGAGTCTTGCAGCTAGTTTTTGAAATTCCTTAGCTTGAGTTTCAAGTTCTCTTAATTCTAAATCGTAACGAGTGAAAAGTCCAGAAAAATCTCTTAGATCTTCCTTTACATCAATTTCTGAGGTAAAAAAATATTTCTGCTTTACTTTGCTTAAAGCTAATAAGGACATCTCAAGCCTACTCAATTTCAGACCTTTATTAAAATTGCTAAACCACAACAAATGCTGTATAAGTATTTATGAAGAATATTTTTTTTACTCTCTTGGCTTATTTTGTATCCACGCAGATTTATTATAAACACTGGTTTTGAGTTTATCTGCTAATACTCTTTCTGAATTAGTTAGGAAACTTTGTTCAAATTTAATATTAAGGTTCTCTGCTAATTTTTTTGTTAGTGTTTTCTTCAACGCTTGGAGATTCTTAACGGGCAGATTTATTGCTGGGAAGTGTTTTTGTTCTTTCTTAGCTGTAGATTCATCTGTTGTTGCCAAAAGACTACTCTCTAAATGAGTTAAATTAGAATTATAGAGGAGAGTAGCATGGTGTGAGTACCATTCTTTTTTCAAATAACTATTAGATCCAGAAATTTTCTTGCCCCTGTATAAGATAATGGAAGAATCTTCTTTCTCGAGATCTGTAAAACCAAGATCAATTAAAGTATCAATGATGAGTTGGGTAAAAAAACCACTAATTTGATCAGTATTATCTAAATCTGGAAAGTTGCTCCTATTGATGAAGAAGCTAATGTTAAGATTTCCACTATCATGAAAAACAGCTCCTCCACCGGACATTCTCCTTCCAATTTCAATGTCATTTAGTAAACAGTATGTTCTATCAACTTCTTGACTCAGATTCTGTCCCCTTCCTACAACAACTGACTTAGGGTTTTGCCAGAAACGAATAGTCATTTGATAAATGGAATTTGGAAGATTAGTGAAAATAGCCTCTTCTAACGCTAGATTGTGATGTAAATCGTTAAAGGTTACCTCGAGTACTCTTCCTTTTCTCATAATGAATAACCCGTTTGAATCTTTTTCAGTTTTTCCTCCTAGTAGTCACAACATAATTTGTTTTTCCTGGAGTGGCTTTGACTACTTCCAAATCCTCTTACGTTTTAGAAGAGGGTAGGAATAGAAATCCAAATGAGGAAACCAATCTAATCCCGGCAATAATAAAGAGAAAGAGTCCAATGGTTTGCAATTGTCCAAGTATTGGAATGAAAACATCAGCTAACACGCCTGAAATCAGAGAACCTAGAAAAGTTGCCACGCCTAGAAAAAGATAGAAGAGTCCAGTGTAGGTTCCCTTTTCTTTCTCTGTTGCTTGATCTAAAATATATGCACTTTCACCTATCATGTAAAATGAATTACCAAAACCGCTAATTGCAGCGCCAATTGCCATATGCCACCATTCTTGTAACCAAAAGGCAGTTATTGCCAAATTAAGTGGGATATAGAACATTGTAACTCTTCCAATAAAAAGAACCCATTTTCTATTCATTTTATTAATAAACGGTCTAATAACTAATAGTGTAATTATCATAAACACGCTGAATGAAGCCCAGATCCATGTATTCTCTTGAGCTGAAGCAAATTCTCCTCTTACAAAAGGAAAAATTGGCCATCCTAAAGACATAGAGAATCCCATGATTGATCCGATAATCACAAATCTTCGAAATTCTTTGTTTTCCTTCAATGGAGTGAAAGATAATACACTGACTTTCTCGATTTTTTCTGTAGGAGGATTGATTAGAAAGATGCTTACGAAACCTGTGATAAAGAATAGACCTGCAGCTGCATAAAGGATGATAGAATACTGCTGGTATTCAGTCTCACCTAGATTACTTAATCCACCAACTGAAATCATCGCAATCAAGGAAGCTATGGCACCAACTAAATTAACAAAGTTTAGTAGACCAGCTATGCTTTTGTGACTTGTCAAATCACCTAGAAGGGCCGTAAATGCAGGAGTTGAACAAGCTATAAAAAAAGAGAATAAGGCTATACCTCCTACAAGCACCCATTCATTTCTGATGAAAGGTATTAGAAGCAAAGTAGCTCCTTGACCAAATATCCCGACTACAATCAAATTTTTTCTTCCAAGCTTGTCAGAGAGTCTTCCAAAAGAGGATTGAAAAGCCATTTGAATTAGATTCCTCAAAGAAGTAATAAGTGAAATAGCGGTAGCAGATGAATTGATAATGTAAGCATAAAGTTCCATGAATGTTCTAGCAATAAATCTTGATGCTGTTCCAAAAGCGGAAATTAAGACAAGTAACGTGGTCATTCTTCTTGAAAGATTGACCTTTTCTGAATCATCGTCTATTACTAAACCAACAGAATCTAACTCACTTTTCTTCACATGCATCACACAATCAAAATTAACAGAGGATAGTTAGAAATCTACAGTTCTAAAAAAAGCCTTTGCATAGTTGTAAAAGGAACAAATGACTAAGGCCGAAGTCGTTCCTTGATACGGTCTAGAGTTTCTTGCTCGATTCCACAACTAACCAAATATTTCTCTATACCACCATGATCTTCAATTTGTTCTATTAGGAATTCCATATCTTCGGCTTGAGTAAACTCGTCTGTAGCAAGATAGTCTTGAATGATGTTTTCCTCAGGAGCATTGAGAAGAAGGAGAATTATTGCTGAAGAAATTCCTGTTCTATCTCTACCTGCATGGCAATGCATCACAAAGTTCATATTTTCAGGTCTAGAAATAACATTGATTAATCTTCGAATTTGAGGTTTATTGTGAAATAGCGAATACCATACAAATTGCTTGTAGAAGGGCAATAGATCGACTCCTGCTTGAACTAGAATTTCAGGAGGCATAGAAATATCATAATGAACCCAAAAATAGTTGAAATTGTGAAGAAAGGTGTCATTGTAAGAAGCATACCCAATTTCTACAGAAGAACGAAGATCAATTATGCTCTTTATACCTATTTCTTTAAGATTTAATAGAAGCTCAGGAGATTGATGAGGAATAGGTGTTGCGGAACGATAGATGATGTTTTGCTTGATATATGTTTGATTAAACTGAGCCATATCTCTAAAATTTC
>BPTK01000071.1 GCA_023705905.1 Candidatus Heimdallarchaeota archaeon
CCAGCTCCTTGAATGTTTGATCGATGGGGAAAACCATCACGATCACTTCCACCAGTAATAATGAACTCATATGCAGGAAAGCCAATTATATTACCATCTACTTTGTCACCGATTTTTAAACCTATCAAGGCAGTTGCTTGAGCATCTCTTACAATTTTCGAAAAGCACTTTCCTTCATTATCACCAATGTTGACCTTAAATTCGAGTTGTCTTGATTTTTCTGACATTTTTCACGCCTCGTAACACAATTACTAGAGGTTCATTGCTTTACCTAATTACATTTGCAAAGATTATTGTTTTTAACAGTTTTCATATTTAACCAAATTCATTATTTGTATTTTTCCTCACTAGAAGATTTCTAAATAGATAAGTAGATGATTAATTCACAAAAAGGAAGATTCAGCCAAATTTAAATAGGGGACAGCTAAAATATACCCAAGGACAGTATCTGGTGTAATCATGCCTTCACAACCAATTAATATAACAACTAGTTCTGAACCATCTCTACCAAGATGCCCTGACTGTAATTCTCTCAAATTAGCTTTTGATTCGACCAGAGGAGAAGTAAGTTGTGGGAGCTGTGGATTAGTAGTAGAAGATTCGTATATAGATCAAACAGCTGAATGGCGTGCTTATACAAAGGAACAACATATTAATAGAGCCAGAACAGGAACTCCAAAAAACCTACTAAGTTACGATCATTATGGAACTTTGATTGATTATTCTAATAGAGACATTTTTGGAAACTCTTTATCACCTGAAAAAGCTAGTCAAATGTTTAGATTAAGAACCTTGCAAAGAAGAGCTGTCCTTCAATATGGAACCGAAAGGAACTTACTAAGAGCTTTGAATGAGATTAAGAGAATTAGCAGTCAATTGAATCTTACTTTGAAAGTAAGGGAAACTGCTGCAATGATCTATAGAAAAATACTCAAAACAGGATTGGTTCGAGGACGTTCCACAGAAGCTTTGGTTTCTGCAGCACTCTATCTTGCTTGTAGACTACACAAACACCCAGCAAGTTTGGAAGATGTTTCGGACAAAACAAGATTAAGCAAAAAGAAGTTAGCAAAAAATTTCAGATTGCTTTTAAAACATCTAGATTTGAAGATGCCTTTAGCAAGTCCTGATAACAGTATTGCAAAATTTGCTTCAATACTCAATTTCTCTCCGAAAGTATTAACAGAAGCTCAAGAAATACTTGCTAGGGCAAAAGAAGCAAAAATAACTGTAGGTAAGAATCCCAATTCCCTTGCTGCAGCGGCACTCTATATTGCAGCAATTCAAAACAAAACAAAATGTCCTCAGAATGAAATCGCTAAAACTTGTCAAATAACAGAAGTCACGCTTAGAAATAGATACAAAGAATTCATTCGTGTCTTGGATATAAAAATTAGTTTAAGCTAAAACTATTTTGAACTATGAACCTGATCAATATTGGTTCCCTTAATTTCAGCTATTGATTGAAGGATTTCTTCTATCTCATTTATTGGTTTTGTTAGATCCTTTTCTTGTAAGAAGCCTTCCCAGAAACACCTATTTTCTACTAAACACAATCCTGTACTATAAACAACCTTAGTTGAAAATTCTGCAATTTTTGTCATTATTTTAGCAACAATTTCAGGTGTAAGTGGAAAAATCTGTATGCTTAGTTTATAGACATCTGAGGAAACAGGGAAGAAATAAATCGCTCTAGCGTTTGTTGAATATATACTTAGAATATCGCTGTTTTTAGAAACTTCTGATAATGCGTTCAATATTTCATTAGATATTGTTACATTTTTAGTCGAATCATGAATTGAAGAAAAGGTAAGTTGTTCCAACATATAATCACCAATTATCTACCATTTATTGTTATCCACTACTATCAATTTGTAGCATTTAAACTCTTTCTTACTGATAAAGCAAAATATATTCATAAACATGGAAAAACTAAAAACATCCAATTCAAAAGTAATGTGTGAAAGAATTACATTTTATTACACATAACGCACACAAATTTGAAGAAGCTACTGAAATTGCGAAAAGTCATAAAATACTCTTAAAATGGATTGATATTGAATACGAGGAAATACAAGCAGATGACTTAGATAATATTGCACTAGCTAGTTGTAAAAAACTCATTCAAATGAAACCCGAATTGAAGAATAAACATTTTTTTATTGAAGATGCTGGATTGTTCATACAATCCTTGGATGGTTTTCCTGGTCCCTATTCTGCTTACATTTTCCAAACATTAGGGAACGAGGGGATTTTAAATCTCATGCAAAGTAAAGACAATAGAGCAGCACATTTTAAATCTGTCATAGCTTTCTTTGCTAATGGAAAAATCAAATTGTTTGTTGGTAAAACGGAGGGAATTATTACCACGGAAAAGAGAGGAGACAGAGGTTTTGGTTTTGATCCTATCTTCTTACTTGCAGATGAGGCATTAACCTTTGCAGAGATGTCACTAACAACCAAGAATTTATATTCCCATCGCCAAAAGTCCCTTCGTGAAATGTTCACCTCGTTAACCGCCTTCGAGAACAAAAAAATATTTGGTGAATAATATGGCAAGAATGCATGCACGGAAACGTGGAAAAGCTAGTTCAACAAGAGCTTATAGAGGTCAAGCTCCGGAATGGATGGCTATTGACAAGAAAGAAATTGCAAAAAAGGTTGAAGAATTAAAAAGACAAGGTCTTTCAACAGCAATGATAGGAACAATCCTAAGAGACCAATATGGTGTCACTGGAGTCAAGGAAGTATTAGGAAAGAAACTGTCAATTGTTGTAGAAGAATTGAATTTGCAACCAAAATATCCTGAAGATTTAACCAACCTAGTTAGAAAAGCTATGAGTTTAAGAAAGCATCTTGAAGAAAACAAGAAAGATCTTCATAGCAAAAGGGGATTACAATTAATTGAATCTAAAATAAGACGTTTAGTTAAGTACTACAAAAAGAAAGGTATTTTCCCAACAAATTGGAAATACGATCCAAAAACTGCAGGGCTTTTACTATAAGATACGATATTCTTTTATTTTTTAATACATTTTTATTATCTATACTGTGAATATTATGACAGCTGATAATGAACTTTTTGATAAATATCGAGTGTTAAAGGAGAAAGCTAAAAAAATTGCACAATTATTGGTCGATTCTGAAGAGAATATTATCATAGTTACTTTGAAAGATCCGGATAATCTCTGCGCAACAGGGATATTATTACGAAACCTAAAGGAGCAGAAAATAGGTTCTCATGTATTATATGCTAAGGAAAAAACTCACATCGAGAAAAGAATCAAAAAGTTAGATTATCGAACCATAATATTTATTGGACTTAGTCTTAGTGAAATTCCTCTTGATATTTTAAAGGATAACGATAAAAAGAGAGTGATAATACATCATGAGTTAACCAAGAAAGAGCTTGAAAAAATATCCAAAGAGAACATAGAAGAACTATCTCTAAAGGGAATAGGCTTACCTATCAATACTGTCTCAAACGCTGGTTTGTGTTACTTTTTATCAACGGGTTTCAATGGCGATTATCAGAAATATTCTCACTTAGCCATCATTGGTAGTTTAGCAAAAAAACAAGTAAATAACAAAAATCAATCATTAATTGGATTAAATGGAATTATACTTGAGGAAGGTAAGAAAGAACAGTTTTTAACGGTGACCAAAGGCACAAGGATTGTTGGACGCGAAAGTAAACCTATTCATCTTGCACTCAAATACTCTATAAATCCCTATTTTCCTGGATTAACAGGAAATGAAAGTGCATGTACTTCCTTTTTATCAAGAATAGGCATCACAATGAAAGATCAAGAAGACGAGTGGCGAAACATTGCTTCTTTGAGTTCTGAGGAGACGAAAAAATTGAATGATGGCCTTATTTCAATTCTCATGGAGAATAAAGACCACTCGCTTAGTGATATAAAAAAGTTAATTGGACCCATATACATAATTGAAAATGAATCAAAACACAACCCAACACGCAATATTGAAGAATTTTTATGGTTACTAGAAGGCGCGTGTCAAATGGACAAACATGGTTTAGCCTTAGCGGTAATCCTAGGGGACAGAGAGAACTTATTCGATCAGCTCAATAATTACTTAAGTGATTATCATGGTCGAGCAACACTTGCAATAGATGAAATAGCTCGAAAACCAGAGATAATCGAAGAGAGACAATATTACCGCATAATAAAAGGCGATAAGATATTGGAAAAGGAAACAACACCAGCAATAATTATTGCCCTTATCGAAAGTAAAACGATTCCTATAGATGTCCCAGTGTTAGTAACCCTTAGCCAAAATGAAGATACTTATCTTTTTGTTCATGAATCACCTTTACAACAGAAAAAGGGGATAAAATTATACCATATCTTCCACAAAGCGTTAAGCAGTAAACTGATAAAGAAATTATCCAAAGAAGATGATTCCTTTGATGTTATTGTTGAAACAACTAAATTTCCTGATCTAATAAAGAATATTGAAGAAACTCTTGAATATCATCACGAAGGAACCAAAGAAAAGAAGGAAGAAGAGAGATCAGAATCCTCAACGAAAAAGCAAACATCCAAGAAATAAGCAGTCTAAGATAAAATCAAAATAGAAAGAATAGAGAATAGAGATGAATAAATTGAAACTAGATTCAACAAAGGTTCAGATTACAATAAATTGTATAAGTTCAGAACTTGCAGGAATCATTATTAAGGGATTAGAACCTGAGAATTCTCTGCTAGATGATAATACAAAAATAGGAATGAAGAGAGACGGAAGGAGTGTTGAAATAAGTGTAGAATCTACAGCAAATGTTTCATCAATACGATACACATTAGATGATATTCTAAATACAATTTCTACAATAGAAAAGGTGTTCCTATCCACTAATAAACTTGAAGAGAAATAGTCTATGTAGAGAATAAGTTTTTAGCAACATTAAGAGAAATAGTCTTCTTAATCATAATATTTAAAACCAAACTAAAGAAGAATGAAACAACTTACAGAGGTTAAATTATTGTCGTCACGAAAATCCACACGTAAAAGTAGAAGTAAAGTTGTAGATAAGTGGAAAGAAAAATCTTGGTATCAAGTAATGTCAGCCGGATATATTGCAGAAAAAACTCTAGGTGAAACACCAGCAAGCGACCCAGAATTATTACATGGAAGAGTTATTGAAATGGCAAAGTTGGGCATTGTAGACGATATGTTCCATGATATCAATCTAAAAATCAGATTCAAAATCACAGCGGTTGAAGGCAATATATGTAGAACCGAATTTGCGGGACATGAAATTGCAAAAGAGCAAATAAGATCCCAAATTCGCAGAAATCGGTCAAAGATTGAATCTATTCAAAATGTTTTTACAAAAGACAGAGCAAGATTAAGAGTATCGTCTATCGTAATTACTCCCATGAGATGTGGAACCAGCACACAAAAGGTTGTAAGAAAAACAATTGGAGATCTTATCAAAACCAGAGCTAGAGAACAAGTGTTCACAGATTTTGCATTAAATATGGTAAATGGTTCTATTTCTAGAGAAGTCCAAGAAGCAGTTAACAAAATTTTCCCAGTAGTTATGGTAGACATAAGAAAGAGCAAAGTTCTTACTTTACCTAGTTAAGTGCAGCAATAGCTGCCAAATAATTTTATTTTATTTCGCTGCAGATACTATTTTAATTACATCGTTATTTTGAAGTTCATAATCAGAACCTATTCTTCTACCGGATGGAGCTAATTGACCATAGATGAAATTCTTAGCAAAATCTGTGTGTACTTTTGCTGCAAATTCTATAGCGGTAGTTCCTTTAGGCACTAAATATGCATCAGGAAGAACGTTTCCCGATTTATCGGCCAATTTACTGGTGTCTTCTACGGGATATACAACAATCATGTTAAGTAAATTGAACACAACGTGAGAGAGAATTGCTTGTACACCTGTTGAATCATACTTCCTTAGTAGGTTCTCATCGATTTTTTCCAATAATAGTTTTTTTTGTTCCCCTAATTTTTCCTGGTCAAGTATTTGGTAAGTAGAATCACCTGGATTATAGGAAATGGTACCTTTTTCCTGTTCAGAACGCAGAAATACCTCGGCAAGAGCAGCTGCTGGAAAAACATCTATGCTCAATTTTTCTTTTAGCTTGTTTAGATTATCTTCAGCATTTGGCTGATCTATCTTATTTGCAACTATGACCATAGGTTTTGCTTTTTTTCTTATGGTCGTAACTAGTTCTGCTAATTTATCATCCCATGTTGAAGCATCATCATCGATTATTCCAACATCACGCACAGCTTCATCTATAGTGTGTTTCTTTACGGCTAGACCAGTCAGTTTCTCGTAAAGTAACTTGGACAAGCGCAATTTCTCTGCCATTGCTTTTTTCTTCATCATCATATAATCTCTTTGAATGACAGCTAAGATCCATGCATCAATTTCATTGTCTAAAAAGGCTACATCACTAATAGGATCCCAACTACCCTTATCAATCGGATTTCCTTCAGCATCAAGCGATCCACTAGCATCTACTATATGAAGCAAAACATCGGCTTGACGCAAATCATCTAAGAATTTATTTCCCAATCCTCTTCCTTCTGATGCTCCAGGAACCAATCCTGCTACATCTAAAAAGTGGACAGGAAGAAATCTAATCCCATCTTTGCACATAGAGTTTTTAGGATTATCTTCAACATCATGGATTTTACAAACACAAGGACTACGTACATAAGCTGTACCACGGTTTGGTTTAACTGTAGTAAATGGATAATCTCCAACCTTTGCATCAACCATAGTTAGAGCATTGAGAAATGTACTTTTCCCACAACTCGGTTTTCCTACTATACCTACTAACATCATATGAACGTAATCTTAATCGAATAAAGGTTTTTTGCAAATGAATTATAATTGAGGTTCTTGAATAAATGTAAGATATCTCAACCTTTTTTAGATTATTACTATCCACTAAATTATGAAAAGCAATAACTCTGAAGACACTAATGAAGGTAGAGTTGAAGAGGAAATAGAAGACAAAGATTTTGAAGGGGTTTTTCCTGCACTTTTCCGAGATATCAAAGATGGAGAAAAAGGCATTTTGAAAGAAGAACTTCGTACTAGTTCTGGTTCAAAGAAAACAAGAAAATTCAGAGAACATACACCCGGTGCAATAGATTTCATCTGTAGATGTAAATCAAATCAAGAGGCTGAAGAGATTATAGATTATTTATTGAAGAAGGGAGAAATTACAGAAGAATACGCAAATAATCTCAAAAAGCAACTTCACGAAAAGGGACTAGAATACTTTGGAGAACACAGAAAACAAGGTTATTACGATCGATCTTAATTGCTTGTTTGAACGTCAGTTGGTCTGTCAAGTATAAAGCAAAACCAAATAACAATGATAAATTCAAAGAAAAAAAAGAAGAAAAGATTATTTCTTTTTATATGCAATTTCTCCATTAATGAAAGTAATTTGATTTTCTGCATAGAAATTTTCTAGTGGATGTTCAGTCCAAACAACAATATCTGCATCTTTTCCTGGCTCAATACTTCCAAGCCTATCTTCAACTTTAATCATCTTAGCAGCATTAATTGTAATTGCCTTTAGTGCTTCATTAACAGGTAAACCCTCTTTTATTGCCATACAAGGGAGAATTTGGAAATATCTTAATCGAGTAAAGGAATCACTTTGTATTGAAATTTGAACACCAGCTTTCCACAGTATAACTGGAGTTTTAAAACTAATATTGCGTAATTCAACCTTTTCAAAACCAACTAAGGATGGGCCAACAGAGACAGGAATGCCTTTCTTAGCTATGTACTCAGCGGCTTTATGACCTTCTGTCGCATGGATAAGCATGAGATCTATGTTAAACTCTTCAGCTAGACGGATTCCGTTAATTATATCGTTTAACTGGTGGGCATGTAGATTTAGTGGAATTTCTCTATTCAACACTTTTACCAATGCTTCTTTCCCAAGATCACGTTCTGGTTCAGACGGCATTTTTTCTATATCATTAGTTTCTTCTGCTTTTGCTTTCTTTCTCTCATATTCTTGCCATTTTTTAGCATAGTTTTGAGCATCTACAAAGGTCTTTCGAAAAACAGCTGCTATTCCCATTCTTGTTGAGGGTAGTTTTTTATCTGTTCCATAGACGTTTTTTGGATTTTCGCCAAGAGCAGCTTTCATTGATGAAGGAGTTTTTACAATCAAATCATCTACAATATTGCTTTTGCAATAAGTTTTGATTATAGTATCTGTTCCTCCAATCACATTTCCGCTTCCTGGACCTGTTTGTATTGTGGTAACTCCACCAATTCTAGCTTCTACTAGTCCTGGATCTTCTGGATTTATAGCATCTAATGCTCTGACATATGGAGTTGCTGGATTAGTCATCTCATTTCCGTCAAAACCAGCCCAACCAATCGAACCATCAAATAATCCTTGATGAGTGTGAGTGTCAATAAAACCTGGTAGAACAACTTTTCCTTTTACATCTATCTCTTCGTATCCCTCTGGGATTTGTGCTGTTCCATCTAGTATTGATTCTATTTTTCCATCTTTTATTAGGATGGTTCCACTTTCTATTATTTCCTCATTTTCATTAACTGTAATAATTTTACCTTTAGTAATAGCAAATTTCATCTTAATTATGTTTCATTCAAAGGAATTTTTAAACCTATTTGAAAGAAGATGAATTATTTCGTTTCAACTCTTGAAAGCTGGAGAAATGAAGCTTTGGATGGATAAAAAAAATGAAATAATTAATTAATCCTCAAAGAGAGTAGGGTTTAAAAATTAAATTGTTTGTTTACCTATTGTGATTAAATGACTGTTGATTTAACTAAACGACTAAAAGAATTCGGAAAAAAGGCGGATGAATGGGGAAAAATGAAAACAAGTGTAACTGGAGTTTCTATCGTTAAACTCCCCGCAAAAGGAGAGGATCTTAAATTAGGGTTAGAAGTGAAACCAGTTAATGAAGAGGGTAAACCATTAAAGCCAAAAGGTGTGTACATTACCTCATTAGAGCAGTGGGAAGCATTCAAATTGATATTCGATAATGAAAAAGCGCATGATCTTATCCAAAACATTGATGGAATGAGAAAACAAAGAAAAGTCACAAGTGCGTCTGAAGATAATGGGAAAGTATTAGAATTATAAAATCTTTCGAGAGGTTAATTGAATGAAAGCCATCCTTCTAGCAGCTGGTGAGGGGTTAAGATTAAGACCTTTAACTGAAAACACTCCCAAACCACTATTGAAAGTTCTTGATAAAACAATTCTCGAGAGATCAATCAATGATTTATCAAAATGCGGTGTAGAAGGTTTTGTTATCATTACTAATTATAAAGAAGAAAAAATCAAAGAATATATTCTTGATAAGTTTCCTTCTTTAAATATTGTTTTTGTGCATCAACCAGAAATAAAGGGTACTGGTAATGCTTTTCTTTTAGCTAAGGATCATATTCAAAAGGAATTTTTCATAGGTGTTAATGGAGATTGTGTATACTCACTTTCCTTGATAAAGCAGACGGTTGAAGCTGCAAAAAACAGCACCATTTCTGTTGGCGGAAAACTAGTAACTGACCCTGAAAATTATGGAGTTATCATAATTGACGACAAATCAAATCCTCAAGAAATAAAAGAAAAGCCTGCAAAAGCAGAGATTAAGGAAGGATATGCAAATATTGGCTTGTATTCAGTAAGCAAGGATATTTTTCCAATCTTAGAAAAGATAGAGGAAAGGGGAGAGGTTTCGCCACGTGGTGAGTATGAATTACCAGATGCATTAAACAGAATTCTCAGAGATAGAAAACATACAGTTGACCTTGTAACACTGAGTGATGAAGATTATTGGTTTGATATAGGGAGACCTTGGTCACTTCTCGAAGCGAATAAAACTTTACTAGACGCAATTTCAGATGAGCGAAATGGCAAAATAGAGGACGGAGTTCACATTAAAGGAAAAGTAGTCATCAAAAAGGGCGCTATAATAAAAAGTGGAACCTATATTGAAGGACCAGCATTCATAGATGAAGATGCAGTTATTGGACCAAATTGCTATATTAGAGACCATACATATTTGGGGAAAAAATCTAAAGTAGGCAATGCTTGTGAGATAAAGAATTCAATAATAGGGAACAATACTCACGTAGCTCATCTTTCTTATGTCGGTGATACTATAATCGGAGAGAACTGTAATTTTGGTGCAGGTACAAAAACTGCAAATTTGCGTTTAGATAAACAGTCAGTGCCCGTTAATGTGAAAGGGAAGAGAGAAGATAGCGGGAGAAGAAAATTAGGCGTATTCATTGGAGATAATGTTGAAACAGGTATTGGTGCCTTAATTATGCCTGGAATTAAAATTGGAAGCAGTTCTTGGATTGGATCAGGAACAATAGTTAATGAAGATGTTCCATCGGAATCAATATATTTCGGAACTCAATCGTATACTCTAAAAAGGAAAAAAACCGATGCTAATTAAAGAGCAAAATGCAATTAAGAAGAAGTGGTCACCTGACAGAATATCAATAGGTTTAATCTATCCAAATACTTATCGAGTCGCTATGACCAGTTTGGGTATGCAATTACTTTATTTTCTTTTTAATAGTTGGGAAAATTTTGCTTGTGAAAGAATTTTCAAGCCACTTGATTCAAAAGTTCTCCCTTACTCCTTGGAAAGCCAGAAAAAACTATCTGATTTTGATGTACTGGCAATTTCATGTCAATTTGAACACGACTATTTAGAAGCTATTGCACTATTACATAGAAGCGGAATCAACACTGATGTCAGAAAACGTGATGAGCATGCCCCCCTTATTTTGATCGGAGGACCATCCCCTACTTCTAATCCCTTCCCCGTACTTTTTACCCCAGATGTCTTTTTCCTAGGAGATATAGAGCCCGTTGCTAATAAGATAAGATTAGCTCTAGAAAAAGAAACAAAAAAAGAGAAGATGGAAGCTCTTTCGATTATTCCAGGATGCATGGTATTCAACTATCATTATAATGAATCTGGTGAATGGATTGGAGAAAAAGTCCAAAGCATCAGAGAAAAAAATCTTTCTGATTCTTTCTATCCGATAAAACAAATAATACCTGAGAACGTCAAAGGCACAAAAAATGAACCAATCTTTGGTAAAGCTTACTATTTAGAAACAGACAGAGGGTGCTCTGAGCGATGTCTTTTTTGTTTTGTTGGGCATTGCCGTTTTCCACGCACTGGAAGAAGTTTTGAACGACTAGCGGAAATTATTGAACAAGCAAGTCAAGTAAACGATTTTGATAAAGTTGTTCTATATGGAAGTGCTGTTGCTCAATCAGGTATTCTAGATAAACTTATAGAATTTATAGTTTCCAAGGGTTATGAGGTTTCATGCTCATCATTTCGAGCAGATTATCTCACTGAAGATCTACTCTTGAATTTGCGAAAAGGTAAACAAAGGACATTATCACTTGCTCCAGAAACAGGGGATGAAAATCAACGATTTGCAATAAACAAACGCATGTCTGATGAAACCATTTATTCTGCATTAAAATTGGCTTGGAATGTTGGATTCAGACGACTTAAATTATATATGATGTATGGTTTTCCTTTAGAAAAAGAAGAAGTAAAACACAATTCCTATGAATTTGTTAAAACAGTCCGAGAAAAACATTTTCCAACAGGTCGTATCTCTATATCAATGAATCAATTCATAACAAAAGCGAACACACCTTTTCAATTTGTTCCCATGCTTGGAATTAAGGATTCCAAAAATCAGCAGAAATGGTACAAATCGAATTTGTATCAACTCAAAAATATTGAAGCGTCTTTCTATGCTCCTGAATGGGCGATTATACAAAAAATATTATCTCTAGGTGACCACAACTATTTTTCAATAGTAAATCAAGTTTCTTTAATAGGAAACAAAATTGGCAGCTGGAAACGAGTACTCAGAAATAGTCAAAGTAATTTAGATAATGAAGCAAGTAAAAGTTATGGTGTTGATACTGTGTTTCCATGGGATAATATTACACATCCATTAGAAAAGAAGTATCTTGTAAAATCTTACCAAAAGTATCTTGCAAAGATGGAGCTTTAATTTCAGAATACAAAAGCAAAACAAATGTGTGTAGATATTCCCGTTTTCAACTCACATTTTCAGATTTTCATTCATATTGAGCAATAAAATAAACGATGCTTTATCTGAAAATATTTCAATCCAGCAGTAAATTTGTTGTTTTTTATATAAACAGTATTCTGGGTCTTAAGGCACAACAAGTTAGATTTAATAAGGAGATAATCCTTGAAATAGTAAAATCACACTTTATAATTGTAAGCAAGTTTAAAATTATTGAGAAAACAATAAAAACCAAGAAAAATAATAAGTCTTAAAAGGAGATTTTAGTTAAGTTTAAGAGAGATAGTGCAAGAAAATAAACAGAGGTATTTGGAAAAGATTTTTTTTGTAATTTTGCCTTAAAATCTTTAGAGACTCTAAATAAGGCGAATAATGTGACGGTTCGCTTCATTTTTCCAATATCAATTTCAAATAAGTTTAAAAGGAGAATCTTTTGAGTTTTAAATAATTATCAAAGGAAATGATGATTGTGGCTATAGCGCTTGAAAATATAAAAATTAATCAAGAACTTATGACTGGTTTACCGCCTAGTGCGATTACGATCTTTAAAATTGTTACCGGAACTGGACCGATAACCAGCAGAGAAATTGTCGATATGTGCAACTTAGCTCCACGAACTGTTCGACACGGTTTGAAACTTCTAGTTCGAGCAGGATTAATACAAAAAATACCACATCTTCTTGATATGCGTTCTTGTAAATTTTATGTAGATTAATTATCTACATCCTCTTATTTTTAAAAAAGAAGATTAAAGTTCCACATCACTACTGTGGAACAGAACATCACGATTTATAGCTGATTTGAAAAGTTGCAAAAGCAAATCATTTGTAGTACGGATTGCTATAGGCACCGCATCAGCTGTTAGAAATGCAAATACAGCTTCATTATTTCCGTCAAGAATTGCGCAATAAACATCTTTTTTGTCGTAATGTTTAAGTTTTAATCCGGGGAATCTTTCGGCTAAAGGTCGAAGTAAGTTATGATGCTTGCTCTTATCAAAATAGGATACTAGATTAATTCTTTGAGCTTTTGTGTATTGCATCATTTCTTTCAATAGCTCTTCATCAACATCTGGTGTAACAAGTAAAAGTTCATACTTGGAACGCATTGCAATATCAGTGATGCTTGCTTTTATTGCCTCTTCACCCACAATTATAGAAGTATTATGTTGTCCCTCAAAGGAGATAGAAGAAGCAAATTTATCTATTTGTCTAAGTTCATCCTCTCTTGTATTAATAACTTGGTAGAAGGTCATAGTTTTTGCAATGACAGAATCGAGCTGAGATATAAGGATGTCATCAATATCTTTTACAACAGAAGCAACTTGAGAAACTAAAGTGTTAATCTGTATTTCTTCACCATCAGTTACTTGTTGAATAATCTCTTCTTTTTGTTCTTCTCTGTGATCCTTAAGGTGTTGTTTCTTGTATGTTAAATCTGCGGCTAACTCAGTTTGTTTGTTATTTTCTGCTTCTCGGAATTGCTCAACAGATGCATTTATCTTTTCTTTCAGGCTAACGGCCATTTTTTCTGCATCTTGTCTAGATTTAGTTATCTCTTGAAGCGTATCAGATTGTAGTTTTTGTATAACTTGATTACATTCAAGACTAAATTTGCGGATTTCATTCACGGCTTCTTCTCTTGATTGGGCTAGTTCACCAGTTGATTTTTGTTTTAGCTGTTCAGTAACATCGGCACAAGATTTGTATGAAGATTCCGCGTATTTTTCAGTTCCATTTTGAAGCAAGTCTAATAGGTCATTAGGAAGCAAATCAATTTTTTCAATTGTTTCACTAGTAAGCTGATTCTTCTTTGCCCGTATGGTTGTTTCTCCTGTTAATTGGAAATGATCCATTTTCGACCGAATATCATCTCTTACATCGTTTAAGGCTAGAACATGTTGGTCTATTAATTGTAAACCACTTTCATTTAGATCATTTGCTAAATTTCTAACAGTATCTCTTGCATCTACTAGTGGAGACTCAATTTGTTTTCTAGCTTTTCCTAGTTTTAGTACAGTGGAAGTTTCAATTGAATTTAAAGATTCAGCAATTTTAGATGAGAGAAAATTAATTTGCCTATCAATTTGTTCAACACTTCTTCTTAGTTCTTGAGTCTGTTTAATCTGTTCAGAGAAGAGATTGTTTACCTCTTGAGATATAGCATCTACCACTGTTTTAGATTCGTTTGTCCAAGATGCATAAGCTTCTTGCCAAATCGTATCATATTTATCCATAAATAACTCTTGGATATCTGAAACTCGATTAACAAGTTCTTTTAATTCGTTATCCAAATCAGGGGCCAGTTTTTCAAGAAAATCTTTATGGTTATCAGTATGAGCATCAAGACTATTTGCAATTATTTGACTCACGTTAGCAAATGTTTCTTTTGTTTGTTGTTCAACTGTTTCCGCTAATTGGTCGCTTCTTTGTTTTGCAACGTGATTAAATTGTTTGACAAATGCATTTAATTCCTCTACGAAAGATTGTAATTGTGTTGAGAAAATTATAGGTTGATCCATTATTTTGGTCAGATACCCTTCTACTGTTTCTTTGTTATCTTTAACATACTCGGAAACAGATTCATGTAGTTCATCACTATGTTCTACATATTTTTGATACAGAGCATCGACTACTTGTTTTATCAAACCACTTACAATGTGAATATCAAACACATTCCCTTCTCCAGTAAGTTCCAAGGTTCCACCAAATTTAGTCTTTTTCTCCTTATAATCTTCCTTTGCACTCTTTAAGGAATTAATCACACCATCTATAGAATAGAGGGCGTCTTTTTCGACAACAATATACTCTTTCAAAAATGGTAACATTCCGAAATATTCAGGTGTTCTACCGGCTATTTTCTTCAGAAAGCCTAGTTCCTCCAGATTCTTCACGGATTGAATCAGAGTAAGTGGATCTAGACCTGTAACCACAAGTAGTTCGCCTATAGTAACTTTACCAAGCCCCAATGTTGCTGTATATACCTTAATGTCATTTTCACTAAAACCTATACGAGTCAATAAAGGAGGTAAAATATCGATTTTGGACATATCCTTCAGCCTACAATTTTTTTAATGTTAATTATTAAGTAATTTGTATCCTAAATAAATTTTATTGCAATATAGACATAATTTGATTGACTTAAAAAGAATATACAAAAGGCAACAAAAAAGGTAACTGACTATTCCTCAAGAACGCCCACTCTAGGACACAAATTAAGCAAGAAACAAGTTTTGCATGAAGGTTTCTGAGCTTTGCAAACTGCCCGTCCATGAGATATAAACAAATGAGTGATCCGACCCCAGTTTTCAGAAGGAATTATTCTTTGTAAATCTTCTTCAATTTTGTTTGGGGCAATTTTAGTTGTCAATCCCATCCTGTATGATAAACGTTTGACATGAGTATCAACTGCAATGCCTTCATGGATATTAAACCAATCATTTAGTAAAACATTAGCAGTTTTTCTACCTACTCCAGGTAATTTAACTAATTCAGTAATGGATGTAGGAACAATAGAATTGTATTTAGCAATAAGTTTCTTTGATAATTCAAAAATATATTTAGCTTTGTTCTTATACAGACCTACCCTTGAAATAGAGTTCTCGATTTCTTTAATTGAAGAGGAAGCAAAAGATTCAGGATCAGGAAAACGTGAAAATAATTCTTTAGTAATCGAGTTTACTTGTTTATCTGTACTTTGAGCGCTTAATACGGTTGCTACAAGCATTTGAAATGGAGTGGAATAATTTGTTAATCCTCCTTTAAATTCTGGATAGTGTTTCTCCAGCAATGCAAGTATTCTATGTGCTTTCTCGAGTAAACTCATTATAATTGAAAATATTAGAACTATTTTATAGTTTTTGAATAGATATAAGAGACAATTTTTGTTCAAAGTTAGTATTTAATTATGTTTGTGAGTAAAAGCCTATGGAATTAAAGGTGAACTAATTGAGTACAGAAAAAGTAAATTTTATTTCTAACATTAATTGGAAAAAATTGGGTTTTTTGTTCTTACGAGGATTAATATTCTTAGCATTTTATGCATTATTACATTTCTTATATGAACTATTACCAAATCCATTCTTTCAAGCTTTTGCAGGAACTAATGAATCTGTCTTTCAGCATTTGAAAATAGGATTTTTTGCATACTTACTTTTCATTGGAGTAGATTATCTAATTTATATGAAAAAGATTGAAAATAAATCATCATACATATTTTCACGATTATTAGGTGCTATTCTTATAGGGTGGTTCCTGATGTTTATCTGGTATATGTTACCAGCGATATATAATCAAGAATTTGCAACATTAGCCGCTGAACTTGGTCTAGCTATGGTGGTTACATACATTTCAGGAATACTTGCGATAGTGTTTTCTGAGAATTTTGAAAAAATAGAATTTAAATTATCTTTCAAAATAATTATCATTAGTTTGATAGTGATACTGGTTATTTTCTATGTAGTATTTTCATTCAAAACACCATGGTTAGATGTTTTCGTAGATCCTGAGTTCTTGTAAATTGAAAGAATTCTTCTTTTTTCCTTTTTCACTTGAAAAAATGAAAATAATATTACCTACTTGTCAACTTTAAAGTATGAAAAAGACACAATTGAGATTAGAGTATTTAATTCTCGGTTTAGAGTGCTTGTAGAAACAAAATCATTATTAGACGAGGAGTATCAAATAATTTAAATACTATCCTAGGCTAATAGTAATTTGTATAAAGGGGAAAAATCGAATGGCAGGTGGCCAAAGGAAAATATTCAAAATAACTTTGTTAGGAGACGGTGCAGTAGGAAAAACATCCTTACGTAAGACCTATCTGGGAGAAGGATTCAAAGATGGCTACAGTATGACAATTGGGGCTGACTTCGCAGTAAAAAGACTCCGTATTGACGATCAAGATTTCGTTGCACAGATTTGGGATTTAGCAGGACAACAAAGGTTCTCAGCTGTTCGTGAGGTTTATTATCGTGGAACTTCTGGATGCCTTCTTGTTTTTGACATCTCTCGTCGCTCTAGTTTCGAAAATATTCCTTCTTGGATCGCAGAACTTCTTAAAAACAATAGTAATCGTGTTGTCCCCATTGTTCTAATCGGTAATAAAAGCGATCTTCGTGCAACAGCCAAAGATCCTATTATGCGAGAACAATCTGAAGAGTATGCTCGTTCTCTTTCGCAATGGTCTGGCTTTTCTGTTCCTTACATTGAAACTTCTGCAAAAACAGGAGAAAATGTCGATGAAGCATTCAAGACATTACTAAAAAACATTGTTCTTTTCTATGAAAAACTCTATGCACAGCAATAGTGTTTTTTACTTTTTATTTTATTTATCTTCATCTTCACTTATTTTTACTTTGATATTCATTGTTTCTTCATTAAAACTAGCATCAAGAGACACTGTGCTGTCTTCATTTACTTGTAGTATTTTCATATTTTCTAGTTCATTGATATATCGTTTAGTTTGTGATAGTGAAACACCTAGAACGAACGATAATTGTATAGGTGCAATAACCCCCATTCTTCTTAACAAGTTTATTATGTTAAATCGAGGGTCAGTAGTAACCAGTCTTTCCAGTACTTCTTTTTGCGTACTCCATTTCCCTTTATCAGCTAAAACTTGATCTAATTCCTCTTGTAATCCTTTTTTCTCTGTCTCAATTGCTACTACTTGGTCTGATAGCTCATAGATTAAAGTTTCTCTTTCTTCTAAGAGTAATTTCAGCATTTCCTTTTCTTTTTCTATAGTCTCCTGAATATTTGCTATATTTTCTTCAGTTAACTCTCGTTCTAGAAGAGATTCTTCAGCACTTAAACTATTCCGATTTCTTGGATATTGTGACACTGTTTGAAAACTAGATAGAAAGTTGAATAATCTAAAGAATTCTGCCTTCAATTCTGATATAATGTTGTTTGAGGATGATTTTAACATTTCATCGATGTAAGCTATTGCAGGATTGATGTCTAATGTGCTTTTCTTGGAATTCAATGATCCGCTCTTTGTATCACTCATTTGAGTTGTGTTTACTTTGCTCTTAATTGCTTTCACTTCTTTTGTAAGTTTAACAATCTCATCTGAGATATCCATTACTTCTTGGGTTTCGATATCTTCGGAGTTTCCTTCTTTTTCCATAAATATCAACTAAATCTTTGCGGTTGATTCTATTTTGAAACCTTCTGTTTCTGATGGAGTGATATCTAGAGTTTCACTCACATATGCTACACCCATTAGCTTAGTGATTGCGAAAGTATCCTTGATTCTGCTGCCAATTGCATCTCGTGTAAAATAAAATATGCCTTGAGCTGCGTTCATAATAATTCTTTCAGCTACAGGGTCAAGTACGCCTTGTG
>BPTK01000072.1 GCA_023705905.1 Candidatus Heimdallarchaeota archaeon
GACTTGAAAGAAAAATCGCTTATGCTCTTGCTAAGGAATTGAAGGACATAACACAGGAAGCAAAACTTGAAGCTTTGGCTGTTTTAACTGCTACAGGTGATAGAATAGCATTTTATGCAGGTGATAAACGGGCAAACTCAACAGAATTATCAGCAATTGGAGCCGCGTTAGTTGCTGCAGCAAGATTAGCCCTTGAGAGACTTGCCTTTTCACCTATAAATGACGTCATGGTGCGAGGTAAGAATGGTTTTCTTATTCTTAAATCAATAGGTGATTTTCACTTAGTGGGTGGAACAAGTGATATTGAAGAGTTCAAGAATGCTATAGCAATTTTATCAAACCATGCTCCTCAAATTGCAGATATCTTGTCTTATGTGCAAATTGACGATGATGAAATTCCAACTGACTAAAGAACAAAGCGTGAAAATAAGTTAGCTAAATTTCTGAAAATCAATATTTGTTCGTTGCAAATTTTGAAGGTTTACAATGTATGTTGATCCCGTAGTAGGATTAATATTCATACTTTTTTGATAAGATGTTTGATATTGAAAGGTCCCAGAATTTATAATTGTAACACCCTTGTAAGTTTCGTCTCCCGTAATGTGTGTATGACCAGCATGTAAAATATCAGGAATCTTTGTTATAACCAACCTATCTTCGGCATCAGGTGCGATTGATGTTCTTCTACCATAGATGGGGACTAAATGCCGATTTTTCAACATTTCCACCATGGCTGGAATAGAAGTTTCGTGAGGGATGGCGGGGATAGCCGAATTAATATCCATTATTGAGTTTCCATGTGTCATGAGAACTTCTACATTATGAGCTTTAACATAAGCCGGACTACCTAGCATGTATACATTGTCTAGTTTATATAATTCGGGAGCGAATTCTCTCGAAATGGGTGTTTGTGGCTCAGCTGCTCTTGCAGCATCGTGATTTCCAGGAATAATGAGAATTTCCACATCATCTCTGATTTTTTCAAAATATTCAGTAGCAAGCAAATATTGAAGTTGTATACTATCTACAGCTAAATCATTTGCTTGATCAGGATATATTCCAACACCATCAACAACATCTCCTGCTACAAAAAGATATTTTACCTTCCTACCAACTTCATTGTATTTATTTGATTCTAAATCACCATTTAGAAAATTTATCATCCTAAGGAAGAGTTCTCCTGCGAAGTTCTTTGATCCAACATGTATATCAGAAATGAATAAAGCAAGAGCATCTTCATACGAATGATTAGGTTTATGATTGAATGGAACATCTGGCCAATAGATATCTTTTATCAACAAATAACGACCAGTCCAATCTCCTGAAAAGCATAAAATTGAGTCATCTAGAATAAAATCTGCTTTGATTAATAAATCAGGATCAGATTGAAATATCATTCCAGTTATTTTCCCACTTTTATCCTCTAGCTCTAAACTATAGCTACCGGTTTTATTCTTTCTTTTACTGTATACAAGGCCGATAAACATTATCTTATTATTTTTAGTATTTTCTTGAAAATCCTCAATTGTAACTAAGTTTCTAATGTCTTTTCGACGTTTGAAGAAATTGCTAATAGAATCAAAACGATTGCTAAAATACTGTATAAAACCATCAGCAGACGAGGACAGTGGCCTGATTTGTGGAGAAGAGATAATCTGTAAATCTGTTACTATTGATTCTTTTCGACTAGAAGTGATCGTTTTTTTAGATAAAACCTTTTGTTTTTCCTCTTTATCCTCGTTAGTTTCTTCACTTTTAACATCGGTCACATTGCTTGTCTCTTCAATTTCTGAAGAATCTTTAGCATTTGAATCCAGACTATAATTTCCTGCAGAAATATCTCTTATATCGGTTATTGTAAGTATTGATGTATCCAGATTTAACTCAAGTATTTTATCAATAATCTCAGTAATATTGGACACAGAACTTAGTTCAGCAAAGGCTTCAGGTGTTAATTGATAACCAGCTGCATATAATTTCCGAAGTTGTTTAGAGTGGATCATTGATAAGCATTTTTTAAGATATTTTTTGAGATTAAATAAGTTTCGAATAAATATTGAAACTTTAATCAAAAACTTTAAGAAAAAAACTTTGAAGATGATGATAGAGCAATTGACCCCGTAGCTCAGTTGGATAGAGCACCAGCCTTCTAATCTTCATCAATGAAGAAAGTTGGTGGTCGCGCGTTCGAATCGCGTCGGGGTCGCCACCTTATTTTTTGCAGTTCACAATTTATCCTGACTCAAAAGGTAGCTGATAAAAAATAATATATACCACCTCCTACTAGCAACAATTGATTAATATGAGTTCTCAGAAGAAGAAAAAACGAGACACGAGCCCAATGCCTGCAACTGGTGCTGGATTGATGAGGTATTATGATGAGGACTTACCTGGTGTTAAAATTGGTCCATGGTATATTGTAGCTCTTACTGTAATATTGATTGTAGCAGTTATTCTGGGTAATATTTTCTACGTTTCTCCTTAAAAGTAGAATTTTCAACAATTGTAAAGAGTGTGGGTAATATTCACGAATTTCAAGAACTTATGAAAGAACTTTATCTAGAAAAAGATCTTAAGAGAGGGAAGGAGAAAACAGCACTTAAACTTATGGAAGAAGTTGGAGAACTGGCAGAAGCTGTTCTTCTGGAGGATGAAGAGAAAGTATCAGAAGAAATGGCTGACATTATAGCTTGGGTATTTAGTATTGCAAACCTTTACAATATAAATCTCTCAGATGCTTTCAAAGAGAAGTATAATCAAACGTGTCCAAAATGTAATGAAAATCCATGTATTTGTAATTCCATCTAATTTTGTTAAACAATTTTTACTACACTTATAAGCTGTAATATGTGCATGTCATCCTAGCTAGTCCCAAAATTTTTGTTGTTCTTTTAAGATAGAAACACAGAAAATGTATGAAATGAAGGAAATTGTTCTGTATACTTCTGAAGAATGTCCCTACTGTAGTGTTGCTGAGAAAATTCTCAAAACGGTTCTAGAAGAGTATGGTGGCCTATTTCATTATAGAAGTATAAAAATCAATGGGGAGAGTCAACAGAAAATATCTTCAATACCCACTATTTTTGTAGGAAAAACAAAAATTGAAGGTCTTCCAGAAAAAGAACAGATTCACACAGCTTTATTTTCTTAATGGGGCTAAATTTAAATTAACAAAACAAAAAGAACAATTGTTTCTCATTTAGTTTCTATAAAATATAATTCAAACTCTGCAAGATCCTTTACAAGAGCACCAACAAGATCTCCCAAGTCCAGTAATTGTTGAAGGAAATCATCATATGGGAGTGAATCGTATGCTTTCAGCCATAGTTCATAACCATTTTGTAATTTGGCTTTTGCAAGTTTATGGTTGGAACAGAACTTGTCAGAAGATTTGTCTATTTCATCTTGACATATCTTACATTTAATATCATTCATTTTATTTTCCTCCTTTAATGTTAGCTTTTGAAGGACAATCCATAGATACGCACATAACTCGTTTAGTTCTACCTGTTCGCCATTCAACCATAGGTAAACCATCAAATGGACATTTTTTATCTGTAGGTTTTATTGTTCCATAATTAGGCAGGGGAAAAGTTACTGTGCAATTAATTGTTTTGTCAAAATATGCTGAACAGGCAATAAATCTTTTACCAGATTTCTTTGATTTTATAATTCTTAGGTCACCAACTTTACATCCTAAGCATTTGCCTATTAGTACAGGATCTTTCTTTTCTAGATTAAGCAGATTCTCATGAAGAGAAATGCCGATGTCTATCTCATTTTCATGAAAAAGCTTGAGCATATCTCGTAAATCCTTCTTAATTGAAATTAGTATATCATCAATATCGCTCTGTTTTTCTTGTACTTCTTCCATTGTAGTTTCTAATTCTCTTGTCATATCCGATTTGATTAGCGCGGGATAATGGAAATTTAAAACATCAACCACTGCAGTACCAAGAGGGGTTGGTTTAATCTCTGAACCTTCAATGTATCCACGGCTAAACAAGGTTTCAATAATCCCTGCACGTGTAGCCTTGGTTCCAATTTTTTCTTCTTCCATTTTATTTAGAAGTGTAGATTCGTTAAATCGTCTAGGTGGAGAACTAAAGTCTTCTTTTGATTCTATAAATGAGAAGTTAACTTGGCTTTTCAAGGCAATATCAGGTATTGAGCTTTCAGTCATATAGAAATATGGTTTATAGTATTTTATCCATCCCTCTTCTATTATTTGATTTCCTCGCACTTCAAATTTATGACCGTTTACCGTGATTTCAATTTTCTTTTTTGATATTGAAGCTGGTTTTCCAAACAAAGCTAGGTATCTTTTGACAATTAAATCATATAGTTTCTTCTCTTCTGTGTTTAAGGCTATAGGAGGATTTCCAGTCGGGTGGATTGCAGGATGTGCTGCATCTGTCCTTCTCCCTTCCCTTGGTTTGAATTTCTTACGGTTTAGTATTTCTATTACGAAAGAACCATAAACTGTCTGTTTTCCAATTTTTGTAAGAATGGTCTTATGACCTAGTGTCATTGGAAGTTTTTGACTATCGGTACGTGGGTAGGAAATTGTTGCTTTTAAATAAAGTGCCTCGGCGATTTTCAAAGTCTTGCTTGGAGAATATTTGAAGTGTTTATAGGATTCTCTTTGAAGATCTCCTAAATTAAAAGGTGGAAACGAGTACATCGGTGTTTGTTCTTCTGAAATATCAGTAACAAGGCCAACTAAATTTGGGCAATCTTTTACGATTGCATTTGCTTCTTTCTCCTTACCAAGTTTCGTCTTCTCATAGAATGCTTTGAATTTCTTTTTACTGATAATAGCTTCACTTTCAATGGTCCAAAATGGAATAGGCACAAATATGCTTATCTCATTTTCTAGATTTACAACAGCACCAAGGGTGGGGCCTTGTACTCTTCCAATTGATATTGTTTTGAATCTATTTGAAACACGTTTCAATGCTAGGCTTAATGCTCTAGAGTAATTTATTCCATACAACCAATCAACATAATGACGCAATAATCCAGAATTCAAGAACCCAATATCAAGCTGTTTACTCCTTTTAGAATAAGCTTCGTTAATGTCTCTTGTAGTTAGCGTAGAAAACTTCATTCTTTCTGCTTTATCCTTCCCTAGTAAATACTTCAAAATCAGAAAGCCTATGACTTCTCCTTCTCTGTCATAATCTGTCATTACAATTATTTCTGATGCTTCTTTTGAAAGAGATTTAAACGCATCTACAAAGTTTTTTGTTCTCGCTTTTGAATTTGCTATATGACTTGGAACCCAATGATAATCCAATACGGGATAATTCCAGGATCTACTAAGTGAGGATAATGTGAGTAAATGGCCTATTGCGGGGACAATTACTATCTTTTTCCCATCCCTCAAGCTTATGTAAATAGGAACACCTTTTATTTTCTTAAGAACTGGTTTTTTGTTCTCATCGAGTGCTCTTGCTAATCTGCTTGCAGCTTGAGGTTTCTCAGCAACACCTAAGACATATGGTCCTTTTATTGACGCCAAATAATTTTCACCTTTTATTATGAAATTCCTCATTTTAGAAAGAATTGAGGTAATGGAGCCAGGACGGGGATTTGAACCCCGGATCCTAGAAGGAACTGGTTTTCAAGACCAGCGCCGTTGTCCGCTTGGCTATCCTGGCACACGTCAAGCAATTTGTTAAGAGCAGATTTTAATTAAAAATATATCTAAAGATGTTTTTCTAATTTAGTTGATGAGTAATATTTCTTTATCCACCATGAGATATAGGTATTATTTTTATTTCTGTGTTAGACCCAAATTTGTTAAACAATTTCTTTGTCGTTCTCAACTCAATTTTTTCAGAGATTAATAGATATCCTGTTCGAATATCATTGTTAGATATTAAAAGTTCAGAAACGCTTCTGTTTTTACTCAAAAGCAAAATTACTCCGTCTAATAAAGTCATTTTATTGGTTACTTCTCCAGTTAATATATGGCCATCTGAAGGAATAGAAGTATGGAGATGTAATGTAAGAACATAGTTTACCATAAAAACACCTTACGCATATAAGAAAAATAGATTAGGAGGGGAATTATCCCACTTCAATTTCAAACATTGAAAGTAGATCTTCAATATCTTGTGCTATTTTTTCATCTTCTTCGCTTAATTCGGCTCCTTCTTCAGGTTTTAAGAACTCAATAGCGCGAACAAAGCCATTCTCGCATATCATTCGAGGAACGTGAGAACTGGAAAAGAATATACCTTCAGGAGGTTCATCAAGCTCTTCGAAAGCACCGGTGTATGTTTCAGTATATACTTTGTTTCCTATTATAACTAAGTCTCTAAAGAAACCTTTAGGAGCTCCTAAATCTTTCAAGATTTTCAAGGATTTTTCAAGCATAGATTCCTCAACTTTGGCAACAGGTGCAGATGCAGGTACTGAGATTGAGGTTGCGGGTGTAGGTGCTGGAGAAGAACCAACAGGCGATAATTCTCCGGGTTTTTTAATCTCTATTGATTCAGCTTCAAGTGCAGATAATATTGAAGGAGTTGGCCTATTACCTGGTGCCCCCATTTTAGCAATATGAGCGGGTAATTGGTTCGAAGAAACTTGAGTAGGACGGTCTTTTAATTGAGCACTATCTTCTTCAACTTCAACAACTACTGGTTTAGAAGCGCCAGTTGCTTGGGATTCATCGAAAACATTTATTCGTTTTTGTCTTTCAATAATCTCTTCAGCTCTAGATTTAACGTTTTCAGGAACAAGATCTTCTTTGTTTATCTTCTTTAACATAGAAACAAATTCTGCTGTTTCATCTTCCTGATCACAAGTTTGTGGCACATAAGCAAAACCATATTCTTTTTTCCTCAAGTCAGACAAAGCTCTGCTTCCAATGAATTTCTTCCTGATTGGACACTCTGAACCTTTCCATAACCACATTCTTTTTTCGACTTCATCAACAATAATCAGTACTTTCTGGTTTCCAAGATCTAATTCTTGGCTTTCTATTAAGGAACCATCTTCCTGAACTTCTAAGTATCTCATGGCGTTTCACACTTTAGATATCTTCGAGAATATATATGATAATTCATTTAATAAAAGTTATTGATGGTATCAACGGAAATTCTTAAACACAAAAAAGTCATCAGAAGAACCTAAGAAATCCAGCATAAAGAATGATAAAAAATATAAAAAAACACAATAGATTTAGGTTACGTCGTTTTTCCTTTCTGCTCTGTTATATCCTTATCCACAGTTATATCTGTATCATTGGGCTTTTTACTGTTCATTAAACCCACGAAAACTAGAACAGGAAGAACAGCTTTGCGAAACAAGAATAGAAATAAATCGATTATGGAATCTATCCATAAGCTTACTGTATTAAGAATAGGAACACCTTGCTTCTCAATAATTAGTGCAAAGAATATGGTTCCAAAGAAACCTACAGGTTTTCCTAAAACATCGTGGGCCCAGTACCATGCGGATCCAATTTCAGTTCCTCCTCCAACCCCATAGGTTATTTGAAGAGTTACGGTCATTCCTATTACTAATGCAATTCTCAGAAAATTGCCGATGATTAACGCGACAATTGCAAAAAAGGTCGCCTTTACTTTTTTCCAAAAATCTGCAGGTGTAACAATTATTAACCCTATGAGAAGTGCTCCTGCTTGCATACCAGTACATGCACGTACAACAGCAAATCTTCTAGCTGCAGTTTCGGAATTTATCACAGGAGTAAGATCGTTATGAGTTCCTAATCCCGTTAGAATTCTTATGAAAATGGCAATAAATGAATTAGATGGATCACTTTCATTATAAGGAATACCAATACTAATATCATATTGATATAATTCCAAAATTTGAAAAACTGTGTCACTAGTAAGTTGTTCAAGGAAGAAATAATCTGGTACAAAATACAAGAGTATCGTCAGAATCACAACTACAACGAATGAAATTATACTATAAATCCACTTATTCTTTCCAGTAGGGTTAAGTAAAGCCCTCATCTGAAGAGCAGATTGTTTTTCTGTCTCTTTCACCATAACAAGTCAACTCCCAATAATGATAGATAATTAAAAATGATTCGTTTGATATAAAATAGCTCTAAAAGACATACAATTTATCAAGAGCGAACACTCATTTCTCAGAATTGTATTTCATAAAAAATTCTGATAAGTGAACCGATTCTTTAACTTTTTTAGATTTTTCTTCTTCTGAAGGAGCTAAGATATCTTTACCAAATAATGATTCCATATTGTGTTTCATAATAGCTAATCGATTCTTTAAATATTCAGAAAGATCGTATTGCTCTACCAAGGAACTAGCCATTGCAAAATATTTTGATACAGATGCCGGATATACGGTTAAATTCAATTTAGCCATACCACAATGGGGACAAACCCCCGCTAAGGGTATTCTTCGATATGTTCTATTACCACAATTAGTGCATCGTATTTTTTGAGAACCAAATCGTCGGAGATTACCTATCATATCAGGTATAAAGTGATTTACAATTACCCTTGTTGCAACATCCTTTGTGTCTACAGCTTTAATCAAACTAGCAACATGAAGCTGAGCATAAACCTTATCGCTCATGGTTTTAAGGCTTTTATAAGCAGTCGATTCTGGTCCTTCAAAGATGTGAGAAGTTTCATGAGAATAGAGAAAACCTTCGTATGCACTCTCATCACTTAATCGATTACTAATCATATCTATAAGGGTAAGAACTGCTTTAGGAGACTTTCTCTTTAATGTTGCTTCATAAAATGTAAGAGGATATTTTACACAAGTATCAACATTGTGTGATTCATCATCCACTTCATGGGGATTGAGATTAGCAACAAGAATAAGGGGAGCATCCATTTTACCACCACGAATTTCAGGGAGATAGGAACGAGAAAAATTAAGAAAAGCATCAAGAGCAAGTATACAACTATCTTCATCTCCGTCGCACTGATCAGTTACTAAACAATTAAGCATCACAATATTGTGATATGTTTCCGTATCTTTTTTCTTTGACTTAACTTCTAAACAATATGAATTTTCAGTTGAATTGATTTTAGCTATCGTTTTGATTCTATCAACTGCAATTGTGCCACTTATCTCATCAAAAATCTTTGATTGGGGGTAGTCTTGTTTCTTAAGCAAAGAAAGATTTTGTCTCTTCTTTTCGTGTTTTAAATCAATATTGTTGAATAAAATCTCATTTTCTTTGCCAGGGATATTTACATGGTATAATGGATTATCCTGTTTAGGTTCCGTTCCAAGCTCTTCATATCTCTTTAAAACGGCTTCACCATATCTTCCTCCCTTTATCTTTGAAATTCTAGCAATAATGCCAACCGACATCAATAATAGACTATAATCTTGTGCAAGTTTGTAATTTCCCGTGTATATTGTTGTTCTAAAGGAACGAGTTATTATTGAACCATCACCATCAATTATTGCTGAAAGAAATGAGAATTTATAATTACCAGGTAGGGTAAAAATGAAACTTGGTATTCTTTTGTTAAGGGCTGTTTTTCTCATTCCAAATGCATACGCAAACAAGTATGCATGTATTCTTCCTGTGTGAACTAATTGATGGTTATCTTTCTTATAATAAGGTGTAGATCCTAAAACTGTATTTATCAAACGTTTGACGTGTTTTCTTAAATCTGGATTTGGAACACTGAAGTTGGTTTGATAACAAGTTCCTTCATTTCGAATATACCCTTCCGCAATTAAGTAACCTAATAATCTCATCAAATCATTAGTGAATGGCATATAAGGAGCTACAGTATGATCATCTCTTGCCATACCTAGCCTTGCCTCTTGAGGTATATCATCCCATTGGAATACGTTCAAGTCTTGTAAAACTTTAAGATGACTCAAAGGAATTGATTTGAGCCAATCTGAAGTAAATCTTTGTTTCATAGGTTTCTCAGGTAAGATGTCCAAGAAGTATTCCCTAACTTGTTTTGGAAACTTAATGTACACCTTATTAGGATTTACTATATTCTTTCTCTGGACATAAGCCATAATTTTATTTCTCATCCAATCTGCTACTCCGCGCAGACGCACTTGATGTTTAAACTCAAGGAATTTAGATTCATCAGGCAAGTTGGATAGCTCTCTCAGGACATTTATATTCGTTTGAGGTTCAATGAAAGGTATTGGGGCTTTCTTTACAATGGGAATATAATCTCCTACTTGCAGATGTTTTGCTTTGGTTGATGTAGTAAGTTTGCTAGAGGAGTTCCATACGCGAGCGTTATGATTTGGCGTCATCTTAAGCGTTCTACCAGTTTCAGTTCGGATTTCGATCCATTGTCTACTAGTACCTTTAATCCAATGTTTTATCGGCTGAAAGATGGCTTGATTGGTTGTTTCATCTATGCTTACAGCCTCCCAATTATAATGAAGGTTCTCAATAGCAAGAGTTCCATAATCATCAACAACTTCTTGTTGAGCCCCTGATGCAATAAGCTCATCAACAATTTCACCAATATCCTTTCGGATAAGCTGTCTTGCAATATTGTCCCAGATGAGTATTTCTTCATCTCTAAACAAACAATTCCTACGTTTGGCAGCGTGCCAATATGGATGTGCAAAATTAACTTTAGCTTTAGTAAAACCTATTATTCTCCCCACTATTCCAGCTGAAGTGTGTGGAGCTAAACCCATCACAATTTTACCTATTAGATCTGAAGGTTTTTCCACTTTATAATATGGTGGTAATTTATACACTTTTTCCAATAATTCATCTATAAAATTTGCAACTCTAGCTAAATGTTTACCTCCATCTATGTTCAAAACTATGTCCTGAATTTTAAGTTCAACAATTTGTTCTGAATTAACTAGAGGTTTTCCATGGGCATCAGCAGTATATCCTTGTTCATGTAATTGTTGAATTGTGGCTCCAATTTCTGAAGGTTTGAAATGTGTAAGCACAGCGTCAGTCGAATCAAATCGAACTGTGCCATCCCTATATACAAAAATCTTATGTTTAGCCCTTAAAATCCCTTTATCTATTAATTCAGGAGCTCGAAGTTTGTTCATTAGTTTTTTTATGGTTTTAACCTTTTTAGGGATAGGAGCACCTATTCTCTTCTTTGCTTCCATTATCTGATTTGCTAATGGATAGTTCACTAAGTGGTATTGTTTTGTCATCCTACCACACTTTGGACAACGGTCATCGCTTGTTTCTGTGTTGCACGAAGGGCAAATCGCAGATACAACAGTAGGAACATTACAAGATGAACACAAGACATTGTGGGTAAAAATACCACATGAAGGACATAATCTACGTGATAATTCAATATTGATATTCTTATGAGTAGCGGCTACAAATAAGTCCCTTAACCGCCCTCCTGCATCTCCAATTGGGAACAACATCTGAACAGGAGGCTTCATTTTTCTGTCTTTTGCTTTTTCTGGTCTTCCCATTCTAGCGCCAGTGTAAACTGGACATTTATCTCTGATTTTCACGTTCCTTAAAGAATTTATTAGATCAACCACCTTTCCATTCTTCTTGGAAATTGGTAATAATTTTCCTCCTGCATAACCAATCGTATTCAGCAAAGGCAAAGAGTGTAAATCAAATGTAATCTTATCTTCTACTAGCTTATGAGGTATACAGATTGATTCTAATATTTCTTTAACTTCAATTTTATTATCAATTTCTAGAATATTATTATCAAAACTACTGTTTGACTTTATGTGCTCTCTTAGAAACTTAAATTCTTCTACTGAAATATTAGACCAGTGATAGGTAAATTCTGGGTGTAGAGGGATGTTAAGCTTATTAGATAGTTCAATTGCTTCTTGTGGTGAAGGAATTAAACTGAAAGGATGTTGAACAAAACCTTCGATTTTCTCCAAAAGTTTGTTTTCGATTTTTACATCTGTAGTTTCCTTAAAATCTACAAAAGCTTCCTCAAGTTCTTGGATCCACCATTCTTCACAGTAACCTGAAGGGATTAAATCGAAATTATTCTGATTAAACTCACCAACCCCGTACAACATATCCCCAAGAAACAAGATTTCAAGTAAGTTTTCTCTAATAGCTACTGCTTGATCGTAGCTTTCGATTTTTACTACATCACCATTCTTTAATTTTACAATAGGTGGATGGATTGAATCAACAGGCATGACTATTGCTCCCTTTCCCGGTCTTTCTGTACGCACATGGGTACCACAAGCTAGAAAATCATCCACTAAACCCATAAGAGCAGGATGTATACCCATACCAGCTAAACCTGTCGTTCTAGACCTTCCGTACCTAAGTCTAAAACCTCCTTCCTCTGAGGGATGTGAAAAAACAGGTCTTCCTCCAATTACATCTCTTATGTATCCCATATCAGAAACGATTTCTTCTTCACTATCAGATTCTATTCCCTCTTCTTCATCTTCATATTTGATGTCTGATTCTTCATCAGAAATTGAACCACTTTTCTCATGAATCTCAATTAGCTTAGTAAGCCAATCCCATCCATCAAGTTTGTTATCTTTAGTTTTCTTGATAAGTTTCTTTGATCTACCAACAAGACCATCATTAAATACTAAACAAGCCCCACCGCGTAAACGATTGGTTTCGATTCTTCTTAAATCACGATTTCCTGTAACCTCAATTTTATCTGTTGGTTCCCCACTAATTTCAATCGGCAAGTTTTGAGCAGCAAATCTTTGTTCTTCCTTTGTTGTTGGAAGTTGTAGATGGCTAATTCTGTTATATAATTCTAATTCTTCGACATATCTCTCGACCTCTCTTTGATCCGGCTGATATTTACCTATGTTCAATCTTTTTCTAATAAAATCGCTTAATAGAACACTCATTCCAGCGGCAGTACCACCAGCTGAACGTATTGGACCTGAATAATAAACTGCAAGATAATCTGTCCCGTCATCATTCTGTTTTATCTTTACCTTAGCAATTCCCTCGATAGGAGCAGCTGTAATGCTTTCAGTAATAACAGCTAAAGATGTACGCAGAGCTTGATCTGCCAATATTTCCTTAGATCCTTTAATCAACTTTTGATCACAAATTTCACCTGCAATTCTGAATGCAACTTGTTCCCTGGAGAGATTCTGTTTTTCTAACTCCCTGATTCTTATTCCTACTCCTTCTGGACCAATTAAGCCTTCAACTCTATCAGCAATATCTTTAGCAATGGGTATTTCGACATGGAGAGATGGATCCAATCCATGTTTTCGAGCTTGTTCAGCAATATTATAAATTACATGGAGTTGTTCATTTAGACGGTCGAAATAGTCTTGCATATTGATAGATAGATTCTGATTCTGAGTGATTTGATTCACCAATCCGTTTGGGACAATGTACGTGTAAATTTTTTAACTTTATAAGTCTGTCATATACTAGTATTGAAATATAAATATTTTTTAATTAGGAAACTTTGTTGAACTGTGATTAGGGTTACAATTGCAACTAAGAATTTTAGGTTTTTGTATATAGTAGAAAATATTCTATCTAACATAAGTGAAATTAAAACTAATCATGTTTTACCAGAGGAATTTACAACTGACAACACTGACGTTATAATTACAACTGAAACAGAGAAAAATGGTATTAAAAGCAATAAATTATTCATACCAAAAGCTTTCAATCATTACAATCTTTTTTCCAATATTTTTCTTATTGCAAATGGTAAGAAGAAATTTAGAGAGGTGGCTATAGGTATAGATCCTGGACAAACCATAGGTTTTGCCGTAATAGGGGAGGGAACAAGTATCCTAGGCGTAAGTGAGTTTTATACTGCGGTTGATGCGGTAAAGGAAACCATTGTAATTTTTTTCAACGTTGAAACAGATAGTTTTATAGTGAACATAGGTAGGGGTGGAGGTAAAATTAAAGAGGAGATTATTAAGAGATTGAAAAACATATTTCACGAAGAAGTCCCTGTTAATGTCATAAATGAAGATTTCACATCTCAAAATAAGAATCGTTTAGCAGAGGTCAAATATAGTAAAAATATCAGTGCTGCACTAAATATCGCAAGTCGAGATATTTAAAAACGCATATGCAAACAGTTCTAAATACCAACAAACAATTAGGTTTAAAACAAAGATTAAACGAAATTTGTGTTTAGTTAGAAGCACTAAATCCCGTAAAATTACAAAAGCTGGAATATCTAAAAGTATTTAAAACTTGCATGATAAAGCTTATTGTTTCAAATTAATAGTTTGTAATAATGTTATAAGGATAGAGATATCGATGGAAGGCGTTGTAAAACAAGATAAGACCATTGATGAGATGATTAACGAAATACAAGAGCAATTCAATATTGTGGGTAGAACATTTGAACTTAAGAAATGTTTAGCAGCAAAGCTCGCAAATAGGCATATCTTGTTAGAGGGGGATGTTGGAGTGGGTAAAACCACATTAGCACATGCATTAGCATCTTACTTCTCCCAAGATCTTGAAAGAGTAGATGGTGATGAAAGATATAGTTCTTCTAAGCTAGTTGGACATTTTGACCCTCCTATGGTAATTGAAAAGGGATATGACTGGGATTCATTTGTCACAGGTCCATTAACTAAAGCCATGCAAATAGGTGCTATCTTATTCTTGAATGAATTAAATAGAATGCCAGAAGGCACACAAAACGTGCTTTTAGCTGCCATGGATGAAGGAATAATTATGATCCCAAAACTAGGTAAGGTTGAAGCAATTGATGGTTTCTTTATTATTAGTGCAATGAACCCAGCAGAGCTCGTAGCAACAACTCCTTTGAGCGAGGCTTTAAGAGACAGGTTTGTTTGGATAAGGCTACAATATCAACCTGAAGAGGAAGAGCAAAATATTGTCCGTGTTCGAACAGGTATTAAGGATGAAAAAATCATTATAATGGCTGTAAAAATCGTTCGAGCAACAAGAGATTGGCCAGATCTACGAAGAGGATCTTCTATTCGAGGAGCAATAGATTTAGCAGCAATAATTCGATTTCTAGAAGTAAATGACATTGAATCTTGGATCGACGGTTCAATAATGGCTTTGGCAACTAAAATCGAACTAGAAGATGGTGTTGAAAGTTTAGTAGAAGATGTAATTAAAGACATAGTCACTACAACTTTGCAAGATATGGATTTTTTCTAGAAGAGGAGGGGGATCCTTTCCGAGAGGACTTTCAAAAGCCATATGTCTTCAGAGGAAAAATGGATAAAGGTAGGCTTCTAGAAGCTGAAATTGTATCTGGAAAAAGAAATCCTTCAGTTTATTCAAGTTTGTCTGAAGGTATGAGTTATTATGAAATTAAAAAGCAAACTGAATTAGCTATTGATGTTGATAATATGCCAGCTATTCAAGGTTTAGCTATTTCAAATAAATTCGCAGTCGCTGAAGCGTTAAACTCTAAGAAGGGTTATACTCTTGTTTCAAGGAGAGCAGCTAAAGGTGATAGCAGTGCCCCCGAATTATTCTTTATGCTAAGATCAGCTTTAGATGAAAGAACGAGACCAGTTTTTCGTAGATTAGCAAGAAAAGTTATTCTCACAACAGCTTTTGGTGTTACAAGTCAAGGGATTAGAGGAGAAGTTTATGAACAAACTGAATATGAACCAGGTTTAGATGAATTTGATATTGATGAAACGTTAGAAAGATTTCTTGAAAACAGAAGCAGAATCTTGAACACTGAAGACATAGTAAGTCTTGAGAGAAAAGAAAAACAAAAGACTGCAGTATTAATGTTTGATACTTCTGGCTCTTTATATGGCGAGCGATTCACAACAGCAGCATTGACAGTAGCTGTGATGGCATATAATCTAGCAAGAGATAATTTCAGTGTTGTAGTGTTCAATACAAAAGCCTATACAATCAAACGTATAAGAGAAAGAATAAAGACAGACGAGCTTGTTAATCGAATCCTTGAGAGTGATAGTGCAGGATATACTAATATTTCTGAAGGGTTAAAATTTGGTGGTATAGAACTCGAAAAAATCAAAAAAAGAAACAAATTTGGTGTTCTTGTTACCGATGGAGCTTTCAATAGAGGAGGAGATCCACGACCTTATCTAAAATATTTTCCTAAACTTCATGTTTTAGCACTACCAAGTAAACAAGATTGGGGAAGAAGAGTATGCAAAGATCTTGCTAGACTTGGTAGAGGTAAGTTTTCAGAGGTTAATAGTTACAAACAGATTCCTCGTATTCTCATGCGACTTCTTAGAGAGACTTAGGGAGGTATAATAATTTCACCCAAAAGAAAGAAGAAAAAGAAAAATGTCCCCATCTTAGGACCAAATACGCTTTTCTTCTGTGATAATTGTGCTTTACCAATCATCAAAGCTAGAAATTGCCCTATTTGTGAAGGTAAAACTAAACTATTTCCTCTTACTCCTCCTTATGATGCTCGCCCTGCAATGAAAGTGGATATTGTTCAGATTTGCAAGCTTATTTCTGATAATTTCGGTGATGATGTCGAGATAATAACAGAGGAAGATACTATTATTTTGAACCACATTGGTTCTGAAGATTTCATGGATGAGATATTCCTTCAGAATCACAGCATTGGTGTTCGACGATTTGATATTATCGCAAACAAATGGGTTATCAAACTTAACAAAAAAGGATTATCACTTTTAAATGGTAAATTTTCAAAGAGATGGGTTAAAGTTGGTGATGGAGCTGTTGATAATATCAAGAGTGGAGCAAGTGTTCTTATCCCTGGTGTTGTAGATGCTGATCCAGAGATTAAGAGTGGGGACTATATTGTTGTGATTAACAATAATGATGAAATTATAGCAGGTGGAATTGCGCGTATAGATGAATCTGATAGACAAAACATGGAAAGAGGCATTTACGCTAAAAACTACAAGCCGGTTACTGAACAATTCTTTGTTAAGAAATCCAATCTCACCTGGGGTGAGATTATCCAATGGAATCAGTCCGAATTACAAAAAATAGAAAAGGAAGCTATCGATTTCATCATTAAAATCTGTAATGATTTGCAGCTTCCTGTAGCTGTTTCTTACAGTGGTGGTAAAGATAGTTTAGTTACTCTTAAACTTGTTATGGATGCTCTTCCCAAAGAAGACATCAAGGTTCTTTTTGCTAATACTGGTATTGAATTTCCTGAGACTATAGATTACGTTAAAGAAAGTAGTAAACTTCTCAACTTCGAAGACAAATTGGTCATTGAAAGTGTCTCTTCTGATCTTTTTTGGGAGGCCTTTTCTCGATTTGGTCCCCCAGGTAGAGATTTTCGTTATTGTTGCAAATTTGCCAAACTAGCACCTATTCAGAAACTCATTGAACAGAATTTTCCTGGAGGCAAATGTCTTAGTTTCATTGGTCAACGCAGGTATGAATCTTTCAAACGTTCTGTTACAAATATTTGGACAAACCAATATATCTCTAATCAGATTAATGTCTCCCCTATTCAAAATTGGACAGCTTTCATGATTTGGTTATATATCCATTGGAAAGAATTACCTTATAATCCTCTTTACGACAGAGGTTACGAGCGTATTGGTTGTTGGGCTTGCCCTTCGTCCAATTTAGCACAAATGCAAATACTTGAAGAATACCATCCTAGTTTATACAATCAATTATTTGAAGCTGTTAAAACTTGGCGAGAAGACAGAAATCTTCCAGAAGAATATTGGTCTTACGGTTTATGGAGGTTTAAGAGTTTACCCAAAAAGATCAAGGATATTCTCCCCCCTAATTTAGAGGAAAAAGAACATTCTGATAAAAAAATGACTTTAACTTCTTTACAACTAGAAGAGAGTGACTGTTTAACGCAACCCATAACTATTATCGGAGCATTCTCCAACAACGTTCAACTAGAGAAAGTAAATGAAGCTCTACCTATGATTGGAGAAGTGAAAACAAATCAACAAATGAACTATACAAGAGTTACAAGGAAAGACTACTCCACAATACTGTATGGAGATGGAACTTTCAAGATAAGCTTCAAAGAAAAAGAAAGGAGAACAGGAAAAGAGGTAATAGAAGTTGTAAATGCGTTCGTATATACAATACTAAGAAGCATTGATTGCATTGGTTGTGGATTGTGTGTAGGAAAATGTAAAGAGAAAGCAATAACAATAGAAAGAGGAAAATTAGAAGTAAATAAACAACTCTGTAACCATTGCAAACAGTGCTTTGATGTATGTCCTATAGTCACAGTGGTAAACAAGGAGATTAAGAAAGATATCAGACAAGCTATATGGTTAAAAAAGCAAAAAAACCACTAAAAAAAACAGTATCGAATATCATAACATTTTTTTATAAAGACTTTGAGTTTGCTTTGATTATTATGCCAGCAAACCCAAATCGTGAGTTTCTATTAGAATTAAGTGGGCTTCTTAATAAAAGAGTTAAAATT
>BPTK01000073.1 GCA_023705905.1 Candidatus Heimdallarchaeota archaeon
TCATACATAGTTGATGAAGCAACGAATTTACCACTTTTTGGTAATATGGCAATTATCTGGATAAATCTTCAAACAGCACAGAATTTTTTGTATGAAGGAGAAAATATGGTTAATCAATTATTATTTACAGTTGATGAAAGATTTGACAGAGAGATGATTCTAACTGCAGCAGATGGAATCACCTCCTATTTAACATCGAAAGGTATCTCTCCATTCACTTTGAAGTTTGTGATTTTTGATGAAACTGCTGAATATAAGATGTTTGAAGGTGATGCGGGAGCTGTTGACAAGATGGGAACGATTTTTGGTATAATTGGTATGATAATATGCGCTGTTATGATTTACAACACTTTAAGTAAGATGATTAATGCTCAAAGAAAGAATATTGGTTTATTTCTTTCAATGGGTTCTAAAAAAAGTAAAATATTATTGCACTATTCAAGCATAACGCTCATTTTAAGTTCAGTTGGTATAATAATTGGAGTATTTTTAGCCTATGAATTAGCGCTCGGTATGGCTTCATTAGTAACAGGTATGTACGGATTTCACAAGATAGCTATGACAATTCCTTTCTTAGAATTTGTTTATGGAGGGGTTATAACATTAACAATATGCTTTTTGTCTTCTATCTTCAGTGCTTGGTCGATTACATCCGTAACACCAAGAGAAGCTATGAGTGCAGTATTTACCAGGATTAAAACAACAGGCAAATCAGTATCGGAAAAACTACTTGGATGGATTCCATTATTCAAATCCATTCACATGATTGTTCCATTAAGAGAAGTTTTTCTAAAGAAAAAAAAGAGCTTGATTACTATCTTAGCTTTAGTTACTTCAATGATTTTCTTGATTAATTCGTTAGCTATGGTTAGCAATGTCTTTGCTGTGATGAATAATAATTTTGATGAATATAACACCTATGATGTTCAGGTAGTTTTTGAAACCCCTGCTTCAATAAACAATATTAAAAATTTCATGGAAGAGAGCAATCCTGAAGTTCTAGATAATATTGACTACTATGAAATATTTGTTGGAATCTATACAAAAATCATTCACAATAATGAACTGTTGGGTTGGACAGAACTAGTATGTTATCAAGAAAACTCTTCTCTAAGAAATTTTAATGTTATCAAAGGGGAATTTGATCAAAATTCTGATTTAAACAATGAATCAGTATTACTTGGTAATACCATTGCAGGGAAGTATGACATAGAAATAGGTGATGAGATTAAAATCGGAATTAGTGATAATTATTCAGTTACAATAACTGGATTGGTAGGAGAAATGATTGATTATTCAGTATTATGGACTTATGAATCATTTCAAGAGATTAATGCTAGCCACTTCTTTGGAATTTCTGATAATTACGTAAATGGAGTGATATTTACAGTAAATGATGCTGCAAATTTACAAGCAATCCGGGCAGAATTTGAAAATAGATTTAATATTGCAATGTGGACTGAATCAGAAAAAGCTAAAGCGTCTGTATTAGGCATGATGGAAGCTGTTTTAGGTATTATGACACTATTTTTAGGGATAGGGATTCTAATTGGTGTAATGTTTAGTTTTCAATCGATGTATATGGCATTTGTTGATAGACATCAAGATTTTCTAGCATTCAAAGCAATGGGGACTAAAACGAAGTATTTGAGAAGCATGATATTCTGGGAAAATGCGATTCTAAGCATAATTAGTCTGATTTTAACCATACCATTTGGATACTTGACTTATGTTTGGTCAATGGATTATATTATGGGAGATAACTTCTATATGCCTACAACAATTCCTGGATATGCATGGCCTATAGTTTTGTTAATATCTTTATTCTCTATCTTGTTAGCAACGTTTAGATTAATGAGAAAGATCAAGAAAATGAACTTAGCTGATGAATTAAGACAATCTGGTTCAAGTTAATCATTTGAGAGAATATTTATTAGGATATTGCCCCATGAGGACAGGATGGAATACAAGCCTTGCACCCTTGACAAATATTTTCTTGAATATGTGCTTTGCCATTCACCATTTGTATTGCATGAACTGGGCAACTGCTTAAGCATAAAGAACACCCAACACATTTCTCTTCGTCTACAATTGGATTTTTGAATCTTTGAATATTACGCTGAGTTGGGTTCGAAGGCCTAGGATCTAATCTTGGAAGGTTTCTTTGAGTCCCAACATCTCTTGTCATCCTCCCCCCACACGAAGAACACTGTATTTGATTGCAGGTTACCCCTCGAGTGTGAGTCACTTTATTCCCACAGGATGTACAAATGCACCATCCTCCTGCACCCATTCCCATGCCACTATTTCTTCCGCCACCACCGATACCTCTACCACTACCTCTACCTCTACCACTGCCGTCACCTCTACCTCCGCCTGGTTGCCTGTTGTTATTATAACCCATTTTTATCATCGTTTCAATTAATTAAAATGATGTTCAAAGCATGAACGTTGTTTTGAATTATAACTCAATAAAACTTTATCTATTGAAAAGCACCTAATTGAATATTGAAAAAGTTATATAAATCAGTTAATCCTTAAAAAAAAAGAAGGGAATAAGAAAGAGGACACTTTACTTATTCCATGACATAGGACTTCTCACTGTGTCATCTTTATCAAAGGTCGCTAAGAAAACATTGGTGGTTAATTTAATCGACCCTTTTGGACAGGTATCTTCACATAATCCGCAAAAACAGCATTTACCTATATCGATCTGAGGATAGGTTTTAGGATATTTTTCTTTCATTTCTGGAGGTGCTTCTATCATCTCTAATGCTAAATTCGGACAGATTCTTGCACAAGCTCCACAGGAAATACATGTATCAATATCAAAACTATGTTCTCCTCTGTTCCTCTCGGGGATTTCAAGTCTTTCGAAAGGAAAAAGTAATGTCATTGGTTTAGTGAAGACGTTCTTGAATACTTCTTTAATTATACCTAATTTCATTTTTATCATCTCACCTATCTACATCTGCTGGGCACTGATATAAGCTCCAATATATTGCTGGAACATCAGCATAATCTACACCTGTTAGTAAATGCTCAACTATTGGAATCATGTGCGTAAAAGAAGGACCACGTATTTTCACTCTATAAGGTGTTTTCTGTCCTGTTGCAACCATATAAAAGGCACCTTCGCCTCTGGATAGTTCATTACGAATATAGATCTCGCCTTTAGCGTTTTGAAATTTCACTATTGGCTTGAGAGTTGGTGTTCTAACTTCTCCTTTTGGTAGTCTTTCAATAGCTTGAGTAATTATCTTCATACTCTCTTCTATTTCCTGCACACCAACATTGAAACGAGCAAGTGCATCTCCTTCATCCATAACTGGAATATCAAATTCTAGTTCGTCATATATTTCATATGGATCGTCACGTCTCACATCTGCCGCGACACCACTTCCACGCAATACTGGACCAGTTGCACCGAACTTAATGGCTTCTTCTTTTGTTAATACACCAATTTCCTTGAAACGTGATAACCAAGCAGGATTCTCCTTCAACATGAATTTCCGCATGTAATCGATCTTTGGAAGCAGTTCCAAAATTTTATTTTCTGCTTTCTCTGGGAAATCTTTTCTAATTCCTCCTGGGCAAATGTAACCTGCAGGATAAACTCTTCCACCAGTGATTAAATTAAGAACGTCTAAGATATAATCTCTGTAACCTATAGAGATATTGAAACCAGTCATAAAACCTGTTCCCAAGGATAGTACAGCATACCAAATGAAGTGGGACTGAATTCTCGAAAGCTCGGCAAGAATTACACGGATATACTTAGCTCTCTCAGGAATTTCATACCCCATAAGATAATCGACTGCCTCTGCATGAACTAGATTCCATTGTAAGGGTTCCAGAACACATACTCTGTCTGATAAAACTGAATTTTGCATCGGTTCCCGGTATTCCATCAATTTTTCAAAACCGCGGTGTAGATACCCTGGATCGGCAGTTGCTTTAAGTACTCGTTCTCCTCGCATCTCAACTTTTATTGCGAAATTTCCAGATCCTGGATGAGCTGGACCAAAATTCATAGCGAAGTCGCTGTTTACTTTTTGTTCATTTATCTTAGTCATTTTTTCACCTCAAAATACACTTTTTCTCTTGGATTACTCTGGTCATAATCTTCCTTCTTGACATATTCTCGCCAATTAAAATCTTTCAAAAAAGGAGGAGGACCTTCCCAATCTTCAAGAAACAATGGAGTAAGATTAAGATTACCTTTAAATTTTACACCAAATAGCTCATGACACTCACGTTCGCAAGTTTCAGCATTACCACCCCAAATTGAGTTTATAGAGGAAATTTTAGGTTTCTTTCTATCTATTTTTGTTTTTATTGTTAATAGATGGTTATGGGAATATGACCAAAGATGATAGGTCAATTCAATTTTTCCTTCTTCTAGCCAATCTGTAGCAGCTATTGTTGAGAGATGTTCAAAACCTGATTCATATGCTTTAGTACATGTATCTACTAGTTGATCGGGATCAATTAAAACAAATAATCTTCTCGTCTTTTGACATTGAACTGAAGCACTTAATTTAGAGTTTAAATCTTCTAGTAGCTTCTCTTCCACTACTTTATTCTTACTTTGTTTATCCTTTGCACTCATCATCATCACTCATCTGGTAATTCATCAACATGCACAATTACTTTATGTACAGCATCAAAAATCGCTTCAGGTCTTGGAGGGCAACCAGGTATATACATAAAAACGGGAACATAATCTTCTATTCGTTTCACTGTGTTATACGAATCCCAATACATTCCTCCGGTCATAGTGCAAGATCCAAGAGCAAAAACAAATTTTGGATTTGACATTTGTTCATATATCTGTTGAGCTCTTTTCATTGATTTATGTGTTTGATATCCTGCAATGAATAGAGCATCAGCTTTCCTCGGAGAATTCACAGCAACTAAACCAAAACGTTCCATGTCCCACCTAGAACCAACAACGGGGACTAACTCAGTAAAACCACATGAATTAAACCAATTAAAAACCCAAACAGATTTAACGAATATTTTCATTACTTTTTTCTTAGTTATCTTCATTTTCTTAGCAATCTTCATAGCCATAGTAATCACAATAGATATTCATCCAATATTAATTATTGAATAATAACGCATAATCACTTGAAAAAAATAGTTAGATTATATATAACCTTTGGTGCAGAGTTATGCAGTAAACTATTGTTTAAAGCGTTCAGAGAGTAGTATAATGAATAGATTCATTTTATAGAAAGTTACGATGACTTTGAATATATGCTGAGAGCAAACATTACAATATTTTGAGCAAATAGTAAGATAGAATACTCTTATTAATTTCGACAAATAATTAAACATATGCAACACATCTTTCTCTCTCCTCATTTGGATGATGCAGTAGCCAGTTGTGGAGGAACAATTGCAAAGCTTGTTTATCAGAGAGAAGATGTTCTCGTTTTAACTGTTTTCACAAAAAATCCCGAGATAAAGAAAATTCCAAAGAAATTTCACAAATTTGCTATTTATGACCAAAGAAAGATAGAGGATCAAAAAGCTCTCAATCGTTTAAGTGTTGACTACAAATGGTTGGATATAGAAGAAAGAGCTTATAGACAACCTTTGCTTAAGAAACCAACGGATATTTTCAAGATTAATCTCTCAAAAGGCTTAGAACAGTTCTCAAATATAACCACGATTCAAGCAGAATTAGATAAGCTGATCGAAAAATATCCAAAAGCAAAATTTTACGCCCCATTAGCAATAGGCAATCATTTTGACAATGTTGAAGTGTTTCTTGCGTCTTTAATGTACATGATTGACTATGCTATATTTGAGAAATTCCAATTCTATCTAGATTTCTATGGAATGATAAGTACTAGAATTAGAAATAAACACTATCTAGGAAAAAAATTGATTACTCTAGGAACAAAGAAGCCTGAGACATCAAGTTTCAAACTTTTTATGATTTCAACCATTATGAATTCATTGATCTCAGGACATACTTTAGAAGATCTGTTACCTTCAAAATATTTGGATGTAGAATGGGAGTTGAAAACAAACTCGATAAAAGGGTATGAGAAACTAAAACTTTCTGTTTTGGAGATGTATGAATCTCAGATTAAACTTTTTGGACAAAGAACAGTTACAAAATTCTTTGAGAGATATCATAACAATTGGGACATCTCGGAATTATTTCTGCAAGTAAAAACTGATTAAATTCGGGGAGATTCAGTTCAATAAATATATTTGAAATTTTGCTGTATTTCCGAAGATTTTATTAATCGAGTATAGGAAAATATGCTATGTCAGAAGCCAATCTTCCAAACATCGGTTTGGGTACATGGATGTTAAAACCGAAAGAGGCTAGTTTCTCTACCCTTGAAGGAATAAAAATTGGATACCGTTTTATCGACACAGCTCAAGCTTATAGAAATGAGAAAGGAGTGGGTGAAGGAATTGCTGAAGCTATTAACTCCGGAATCGTAAAACGCAAAAATCTCTTTGTAGCTACGAAGGTCTTTCCCTTAAGTCTTAGACCAAAAGCTGCTAGGAGAGCAATTTACAAATCCCAAAAACATCTGAAATTAGATTATATTGATCTTATGTACGTGCATTATCCTGCTTTTGTTTTGGGTTACTCACACAAAAAAACATTAGGTGTATTTAGTGAACTCGTTGATGAAGGAGTCATCAATCATATTGGTGTTTCAAATTTTACCATTAAAATGATGGAAGACGCGATTAAATCATGTGATAAACCAATCTTCGCTAACTAGATAGAGCATCATCCCTATCTTCAACAAGAAGAGCAAGTGAAATTTCTAAAACAGAAAGACATTGCGGTAATATCCTATTCACCTCTAGGTCGTGGTAAGGCTTTAAGTGACCCAATTCTTAAGAAGATTGCAAATCGTAACAAGATGAGTACAGCGCAAGTTTGTTTAACTTGGTTGATGAGTAAAGGAGCAATTCCTATCCCCAAAGCTACAAGTCTTGAACATCTGAAAGATAATTTTGCTGCAAGTGAATTTAACCTATCTCCAGAGGATGTCCAACAAATCGATAAGATATCGATCAAACAAAGGTATGTGAACCCTCCATTTATATCTCCAAAAGAATGGTCAAAATAAGGTTGAAAGTTTCAGACTAGTCTAATTAGCTTTTAACCCTCTATTTTCTTTTTATACTTAAGCAACATAAAGGATTTTTAAACAACTCAATATTTCATAAGCTTAGATGGGTTTAACTTAAGAGATTTACTCATCTGGTGCAACTACCATGACAAAGCTAATGCACAAACTTCAACAGAATATTCCTGAAATCTGTAGTAATATTGAAACATTCATTTCTGAGACAATGTCAAAATTAAATCGAGATGGAGCGGTTATGGGATTGAGTGGAGGGCTAGATTCAGCTGTAACTGCAACTTTAACCGTACGCAGCTTAGGACCAGAAAAAGTGCATCTATTGAATCTACCAGAGAGAGATAGTAAACCTATCCACCAACATCATGCTAAGTTAATAGCTAAAAATCTTGGAGTAAAGTTGAAAACTAAATCACTCACACCTATTCTAAGATCAGCTAAAAATTACAGATTAATTCCTCTCAATTTCATACCCTTTAGGAAATTACGTGCGAAAGCATTTGAATATGCAAGATCAAAGTTTTTTGCAGATGGGAGCGATAAGATACTTGAGACTAGGTTACAACCAGAAGCAAATTCTTGGGTTGCAAAAGGAAATGCTTATGCTGTTACAAAACATAGAATGAGAATGGTTAAGATCTATCAATATGCTGATCAACATAATCTTATGGTTGTTGGAGCAGCTAATAAAACTGAATTGCTGACAGGAACATTTTGCAAATGGGGTGTAGATCATTGTGCGGATGTTATGCCTGTAATTCATATCTATCGTAGTCAATTAGAAGAGATTGCTAAATATCTTGAAATACCAGAATATATCCAAAACAAACCTCCTGACCTTGATGTCCTTCCGGGTATACCAGATAAAGAAGAATTAGTAGGAGAAACAGCAGTTGTTGATCAAATACTATATGCTCTTGAAACTAAAAGCGATTTATCAGAGTTCTATAAGATTTATGGGGAGGACTCTGTGAATAAAATAATTTCTTTAGTAGAGCTTTCCAAACACATGAGAGAATCACCATATAATATGAATCACTAAAACTACCACGAGATAAGTTCATTTTAAGGGGACTTATTTTTTCAGATTTTGCATTATATTTTTGGTAAAGCAATAGGTTTATTAACAATATGTAGGCAACCCACATATCACGAATGGTGAAATCAAATGGCATTACCAGCAATAGCATTAACATTAATCAATTTCCTACACGAATTATTCACTATACTTTGGATAGGAGGAATGCTTCTCTTAGTATTAGTTATCATGCCGATATTGAAGAAGCAATTTGAAGAAGATAAATTTAATCAAATTAATAAGATGATTAAGAACAGACTTAGCATTTTTACTTATGTCTCGATTGTGGTTCTTATGGTTACAGGACTATTATTAACAAATCAAGCAGAACTGACTTCTCGTTTCTTGTCCTTTGAGAGTCCATATGCTACACTACTATCAATCAAGCACATATTATTTATATTAATGGCACTAATAGCCATCTTTAGAAGTGCAATACTGGATAAGATTAAGGGTATAGAAAAGGAACCAAGACATAAAATAGCAAAGATACTTCTACTACTAAATGTTATTTTTGCAATAGCAGTATTATTCCTAAGTTCTTATCTTGGCGTAATAGCACTGGTATAATTATAGGGTAAAGATATATTAATACCCATTTTTCCTTTTATTTAGTAGATTAGAGTGTGAGAAGATGAGTGAACCAAGCAAGGAAAACATCCTAGAATCAGTTCCAATAGTAAGAACCTTACTACTTTTTCTCTTAAGAGACAATCCCAAATCTTCAGGGTATAAGTTAACAAAGTTGGTTAGTGAATTTACTGATAATCGAATTAGTCTTAAAACAGGCACTCTTTATCCAGAATTGAAAAGAATGGTAGAAGAAGGGATGTTAATTCAAGAAGAACAGGTCACAGGAAAAAGAATTGCTTATCTTTACTGCATAAATGAGAAAGGAGAAAAAGAACTTAAGAAACTGATTAGAGCTATTAAAATCAAGAAGGAAGTTTTGTTAGATCGTTTGATAAAATAAATCATGTAAGTCAATTTTAGAAAATAGCTAGCGAGATGCCGTAAATCAGTGCTGATAAAGTAGCAGCAACTGGGAAAGTTATCACCCAACTAATAATCATCTTTCTGAAAGATTTCTTTTCTGGACGTTCACCTTTTACCATACCTGCACCTACTACAGCAAAAATTAGTACATGGCTTCCTGAAATAGGGAAACCGAAAATAGTAGCTAAGAACAGTGTGATACTTGTTGCCAACTCTATACTAATTGCGTCAGAAGGTCTCATCGCTATAAGATTGTTTCCAACATTTATTATTACATTCCTACCGATGATTACAATTCCTAGAGCCAGAACTACTCCAGTTGCAAGAGTTAGTAACGTAATGGTTGTTGGATCATTTGTTAATTGACCAGAATCAATCAGACCATACAGTATTCCCAAAGCATTTGCAGAATCATTACCGCCTCTACTAATTTGGGTCCATCCTACTACTAATATTAATACATAACCGAAGATTCTTTCTAGTTTTTCTAAATGCTCTAACCCTCTCACATATTTTGCTAAAATCTTATCTAGCAACAACTTGAGCAGAAATGCTCCAAAGAAACCCATAAGTGGAGAGATAACCCAACCTAATACAACTTGTCCCAAAGTCACCCAATCCAATGAAGTCAAAAAACTTTGACCAGGTAGGAAACTCCATACAATAGCTACGCCAAAAACAGATCCTACAACTGAATGAGTTGTAGAGATAGGTGCTCCTGTGAGTGAGGCAACTATTAACCAAATTGTTGTGCTTATGATAATAGCAATAAGCATGCTAACACTATATTCAACATTGGACCCTAGAAGGTTCTCACCTATAGTTTTACCGACTTTATCAGATAGAAAATAAACTCCAACAAAGGATAAGATAGCAGCTAGAGCAATAATGTATTTTGTTTTAAGAACACGACTTCCAACTAGAGTAGCCATAGTTTCATCATTGGCACCTATTCCAAACGATAGGAGTACCATTAAAACTAAAATAATTATTACTATGGGTTCCATTCACTCTACTCCATTGATTGTTAAATTATGGTGCATATTTGTTAATAAGAATGAAAACGCGGTCTGCAAAAATCTCTGCTCTATCTGCTGTTTCCATTAGATATTTTATTAAAGTCTCTGTATATCTAAAACCTAGAAAATCGTCTTGATAATCGTAGTTCATCTTTTGGAGTTCCCATTGTTTCTCACGAACGGTTCTTCGTAAATTAGTAATCTCAGTAATATGAAATCTCGTTTTCTCAAAATCATCTAGAACAGCAATAACCATCTCGTGAACTTCATTGCCAATTCGCATGTTCAATTCCGCTAGTTCTTTTATTCCTTCTTTTAGAGGATCTTTTATATTAACTTGATAAAGAAGTAATTTTCTGACAACAAATTCTATTTTATTTGTAATTTTATCTATGTTTTCTATTATTAGAATTCTATCTGTTCTGGAAAAAACCATTGTTTCTCTGGAAAAAATTCTCTCAAAAATCTCTTCTTTTACTCTGTCCTGTTTCTTCTCAGTGGCAATTGTAATCTTAGATTCCTTTTCAGCAAGATCAAAATTACCATCCACATAGGCTAAAACAGCTTTTTTCATCGTTCCAAAAGCATTTTTGGTTAAACTACTAGTTTCTATGAACAAATCTCTAATGCTCTTAGTGTTTTTTTTTCTTGAGAATATCTCAATCACCGTGATAATACACTCTTATGTCATAATATTAAGATTTCTTTAAGTAGAAAAATTCAGAATAAAAGTGAATTAATACAAAATTAGAATCAACTGTTTACCTCTTTTATCCAGACAACGTGTTTATGAACATGCTTGAAACCAATTGAGAGATAGAATTGTTGCCCATCTCCAACATACACTTTTTCTGCACCTTCTTTTCTAGCACGATTTATTGCTTCATAAACAGCTATTTTGGCTAACCCTTTTTTTCTGTGATCAGGATTTGTACCAACAGGCTCTAACATTGCGATTTTATTCTTTTCATCATACCAGATTAAACAGAAAGAAACAAATTCTCCATCAGGAGCTACAATGTAGACATCGAAATCTTTTCTGTAATCAGGACATTTCTGAAGCTCCTTATAGCTATGAGGTTGAACTTGGTCTTCTGTACCATAATTACCAAAAGCTTTGGCAAATGTCAGAGCTCTTTTCTCAAAGTCGTTGTTATCAGCCATACTCTGGATCCTATAACCATTTGGTATGTTTGGAAGAGTTAACTCTTTATCTAGAAGAAACATGCTAGTTGTTTCTACAGCTTCAGGTTTCTTAACATACCCCCTTACACCAGCAAGTGTTTCTAGTTCTGTATTTCCCTCTAGAATACGTAATTTGATAACCTGCTTACCTTCTACTTGTACTGCATACTTTTCTTCAATTAAATCAAGCATTTCTTCAAGAACAGATTCTTCAGAGAAATCTGGATGGAGATTAATAAATGCTTCACCTCTAAACACTGCTTCATGTGTAACTATTCCCACTATATTCCCAAGCTCATTCTCCCATAAACCTACAGTAGATTCTAGTCTTTCAGTTGGATATTCAAACATATCGCGGATGAAATAAATCATATAATTCCATCTCTCAAATGTCCATGAATTAGGATATGTGGTTTCATAATTATCTATGTAAAAACTCCTCACTCTTTTGAAATCTCTCTCATGGTTGTAATATTTGAACTGTAATATCATGTCCTATACCAGTGCCAAATCGATTATAGGCACTTAAATAAATTTCTAATAAGGTTCAAAAATAAAGGAAGTCTATTATTACTGCTCTTCAAATAGAGGTAACTCAAGAATTATGACTGTCCCATGTGGTTTGTTATCTTCTATGATGAATTCTCCATTAAGACCTTTTACAGTTGTTTTAGCTAATGTAAGACCCACGCTATCAGGAATTTCTAGGTTCTCATCTAGAGTGGCTATTTGATTTTCGATATTCTTTTTCTGTTGTTCTGTCATTCCTATTCCGTTATCTATAATTTTTATGATACAGAAATCATCTTTTGTATCAACATCAATTTGTACTTCAACATTTTCTCCTCCGTGCTTGAAAGAATTGTCAATTATGTTGAAAAGCACAGCATTGAGAAGCTGGTTTCCTCGAATGTGTAACCGTCTATTCTTTATTCGTACAGAGATGTTTTTGAATAATTTAGTAATATCTTCAATAAATATTATGGGAATTGCTTGTGTTTTAAGACTGGAATAGATTTCTTCTTTTGTTCGTAAATTGCTTATTCTATCTTCCATCCTTTTCAGACGATTTTCAGCCATTACTAGTAGATCTGTTGACGGTTTTTCCCTAAAGATCTCAAGAGCATTTGAAACTACTACAATATCATTTCCAAAATCATGTCGTAAGAATTGAGTTAAGACAAGCAAATCTCTTAATTTATCATCTAAATCAAGGTATAGTTTTTTGTATCTCTCTCTTTCTGCTTCAACTTGACTTAGTGTTGAAATGCTAATATTGCTTTGATTAATCCATATAAGCACAACAAACAATAAAGTAAACGCAAATAAAGTCATAGATCTGGCTGTAATTCGGTCCGCCTTTACACCATCAATAGCATACAAAAACTCAAAAACATCTCCAATAAAGGCAAAGAAATAACCAGTTAACAAAGCTAGTATATAGTACCTGAAATTTACCTCTACATAAAGAATATAGAGAGTAACTAATAAGACCATTATCGAAACAGTGACAATTAAGAAAGGAAGATATAGCAAGATATCACTTACAGATATTTCTGCCTTTGAAAAAGCGATTCTTAAAGCAATAATACCTACTAAAACAAAACCTGAAGAGGACACTATTGAACCTAGAAGTAAATTGGTTCTATTCTCTTTTTTGATGTGTTTAAAATCCACAATAATTCTATAAATTAGCAAGATAAGGATGGGTAAATTTCCCACAAAGTCTGAAATTGCATCATAAATAGGGATTGGGTAACTTGAATTAAGAGATATTATATCAAATATTCCATCAATAAAATAGAAAAACATGGAAGCACTAAGAAGAATGAAGAAAGTTCTTTCATCACGTTCCTTGCATTTGATAGCAAAGAATATACATATTATCAAATTAGCTAACAGAATAACAGTTTTCATATAACGAAAATAGTCATTATAGATTATCGATAATCCAGAAAGCATTGGTACGACTACAATAAAAGGAATTGTAAGTAGTAATCCTACATAAACTCTCTTCATTATGAGTTTAAAACACTTGACTCTCTTAAGTATTTATATAAAACGCGGTATCTCTAACTATGAAATAATGAAATCAATGGTACTCACAAAATATTTGACATCATAAAAAAAAGAAATTCAAAAAGTGAAGAATATAGATTTCATTTGAAATAGTTAAGCGTTAAATCTTTTGCATCTGTAAGTGTTTTTGCAGCGATTGTCTCAAATGTAAAGTCTAAGAAATTAATTCCTTCAGTGTCTAAATCAATAGTTTGATTTCTCTCAGACTCTCTTTTTAACTGAGATTCTGAAGTTAATTTTAACAGGGAGAGGAAGATATTTTCCAAGTAACCAAAGAATGTTGTTTCCCCTTCTACGAAAGGTCTAGCCGTTATGAGTCTGAAACCTAACACATGTGGGTTTAAATCATCAGAATCTTCTTTGTCGAATACATGAATGGGAAAATTGTTACCTAATCCACCATCTACAATATAATTTGCTGAAGAGATTTCATCAGTAACAGTTATGATTTTGTCTCCATCAATTTTCATAACAACAGGTTTGAATACCATGGGAATACTGACAGACATTCTTAAGGCATCAGCAACACAAAGATTTTTCCATCTTTCATTGTTTCTGAAGTAGTATACCTCGTTGGTGGATACATCGAATGCAGTAAGAACTAAGTCAACTTTGAAAGTATTATAGAATTGCTCAAAAGTACAATTCTTAATTCCAGATTTGTACTCGATAAATTCATCAACAGCATCTCTTAAAGATTCAGACAAAAAAAGGCCGAGATCATATTTCAAGCTATACATACTATCTGCTGAATTTTCTAAAACAATGTCTATAGCAGATTTCGTTGTTTTTGTTTTTGCTATATCTTGAATAACACCGAATATTTCATGCTTAGGTTCTTTGGTTACAACTTTTCTCGATTCGTAATCTATATACCATTTGACTAGTCCTGAGAAAAAGCCCATATTGAATTCTTTAAAAGCTTTTACTGGGAGTTTAACCAAATCTCTCAACGATCTTCTGCCCGATTGTTTAATGGTATCCCAGTATTTGTCAAATAACATTCTATCTTTATCGATTGGTCTGTCACTAATTATGTGTCTAGGGTTCTCCAACGTGTGAACAGTAGGTATCTTTCCAAATTCCACTGAATCAAGAATCTTTTCGTCTAAATCACTTGTTAAAATATTGAATATTTCCTTTGTTGTAAAACCAGCCGCAACAAGTAAAGCTGTAAGTCCGCCAACAGATGTCCCAGCGACACCATGGATTTTTTTATTGTCTAAACGAAACACGTTCTTTCCGTTCACATTAACAACATTATATGTTAATATCTCCAATTGTTCAAGCGCTTGGATTGCACTTAGATAAATCAAGCCTTTTCCACCTCCACCCTCAAAAACTAGATATTTAACATCATCTTTAGAAATTTTCATGAAATAACCTCTCGAATTCTCTTACTGTTATATTTCTTGTGCATTCTTCTTTATTAACATTTGCAGTATAAGAATTCGGCATTTGATTTTCTATTTTTTTCTGTAGAGAAAAACTACTGTAACGGCTACAATAATAACCACTCCAATTAAGGAATAACCCCATAATGGGAATATAAAATCGTCATCGTTCCAAGTTTGACTAGAATTTAGAGAGAAGTAATTTTTTATGAATGATTCAATTGTACGACCAGTTATTCTCAGACTTTCTATGTCGATATTGCTCAAATCATCTGAATGAGTATGGTGATGTGTCCAATCTCCATATATGAAATCAATGATTAAATCAATAACTGGAATATTCAATGATTTGAATGGTATGTGATCATCAGTAATTGACATGATTTTCGGAGAAATTGGGAAGGAATCATTATAACCTAAATTCCGTCCTTCATTGAAAATACTTTCATGTAAGGCCTCATCAGATCTTGACTCTTTGATAAAAGTAAGATTTGTTCCTCCTACCATGTCAAGTAGAATGAAGCACTCTAATTCCTCGCTAGAAGAATCATAAAAATCATCAATTTCTTCTACAAAAACGGGCGAACCTTCAACATAATTCCAATCTTGTATACCATACATACCATTTGTTAAACCTTGATCTTCTGCATCTATAAAGAGAAACCAAATTTGACACGTAAGGTTATCAGTATAATACGAAAGAATCCTTGCTAGTTCTATTAAAACAGCAACTCCTGAAGCACCATCGTTTGCACCAGGAATGGGTAGATGTCGGTCAATATAGTCTTTTTCAGATACATTACGAGAATCCCAGTGAGCACCTAAAATAACAATTTTTTCTTCATCTGTGTTCATTTTGCCTAGAATGTTTTGGCATTCATAAGCTGCTTGACCTTCTTTCTGAATAGTAAAATTGTGAGTAATAATTGAGTCAACATGAGTGTGTATCTGATCACGTATCCAATCAGCACAGAAATCATGATCTGAAGTCCCTGGAACTCGATAACCTATATCCAATTGTGAGGAGATATGATTGTAAGCATTTGTTTCGTTAAACTGCAAAATTTGACCATTTTGTGTTACAGAATTAAATTCACTAAGGGGGTTTATAGTTGAGTAGCCAATTAGAACATTCAAGTTTACTAACAGAACAAAGATACAAAAAGTTACAACCTTGTTAGTATACTTGAGATACTTTGTCATCAGCAAGAAGAAATTATAACAGAATATTAACTTTTCCAAAATCAAAAAGGTATTTCCTTTCGATTCAACTGAAGATTCTGATTGACTGCTTAAGATAATTGAGCAAAATCTTAAAACTCTATGAATTCATTAAGCATCTGATAAAAAAGCAATCTTTCTCTATCAATTTCATCATAATTAATCCCATAATTCTCAAAGAAAAATGGCAGCCATTTCTCTCCGAAATTGTATGAAATACTCCAAGTTATTGCCGCTAAATCATAGTATCGATCATTAATTCCTGCACAACCTAAATCAACAAATCCACTCAATTCACCCTCATGTATCATCACATTTGGTAAGCAATAATCTCCATGAGTTACTACTTTCTCAATTCTTCTTGGTATTAATCGTTTAACATCTTCAAATAACTCATAGGGGGTCTTGTGTTTCCATCTGACATCGAAGTTTTTACTATTGATCTTACCTTGTTCAAGTCTTTCCTTGGCATGTTGAATCATAGTGTCAAGATCTATTTTGTTAGGACAATTACCTAGAGGTAAAGTATGAAAAATTTGTAAGCCCTTAGCTAAGATTTTAAGATTAGCTTCGATATCAGATCTCGAAAATACTTCATATGAAACCTCTCCAAGAATTTCAGTGAGGAGCAGAAATTCATTATCGGAATTTTTACTATGATAGATAATATCAGGAACAGACACTTTACCTTTCAACCAACTTAACATGTCATATTCATGGTTGAAGAACAAATCACCTGAATATCTGTTTATTTTGAGGAAAAGAGTAGATTTATTTTTTCTTGTTAATTTATAGATTTTTGAACGCGACCAACCGATATTAACTTTATGCCAATCATATCCGATTAGTTGTTTCTCCAAATCTTTAGGTATACTAACTTCAGAAGGTTGAACGTTCATTATTTTCATAGAAAACTGCGTAAGTAACTTAATATCTTTTGTGACTTTACAGAAATAGTATAAAGAAGTAGAAAGATTTCTTCTAAGAAGTTAACTCCCTAGAAGATAACAGGTCAATTCTTTTTACTATATTTCGCAAAATAACTTATGGTGATTATAGATAGCATGAATGTTCCAAAAAGGAATATAGACATTTGTGAGAACTCTGAAACTAGAGGTCCTTCATCAGATTCAAATATCCTACCATCAATTGTATGTAGGGAGATATCATCTAGAGTTCTGAAATAATCTATTACTGCATCGCGATAATGCACTCCTGTGTCATAAGCAGAAAACTGACCTTGATAGTTAACCCACCATGTATAATCAGTCATCAATCCAGTGTATATCTTTGACATGTCAATATCCACAAATGCTCCTGCCTCATAAATCTTAATTGATGTGATGTGAAATGAAGGATTGTTACTATAACTGTAGATAATTCCACTATAAACATTATAGCCGTGATTATATCTAATAATATCATTAAGTTCTGATCCTGTAACAGTGATTTCAAGTATATTATTTTCAAATGGAATAACCGAAACAACATCCGCGATAGTTATATCTCCTTCTCTGAAATAATCTCTCAGTCCTCCTCCCCTATTAGTTACGGCAAAATTGAAGTCCCAAGAGAAATTATGCATCATTCCATCAGCGATCAAATTA
>BPTK01000074.1 GCA_023705905.1 Candidatus Heimdallarchaeota archaeon
GATATTTGTCCGACACTATACTCAACGTTTCGTTGGTATCGTCTTCAACAATCGCTTTGTAATCAGTACCCAAACGTAACACTCGGACAGGTACTTCTCTGACCTCTGGTATATTCTCAGCCTTTTTTATTACTACACATTCCTGTTCCATTATTTTTCCTCCTGTTCTATATTAGACTATTACTTATCTTTAATTATGGTTAACTAGAAGCGTACTTCCATCTAGGGTATATCCACTATCGTCAATCCACGATTTTACTGTATCGGTTATAGGATAGTTTGATACATTTATTCCCTTGCTTCCATTTCCCAAATCATCGATCCTAGATTGTAACTTACTTATGATTTGTTTATTTTCGATTTTTGAATTTTTCAATGATTTTTTGCTCTTTGGCTTTACTGATTTTTTAGCGATCCGCTTTTTTGGTTTCATTGGTGTCTTCTCAGCCCCGATTTCGAGAAATCCTAACTTTACGAGTGTCTCAGGATTCTTGTTCTTGATGTATTCTTTGATTAATTCGATCTTCTCGGTGAGTTCTTTCTTTGTTACGACTTTTCCTGATTGATACCAGTTAAGGTTTCCATTTACTCTTTTCAGGATTTGGTAAGACATACCATATTTCCGCCTCTGGATATAAGTTATTGCTCTGTCTAGTATCAAACCGATATTTCCAGTTTTGTCCTCTTTCGTTGTGATGCCTAGTGGTTTCAGTTGTGAGATAAAATCCTCAGCAGTAACTTCTGGTTTAGGATATTCTCGCTTTTTCTGATTTATTTTCTTCTCAGCATTCTCATCCAACATTTCTTTTGCGGTCTTTTTGACTACTTCACCTGCGTCTATATTTTTGTCTGTTCTCTTCTTTTCATTTTTCATACTCATTCTCTCCTTTTCATCTAATTTTTCATAACAATCTTGGCATAATGACTTACCTAGATAAGTTAAAGCGACTTCCCCACGACAATATTTCGTGGAACATTTCTCTTTCATTTTAGTCCTCCATTGGATGAATATTACATAAATCTTTATCAAGAAATACCAATAAAAAACCACCAGGCATATTTTTATTTTTTATTTTTATGAATGGTTTTCCAAAAGCAATTAATTGTTTTTCATATTCTTCACAACCATAAATCTTATGTTTACATAAAGTACATTGATGTATTCTTGCACCTTCTTTTCTACATCCACCATAAATCATTTTTAATCATCCCTCTCGGCTTTACATTCTGGACAACAATACTCGACTATTTGCTTGTGCATTTTTTTACACTCTACGGTTGAGCATCCACAGTGTTGGCAGAACACAAATCCGTTATGCCATGATTTTCGTTTTGTAGATTTCATTTTTAGGACTCCTTTTTACTTACCAACTGCCTTCTGGTGTTACTTTAACCCTGTCATATGTGACTTGCAACTCTCGCAAATATCGTCCTTTAAGTGTTTCTCCAATTGCAACCCATCTGCCATCGTCTTTATGCTTTTCAGCTTCTTCAACTAAAGTTTTTGTTCGTTTGATTTATTCGTCTAATGCTATCAGGATATAATGTTTTTCAAACACATGGAGTCTGCCGTCCTTAAATATTGGTTCTTCATCTGTCATTCTTAGTCCTCCTTGAAAACAGCGTTCGATATGCCGTTGTAGTGTATGTCTGTCACGATCTGGTTGCTAATCCATAGTTGTATGCTGTTCCGCATCTCTAAGCCTCCTTGATTCTTACTAAAATACCATCTAGGAAGCGGTCGTTACATGGTATTATTCTGGTAACGTCTCCTCGACTTTGGTTTGTGTATGTAAATTCCGTCATTTTTAGCTCACCACCGTCGCAAGTATGAGTTTCTCTGTTAGCCACTCACTGTAATAACCGTATAATTGCTTTTTCTCGATCTGTTTTTGAATATAATCCTTCTGGAAAGTGGGAAGATTGTCAAATGGTTTACCGTATAGTGTAAATGATAGGTTTTCTTTAGAACCGAGATAATCGCCAATTGTAAATGCCTGGTAACCTCTTATCATCCTTAGTCCACCTTTTTCCAGCCATATATTCGGTATAATCCTTCTTCGATGAATTTCAGAGTTTCTTTTTGCGTAAATGTTTTGATTACCATTCCCTTTCTATCTAGTAATCTGATTCTGTTGAAGTTGAGTTCTATATGCGAGTAATTCATTTTTAATCAACCACCCACTTGTTCCTCTTAGGAGTGGTTAATCTCCCATTCAAAAAAACACCATGACCTGTTACGGTCGTTTCTCCAGCTTCATTTTTTCCGATTCGGTTTAGGTCTAGGTTCATATTCATCAGTAATAGTATATATGGTAGGGTTTATATTACTTTCGATTGAAATTAAGTGATGAGCTTTATAACTAAAGCTGATAACTTAACTGGGTTTTGAACTTTTACTATTCCTGAAATGTTAGATAACCCTGATATTCATATCCACCCATCCGTATAGAATTTCATCTCCTCCATATCTATTTCAGTGAATGGTAACATCAAATAGAAATCTAAAGCAGTCATCTTTGTATGTCCTTGCGATAAATAGATAAAGTCTAGCTTTTTAGGATAACCTGTTACCAACCATGACTCATAGGTTTTACGAGTTGTTTTGATACTTATTCCAGTTGGATCCAGGTTTGCCATCCTTGCCCATCGCTTTAAGTTTTCATCCCAAACTGTATAATGTGGTAGATTTCTTTTAGCACGTAAGAAGTAGTTGACTGCCCGTTGTCCTGATGTATTCAAACGTATATATCTTTCTGTGTGTACAGCTTTACCTTTGGTCGAAAATATCTTGATAGTTTTATCTGCAAACATCTTAGGGTTGTCATATAACCATTTTAATTCACTATAACGTGCACCCGTATAAAGCAAAGCCTCGAATTTGTCTTTATTCTCATTTTTAGGGATCGCATCGATTAACATTCGTGCTTCGCATGGTCTCAGAATACGAGTGGGCTTGTCCTTCCCTTTGAGAATAATTTCCATCAAAATAACTATATTCGGTAAGTGCATATAGTATTTTCGCTAAATAATAATAACACTGTATAGTGGTTCTACTACTACATATAAAAATAACACTACGTGCTATGTATAGCATATAGTGTTTTCTGTTTTTAAGGAATTCCATGGACGAATGATATGGGATTTTGATAAATCCCAAGATTACTTAAAAAGATGTACACTTTTCATGTATGCTCTGGCTTTGTTCCAAGCATCATCGTTGTTGTACCCATATGCTCGGTATAGAAAGTATTTGTCTAGGAATAGTCCTTTGTTTGATTCTTTCGTGTTTATCGCCAATTATAACTTTATCTGAACTTCTATTTAAAACTATTCCGCTATTTTTACGATTCGGTATTTTAACGATCCGATGTTTTACGAAAATCCGACGAGGGGTATGACTGTTGGAGATGCTCTCAACTCTCGCAAGAAGAGAACAGGATGAATATGACGAGAATCGGAATTAGCATTCTGTCATACCCCAATATCATAAACCGCTTGCTGATTTAAATAATTTTCTATTGAAACGTAACCATTGAGTACAAGCGTCCAATTTAATCAAACAAAGAATGACAAAAAGAGTTCACTGGCTTGTCGTGTTCTGTCTACAAAAATGGTGGTGGTTATGGCATCATTTGCATTTGAGATATATATAGTATATATATCTATCTAATTTCGGAAAAAAGATAGTCGCGTACGTAGTAGTTATAAAGTACTTTGTTCGTTGGGATAAGCTTTAGCCTGCCCCTCGATACTGTATAGGAAATCACTGTTTCTCAATATTTGGTGGCTCCGTGCCTTTTATAAATCAAATATAGAGTGCCTCCAATCATACCTGCGATAGTGTCAGTTGTTGTGTCCGCTATATTCACAATACTCATTACATATTCTTGAGTGTAGAGGGGATAGATGTCTGTTAACAGATAAGTAAAAAATAGATATTCTAGTAATTCAAAAACCGCTATTGCAATGAACAACATAAACAAAATTATTTCTGGTCTATTAAACTGAGTTGGTGAAAAGTTTGTTGTAATATAAGTTAAAGCAATAGTGACCGAGATACCACCAAAAAAGTGAGACAACAAATCAATTTCGGTTGTGTCATTAAGTACGAAATGATAAATGAAGAGAAATAAAATGCAAAGAAATGTAGTAGCGATAAATAATTTTTTCATAGATATACCTTTTTCTCCTTACAATCATTTTAAGTTTCATCAATCATCTCTTCTTAATATCGAAATGTTTCATTATTGCATCAAGCATCACCTTATTTTTATGTACTTGCTCCTTTAATTTAACAAATTCAGGATTTTTATTGAAAGTATAGACTTGTGAAGAAGGAAGAATAAATTTTGTATCAATAAAGACAATAACTATTATTCCGCCAACAATGAGTACCAACCAATGATACCATTCAAATCCCATTGGCGACTCAAGAATATATAGATAAAATATCATTACGAAATTAACTATCGCAACATATGAAGCTAACCTCATTTGCCAAACTTTCACTTTACCAGCAAGATAGCTTGCTTTCTTCAATTTATGTTTCATCATTTTTGATCTCCATCCATGGCACCTCAACAAGTTTTTTGTTTTGTATTAATCTACTATGATGAGCACCATAATATCCAAATTCCCCCTGTAACGTCCCATGGTCTGCAGTTATTAATATTTTTTTGTTCGTTTGCTTAATTAGTTGTAAAACAGGAGGAAAAAAGGTTTTTAGTTGTCTCTCGTAACGCTCTATTATTTTTTGTCTTTTTTCGATTGCTTTTGACGGACTGAAAAGTTTATTTATATTCCATAATATGATGGTTGGTATGTTTTTCTGGCAAAACAGCCTCATCTCCCAAAAGACTCCTTCTTTATATGTTGGATAAGTCCCGCCCCAAAATGCACCATAATGTACAATTATTCTCTTATTTTGTTTTGAGTAATGAATTGCTTGTTCCGTCACATACTTTTGAGAAATATTGTTCATGCTCGTATCCCACCCTTCTTTCCAAACATCAACTACATCGGAAAATTTATTTCTAATTTTTGGAAGATATCTATCAAGATAAATTAATGGAGAGAGGTAAATGATATTTGTCTTTTGATTGAAATTTTTTTCTAACCATTCAAATGTGCCGTGTGCATTGCTGATTGCTTTTTTCAATTCATATTTTTTCAATTCTGCTGGTAAGTTCTTTTTGAACAGATCGTAACGACAACCGTCGAGCATTACAAGTATTTCCCAATCTGCCTGAATCAGTTGTATTTTTTCTCCATCAACAATATATCCTTTCATCGCTTGCTCCCATCCAATTACTATTTGTTTTTTTCATATAATTTTATCTCCGATAAGAAGGCGAAATTTGCTTTCATCATAGCTTGAAAAAGACCACGAGTACCAAATCTTATCTGACCTAGCAATATATATTCCCAAATGAAATATCTCATAGTAACATATACTAATTTTATAAAACTAAATTTATCTCCATTATTAAATTTCATTTCTGCCTGCAATGTGGTATATCTATCTAATTTTTTAATTACATAATCAGATACAGAATTATTTTGACGATGAATATAATAATTATTTAATTTGCCTATTCGTCCAGTAGCCTCATAATGCTCACCAACTTTTGTATCCACCAGAACGGCTTTATTTTTTCTTACCAATTTAGTATCTGGCGAATGTGCTATTGGATATTCAGTCCATCCACTGAGAACCAATATTCTATTTGGTATTTTATATGCATCATAATAATTGTTTTTTATGGCAGTTTGAATTTCTTTTGCCAATTTATCAGGTATTTCTTCATCTGCATCTAAAGATAATATCCAATCACTACTACATTTTTTTAGAGCTAATCTTCTACTTTCACCAAAACCTAAATTTTTTATAAAAATGTCACTAGTATATTCTTTGGCAATTTTCACTGTACTATCTGTACTACAAGCGTCTACAATTATGATTTCATCTACCCATTTTACGCTCTCGAGGCATCTGCGGATATTTTTTTCTTCATTCTTTGTGATTATTAATGCTGATATTTTAATTTCTTCATCCTCCTATTAATTTGTATTTTATAAAAGAAATATGCCTGTTCAACATTCAATCCACCAGTCAGGTCTTCGCAAATAAAGTTTTAATCTATTCTTACGTGCAAACTCTGTTATTGCATTAGCTACACCATTATCTGTAAAAAAATCATGACCACCTATCACACCGCCTTTTTTCACCAAAGGATAATAGTTCCGAACATCTCTTCTTACATATTCATATTGATGATTCCCGTCAATATATACAAAATCTACTTTTTCTTCTATGTCATCAAGAGCATCATCTGAAAATTTACGGATAAAAATAATTTTATTTGAATGGCTTTTTAGCCGATTCTTTGCATGAATATATATATCTTCATTTCCTTCCCACCCAATATCTTCAGTATAAGGAGTGTATGAGTCAACTAGATACAATTTATTGATAGAGAGATTTTGCAATATATTTTGAGCATTTTGACCTAGGTAGGTTCCTATCTCTACACCAATAAGATGTTTTCTATTTAATTTTTTAACTACATTTATCGTTGGGCGGATAGGATTCACAAATTGTTTCAGCTCATACCATGTTGCTTCTATTTGCTTTCTCAACGTTCTCTACTCCATGTAAAAGATTCTCTCAGTTTAAATAGTGCTTTTATCATGCTTAAAAAGATAGATAGATTAAATCTAAAATGATTAATATCCTTGAAATGAACGGTTGTTTTTACCCCCCAGTACAAAAACCAAAAGGGTCTTAACAATGTTCTTATGTTAATTCCCTTTGCTTTGAGTTCTCCTGCAATCCCCCAAGCCTCAGTCATAAGTCCAAATTTATCATATGTTTCGCTCCTAATATGGGTACAGATTATTGGGAATTCAATTACTTCGTAGCCAGCATCAAGCATGCACTGAGTCATGATGTAATCTTCCCAAGCATTTAATTCTTCGATATCTGCATTTAACAGTGGCTTTCTCAAACAGATAGTATTATTGGTATATGCCCTATGTTTTACAGTTCGCCCTTTCACAGTAAGTTCCATTTTCATTTTATAGAGCTTTTCTTCTCTCAAAGGACTTATATCATCAATGGTTCGCCCATATATCCATCCTATATTATCAGGCACCGCTAGATACCTATTATTCACTGAGAATATCATCTCTTCAAACCAGCCCTCTGGAAGCTTAATGTCGCTATCTATAAAAGCAACCCACGTTGTATCCGCATAGTTAAGTCCTGTAAGTCTTGCTGAACCAAGAGATTTTGTATCAGTAATAATAATGCAACCATATGTTTTTGCATATTCAATTGTACCATCTGTACTTTCTTTATCGACAATAATTATTTCTTTTATAACACCTTTAGGGAAAGCATTTTCTAAAGATGAAAGAGTTTGTTTTAGCTCTGGCATGCTATTCCATGTTGGAATTATAATTGATATTTCTTCAATGTTCACACTCATTCTAATATCTCCTGTAAAGAAAAGGTGGGAACCCCCAAGATTACTTAGCAGAAGGGGCTCCAGGAGTTCCTGGGTAAGCCTTCGCGGCGTCTTTAGCCAAGTATGGCATCTTGCCATTATAGCCTACATACATTCCCTTAGAAATGCCTGCTTTCTCTTGACCAGGTTTCATGAACATATCCACTCAAAGAAACGACGAATAATGATACTTACTATCAATACTAACGATCCTGCCAATAATATCCTAACTGTCGTCAATCCTGTTGGTCTTTTCATTCTATCAATTCCTTTTAGTAAGCCATTCAGTTATTTGACTTGCAAGGACCCAACCAAAATATCCCATGAAGAATGTAAAAAATCCAGCAATACTATAGACAACTATTTGAGTCAAGAATTCGGCTCGGTCAGTATAAGCCAGTATGATGATACTTACAACAACATAAAATATTACCAACAGGAGTATGCAACGTAAAGCTATCATTGTGTGTTTAATTGGTTCAATGGGAAATTCGTTCTTCTTTGGCATGATTCACCTGCACCTACCACATTTTCTATCTCGACCATAGAAACCATAACGACCACAAGTTGGACAAACACCTAACTTTTCTATTATCTCTGGTTCGTCTGGAAATTCTTGTTGTTTTTGAATTATAGTAACTTTGTACCTTGCTTTTCTAATAGTGTCAATTACTTCCTGTTCTTTGCTTTGTAGAAATTCCCAGTGCTTAAATGGTGTCTTTCGGTATCTACCTTTGAGTCGTCTCATGAGGTTGACAAGTCTATCATCGTACTCAAAATACACTTCAACGATATTCTTTCCTAATGTACGTACAACTGTAACTTCATAAACTTTGGGTTTCTGCCATTTTCGTCTCATGGTATATCTTTCTCAAAAATATCATCTACTTTATCTTCTGTGGATTGTACTTTTACTGAGTGTTTAATTTTTATGTCTCTTCCTATAACTAAAGATCCACAACCTAGTATGATGAATACACCAAAGATAATTAAACCCAGAGTCAATGGTTCTAACGGTAGATATTCTTGTAGAGTATATTCTGTTATAAGTTCGTATACCTTGATTGGCAACTCAATAGCCATATACCAAAAAAATACTGCTAAAATAACATTTCCTGTTTTCATTTTACTTCACTTCCTTATTCCATGTAACCATTCAAATATTGAATGGTATACTAATACCATACACAAGATTATAAAGTATGGAATAAACAGCAGTACTGCAACTATTTCCTCTTTATTCATAATTTTGTTACACTCCTTATTTTGATTTGGTTTGGGTCTGTTCTTTTCCTTCTTTAGATGAAACAAAAGAAAGTATGAAAAGGAGGAAATTAAAGTACGCAATTGCCACTACTGCAAAAAATACAATTGGTGTATACCACAGCCCCATATTTGCCACTACCCAATAAAGTAACCAAACATCAAACACACATATCAGAACAGATAATATAATGCCGAGCTTGCTCATAACGTCACCTCATAAGTTAGTATTTTTATTGTTCTTTCGCTCCATTTGGCATATCTTCAACTTGTTTTTTGAGTTTCTCTAAATCTTCATTCGTTTTGATTTTGACATATTGACCGTCATCTATATTCGCCATCTTTTTGCCTGTAGCATCGACTATAACATTGATAACATGGTTTTTATACTGATAAACATTAAGTTCATCAGACTTGGTAATCCGTTTCCACTCTGTTTGTTTTATTTTGCCATTATCGATCGCGTCTTCAGCCTCTTCGACTTTCTCTGGATTTACAGACACAGCAAAAACATCAATTTCAAGTTTTTCCGCTATTGCAGTTAAAACATTCTGCATAGGTTTCAGTTCATCACGGACTGTATCTTTTACAAAGTTCTTTACCCGGTTTTGTTTTTCGTATTGGTTCCACATTTGCACAAAAGCTGCTCGACCTTTAGGATTGATTATCTTAATTTCTTGCTTCTTCTCAAAATTTACACAAATTTGTATTGCATTTTTTACTTCTTCTAATTCTTCCATTTTTTATCACCCCGTTCCAAAGATATCTGAATCTCCAGTAGTCTCAACTATCCTTTTAATACGACCAACGAATGGTAACCTGAATTTACCTTTTACAAATACCCAGGCTCCTACGATAGCTATAATAACGACAATAAAGATAGCTACTAATTGGACGCCACTCCACCAACCACGTTGTTCGGCTTGAGCGATTTCGAGTCTTTGCTCTTTTTCTGTTCGTAGAGTTGATAGATAACCAGCTGCTATAACTTCTTTCATTTCGTCTATTTGGGTGTCTGAATAACCGACCAACCTTAGTGTCGCTACAACTCCATCGATGTAAGTGCTCATTGTTTCTTCGATATTTGCTTCGAGCCCAGAGAAGTGCTTTATATAAGAAGAATTGTTCAGCATCCACATCATTATGTCAGATTTGAGCGCAGCATTAGAATCATTAACAATTTCTTCAACTGTATTTTCTATTTTATGATAATCTATTAGTATAATTGTAGAAAAATACCCCGAAAACCAACAAGAAGTATTATCATCGGCTATAACAACTATTTCATATATCATGTATGTATAGTTGCCAAACATTGATTCATTAATTATAAATGGTTGAAACTGCTTAGGAGTATCATAAGTTATATAATCGGTGTATATTACGCTTTCATTTTCTAAGTTTCTTAGAGTTACATTAATGTTTTTTATCTTTGCACCATCTGTATAAAATATTAAAACTTTTCCCAAGTTTTGGTCATAATCACTTGTATCTGCCAAATTTATGCTCGCACTTGCTACACCAGCTCCAACGATACTCAAAATGACGAGTATCAACCCTATTTTATATATATTTTTTTTCATGTTTCTTCCTCAATATTTCCTGTCTTTTTTTTCAATACCTGCAAGTTCCCAAAGTAATTGTTCCCACAGGGTTTGTTTATTCATACAATAATTCCAAATATCAATTCTCTTTTTCCTGTCTCCATCTTTGAAATCATTAATAATCTGTATTGTTTCTTCTGAATCATATTTTTTATAATTTCTTTTCATTTTGCTTCCTCTTTTCTTATTAATATCTTAGGATTTAGCAGAGTGACGGAGATTCGTTCTTGACTTTTGGGTAGGCAAAAAATGAATACAAAAATAAACCAAGAACCACCGCATAGCCAACGGTCTTTTCTTCCTGAAAATTCTATTAGGGAGGAACTGTCCTAGGTTACTCAATTCTGCCACTCTTTTGCCTCCTATTTTTTCAACTCCTCATTCAGCACTGACATACTCCCATGTCTAAAGACCGTGGGGTTCTACGGTTAATGTCGTTCCCATCATTGCCGTTTGTGGGGTATCAGTGCTCCCCTTATACGCATCTCTGTCTACGCATAATCGATCATCCTTGGGTTGACGCTTTGCAATATTGAACGATGCATTGCTATCCGCATGATCTACGTGTCCACAAGATGGACACTTGAAACTTTTACCGTCTCGATTACCTAAATGACCACATCTACTACAATTCTGGCTTGTGTATGCTGGTTCAACATAAGCAACAGGTATCCCAAGCAACTTAGCCTTATACAATATCATCTGTTCCAGTTGATAATAAGACCAACTGTTCAAAGAATACCTAAAACCCTTACGGGATTTCACATGCCTTCTAATCTGTTTAATATCTTCTAATTTGATACCAGTATTGTTTTTATCAGCAGTATCAACAACCTTCCTGCTGATTTTATGATTCAAATCACGAACAATGTTACTCTCACGATGCTTAATCTTCTTAACAAGACCATATTTACCTTTCTTCTGCAAATCCCTCCTAATGTTCTTATATTTCCTATGGATGTATTCTGCTTTCTTGCCAAGTTTTAATACTTTGCCTGTATTTGGATTTCCAACCACTGCAACGTGACCTGTAGTATTTCTATCAATACCAATATATCCATCAACCTTTCTTGTTGACGGTTCGTCAATAGTCACACTTATAAAAGCATAATCTTTGTTGATTTCAATTTGGTTTATCTTCTTGAAATCGTTGCGAAACCGATAATCTAAATTAAGTTTAAGAGATGGTATGTTAATATTTTTATTTTGTTTGTCAACATGTATTCCTTGATTTGGAATTGCTAAAACAACTCTGTGAACACATTTTAGTTTTTTATCTCTCGAATACTTCTTGAGTATCATATTTGCAATCACGGATTTCAAACCAATATGCTTGACATCCTTTGAGCTACGACTGCCTGTTCTAAGGGCAAACTCTGCAACCTTATGAGCAAGTTGTAGTTCGTGGGAGAAATCCCTGTTATGTTTGACTTTGAATGTGAGTATCATATATATCACAAAGTTCATTTAGTAGTAGTCATAAATACAACCACAATTATGAGAACAATTGCTAAAATTACACTATCTATTATTATTTCAGTATTTTCTTTCATGTGTTAATTCCTTTTGTCTTTTAGAAAAAGCCTCAATAACTGTAGTAAGAGACAGACAAATATTATTGTAATAGGTAGTATCACAAACCATAGCCCATTCATTTTCTTGCCTCTTTTGATTTCCTATTTTTCTCTAACTCTTTTGCCAACTTTGCAAATTCAAAGATTGCATCTATTTGTTCTTCTGTTCTACCACATACATCTCTTAATAATGCCCTACATTCTTCATCATTAGTCGGTCGTTTCATTCTCCTCACAGTAAATCCAAAATATTTAAATAAGCAATCATAACAAAGATTATAGAAATGAGTGAGCCTATAGCGACCATAATTAGGATATCCCTTGGGCGGAATCCGAGCCATGTTCCAATGAATGCTGTTGAGATAGCACCACTTCCCTGGAATGGAATAATCATAAACAGAAGTAAGATGGCAGGGAGAAATATACCATACTTTTTTTCTTTGATTGATTGGGTCTTCTTCTGTAATTTGGTTATCCGCTTGTCGATGGGCTTGATGTATTTGATTATGACTGCTATTAACCACCAATTAGTCAGAACTGTCGCACACATCATAAGGTCAAAAACCCAAATACTAAAGCCCCATATGAATTCTGGAATACCACGATTGAGTGCTAATGGAATTATTGTTTCTTTGCCTGCTGGAGGAAAGAAATAAGCACCCACCAGTTTCCAGTACCATTTCCATTGTTCAGGAAGTAGTAGACTGTGCATAAAGATAAAGAAGACAGCACCTATGGTTAATATAAGTGCGAATCTTGATATCTGCTTAACACGAAAGATATTAAACTCCATTTCAGCCCAATAATCAAGTACATTATTTAGGATGTTTTGTAATTTCGTCTTTAAGTTTTCTTTCTCCTTCTTCATCTTCTACCTCTTCTAACAGTTTGCTTGCTATGTTATTTATTATAATCCATGCTCGCTTTGCTGTCATGTCTGTTGCTTTTAATTTAACTCCGAGTAATGCTATCAATTTGAAGAAAACATTCTTCGCTATCCGTCCCCAGTACCACATACTAATTTGCATACCTAGACTGATGCCAAATAGTATTAAGATGATTGCTTGAATTATCGGATTTTCTATCATTTCTCACCTCGCTCAATTAATGTTATTTCTTCTATAACCCCACTATTATATTTGTCACCTGTGGATAGTTTATGCATTTCATCATTTTGCGGTTCAATAAAAACTAAGCCTCTATCTGTAGTGTCAAAAGTTACCATAGCATGACCTGTTGAGAATATACCATATGCAACACTTGCATATCCACACAAAAATCCATGAATTGTTGCATTTCTAATCAGCGCATAAGAAAAATCTAAACAAACGTATGTATCTTTAATGTAAGAATGATTATCTGTTGAGTCGTTTTGAAGAAATGAACTTAACTCTGAATAACTTGGATTTCTTAAAGTTTCATTTGTAAATTGTCTGTAGAAATCTATCTCTGATTGTAAAATTACTAACTTTATCTCATCTGTTTTGATTTGTTCTCTCAGTGGCATAATAATTGAAAGTCCAGATATAATAACTATTATAGCACAAGTCGCAATAACTGCTCCTATAAAAATGGTGTCTTTAATGCTTTGTTTCATTTATAATCCCTCGGTTTTCATGTTTTTTTCTAGCTTCTTTTCTAAGTTTTTTCTTTTCACGGCATGCTTTACATAAACCCTTATTTCTCTCCCAAGTTATCATAGAAATATGGACTGCACACTTCTCACAAAACATCTTCTCCCTCCTTCTTAAAAATTATTGGGTAATACACTACGTAATCGTTATCATTGATTTCAAAGTGTGGATCGTTAAGAAGTGTTTCCATTATATAATATTTGTTTTCGCCCCTCAACTTTTTGAAGAGTGTTATAATATGTATAAATGTTGTTTTGTCTTGCATTTTAAAAGTGTCCACAATCTTATCAAAAATATAGTTATCATACGCCTGTCTAACATTGTAACGTGCTGTTGATTCACTATAGCGTCTGTTTCCATAAATTTTATAATCGTGATACCATGCTTGAGAAAAGGTAAGTGGGAGTTGTTCTCTGCCTATAAAACACTCCAATGTAAAAAAGAAATCGATGAATAGTTCAAAGACGTTATCGTTGATTAATTTTAATCTATCTTTATTAATTCGGGATTCAATTTCTGCATAATAAAAACCAAGAGCATTCGGTCTTGGAGTCGCCAAAATAGTTACAGAATCACGAATTTGGATCCAACGGTGACGAATGCCCTTAAATTGTTCGTCCTCGATAGGTACTCGATAAATATTCCAAAGTTCTTCTTTGATTTTATGTTTTTCGGTGTATGTTTGTGTTACTTTATCCAGTGGAAGATTTGTAAGTTTCTGAATACAATTAATGCCAAATTGAGTCATATTGAGTTCGTCGAATTTACAAGTGTATGGAGATGCTGTAAGGAGCTTTCCTTCTTGATTATAGAGATAAGCAACCTTTTCACCAATCTTTACATTAAACGTACGTGGTTGCCATCTCCATCCCTCTTTCCACTCAAAGAAACTAAGGTTTCTTGTCACTTTTTTCCTCCGTTTTCTTTTTCTGCTTTTCAGCATCTGTTATAATTTCAGAAAGGGGTTTCTCATCTTTTGCTTTGACATGAAGTTTTTTGAAAAGCTCTACAGTTTCTCTTTTAGCTGCTTCGTCTGCAAGGTCAGCGATACGCATAAGTTTATCTTTAATTATAGGTTGAGCTCTTATGTCAACTGTTTCTGCGGATACTGCACGACAACAAGCAGAAATATCCTTGTAAATCCAAGACTTTTCTAAGATATTTTCATGTTGGTCAACTAATTCCTCAAGAATTTCTTCTGCACGTGCCTTGAATTTCGCCCTATCAGAAAACAAGTTTGCACCAAGTTCTAAAGCAAGTGAGTATGCAGTTGGATATGATACACCTATACGTGGTGCTCCTTCATGATAACAAACAGAACGTGGTAACCAATCACCATCACCATACTTTGACAAAGCATGGTCAATAGGCATACGGGTAAGTGAATAGAGACGCTTTTCTTCTTCCGCTTTCCGTTTATCTCGAATGAGGTCTTCTCTTACACCATGTTTTTTAGTTAATTGACGCTCACGCTGAGTAACTCGAATTCGATGCCTATACATTAGAATGATTAAAGATATTGTGACAGCTATAATGAACCAAACTTGTGGCATCAACAAAAACATCGGGATTGCTATTATGAAATCCGTTATAACATAAATTGGATTGCTATAGAATCGAAATGCATTAAATGACCACTGTTGAAAATTATCCCAGCTTTGGTCAAACACTAGCATCATACGGTCTACCCAACGTCCTTTTTCCATAAGTAATTCGATATCACCTGTAGCATACGTTCCGTTACCACCTATCACATTGATAAAGAAATTACGATAACTTGTTGCATTCACTGTTTCTCGAATTACTTTGATACGATATAGACCACTGTCTGTGAATTGAAAGCTGTAAAGATTGCCAACACGATCTAATTGTCTAAATCCACTGTCTACCCACACATGCTCTATAATATGTGATAAAATGACGTAAGTGTTGCCGAATGTTGATTCAATTTGAACCGTAATTATGTTCGAACTCGCCTTTTCACAATCGAGGGTATAGTTGGTGTTACTAAATTGAGTGAGACCACTGTTTTGAAGGATTTTGATTTCTATTGGTTCTTCTTGGGCACTAACTGATAGAAATGGTAAAAGCAGAGTCGTCAATAAAACTAGACAAATGATTGTGCGTTTCATGGTGGCACCCCCTCATCATCTTTACGTTCAGGATGTCTTAGGTTTTCCAGTTCTGTCCAAAGATAAGCAATTATATTTCGATTGGTACGATAATAATGACTAAAAGCATCTACCACTGATTGTTTTCCCGCAGTTGCTAATTTGTCGAGTTCTGGTTTGATGATAGATTTGTAAACGAAATCTTGATGGAATGTAAGAGATTTGAGTTCTCGTAGGCTTTCTATTTTTTGTGATATTTCTTCAATTGCTTCTTCTGGTTCACCTTTCATCCTTCATCCTCCTTCATTAGTGGTTTTTCTGGATTAACAGAAGTTATCTCTTCCCAAGGAGGTTTACCCTGTTCGCCAAACTTACTGTAAGGATGTTGATGACGTCTATCGTACTTCCCTCTGTAAGTACGCCAATACTGTTCATCGACCATACGCTTGATTCTTTCAGGAGTTGCCATAAATGCTTCTTGTAAACTGGTAGTACGTTTGATGAGTTCTTTGAGTTGTTCTGATTCATGTCCTCCCAAATCTTTAACTATTGAAAGTATACTCGATTTAAGCTTTTCTATAATTTCGTTAGATATGCCTAGATTCTGCTCCGCTACTTCCAACTTTTTAAGTAAACGTGATTCGCTAATTTTCCGTGGAATATAAAGAATTCCTTGGTCAATATCTTTCATATATGTAGTTTGGAATTTGCAATCAGGATAAGCTTTGGCTCTACGCCCTAAAATCGAACCAAATTGGTTAATTACTTGCTTTGGGACGAAAGTACATTCTTGTTTACCATAACGTCTCATATTTGCTTCGTCCTTACAAATTATTGGTCTGCCATAGAAATTAACGTGATAGATAACCTCTCCACCTTCATACACATCAATTTTTCTATTATCAACAAGGATATTGCCATCTTCAACAGAAACTTCACAAATGTTATCACGAATACTTCGATTTAGTCTATCACAAAGAAACCAAGCTAAAGAAAACAAAGAAAGACCACCTAAAATTGGCATTTTATTTGGCAATTCCCCAATAACTTCAAAGAACGGGAGCAAAAATCCTATAACACCAAAGGCAAGAAACCCAATAAATATGATAATTAGCACCGTTTTGAAGGGGTCAAGTTCCGCTACGATCGCCTTTACACTAACACCAGCTTTAAAATACCAAGGAGCGTATCCTAGTTCCCTGGTTGGTTTTTTCTCACTTTCTCTTCTAATTTTATCAGGCTTTTTAGCCAATATCTTTTCAAATACCATTTGATTTCCTCCAAGAATGTAGACTTATTTTTTCTATTTTACCCTCTTTACGTAATAATCCTAATCCAACTCGCACTTTGCCTGTTGGTAAACCAGTCATCCTACAAATTTTCTTACAAGTAAAGTAATTAAAATTAGATGATGATAAACAATCTTCAACTATTCTCTTATTTTCTGCTCCATACATAGCACTCTGTTTTTTTCTATTCATCCCAAACCTTCTACCATAGTTAATATTTCATAGATCGGA
>BPTK01000075.1 GCA_023705905.1 Candidatus Heimdallarchaeota archaeon
CGCTCTTCCGATCTCTATTCAAGAATTTGTCTTGGAAATCGTTATTAAACCAGATGGTTTAACTGGGGGAAAGGGTGTAAAAGTTTTTGGTGATCATTTCACTTGCTTTAAAGAAGCAAAAAATTATGCAAAACAATTACTTGCTCAAGATGCAGAATTTCTCGTTGAAGAGAAGATTAAAGGAAAAGAGTTTTCACTACAGATTTTTACTGATGGAAAAACAATAACTCCTATGCCATTGGTTCGCGATTACAAAAGAGCATATGATGAAGAATTAGGGCCAAATACTGGAAGCATGGGATCATATAGTTTACCCTCTCATGATTTGCCATTTTTGTCAGAAAAGGATATCCTATCCGCGAATGAAATACTAGGAAAAACAGTTTCTGCACTGAAAAAGGAAACTGGGACTGACTATAAAGGAATATTATACGGTCAATTCATGAAAACAAATGGGAAAATTCATGTGATCGAATTTAATGTAAGATTTGGAGATCCTGAAGCTATAAACGTTTTGAAGATTCTCAAAACAGATTTTAATATAATTGCAAACCAAATAATTGATGGAAATCTAGGAAGAACTGAGTTTGCTAATCAAGCAACTGTCTGCACATACCTTGTTCCAAATGGCTATCCAACAAATCCAGTAGAGAATAGGCCTATTATAGTTGATCCTAGCATGAATGCTGATTTATACTATGCTTCAGTTTATAGAGAAAAGAACGAAATAAAAACAACAAAGAGTAGAGCTTTAGCAATAATAGAAACTGGTTCAAATCTAGAAGTAGCAAAACAAAAAATTAATGATAATATAACGAAAATTAAGGGGAATCTCTTCTATAGGAATGATATAGGTGTTCTCTTGTAGATGGATTTAATTAGTTCTAAATCACAGTTTACGATTTAGATACTTCTGATCCAGTAGTCGATCACAATATACACATCTTAAAATGAGTGGATCTTTCGAAACAACATCAAACGAAGACACAATTGGTTCATGAGCATTAGAAACACAGTTAGGATTAATACAGTCGACAAAATCTTCAACATGCTCAGGAATTTTTAAGTATTGTTTCTCTTGCACTTTGTAATCTACAATAATGTTAACAGTTGCAGTTGGAGCAATGAAAGAAAGTTTCTGTGTATCTTGAGTAGTAAGAGCTTTTCCTCTTATTTTTACAAAATCTTTTAGTTTCATCTTTCTAGAAGCAACTCTTAAAGCTATTGCTACAGTATAAGGATAATTGGAATCTATACCAAGAATTTCAAGAATCTTTAAGGCTTTACCTGGAGGGATTCTATCAATTACTGTACCATCTTTGATTTTTGTAACTATCAGCTTATCATTACTTTCACTCATTTTTAATCAAGTCCTAAATATTTCAAAAGCAAAGCCATTCTTATCCAAACACCATTTAGTGCTTGTTCAAAGTATCTAGAATGCTTGGTTTTATCAATTGCATAATCAATCTCATCCACACGAGGAAGAGGGTGTAAGATAATAAATCGATCTTTGGCGTTCTTAATGTCATCTGTAGATATTTGATAAACCCCTTTAAGTCTTTCATAATCCACAGGATCTGGAAATCGCTCTTTTTGAATTCGAGTCATATAAAGAACATCAAGATCAGGGAGGATATCCTTTAGATTTTCTTCAGTATTAAATTTGAATCCATTTTCCTTTAATCTCAAAGCTACATTTTTCCTTAATTTAAGAGCTGGAGGAGCTATTAGATGAAGATCTATATTATCATATTTTGCCAAAGCGAACAGAAGTGAAGGAATAGTTCTTCCATAGAGTAGGTCACCCATCACACCAATGCTCAAATTTTCAATTCCCTTGAACTCCTTTTTAATTGAGTAAAGGTCAAGTAAAGCCTGAGTTGGGTGCTCTTGAGAACCTGTTCCTCCAGATATCACTGGAATTGAAGCAAATTTATTAGCTATCTCTCCAATTCCTTCAATATAGTGTCTAATGACCGCAATATGAGAGTAATGGTTAATCATTCTTAAAGTATCAGCAATACTTTCACCTTTAACAGCGCTACTTACTTTAGCATTAGTGAAGCCTAATATTTGTCCACCTAACCGAAGCATTGCACTCTCAAAAGAAAGTCTGGTCCTAGTACTTGGTTCAAAAAATAATGTTGCCAAGATTTTCCCTTTACACTTATCTGCAAATTGGTCAGGGTTTGATTCTATTTTGGAAGCAAGAGAAAAAATCTGTTCAACAAAATCTTTGGAAATGGTCCTTGTTGAGAATAAATTTCTTGGTATCATTTTAGTACCTTTTTTCCGAAAAGAGTAAAAAATAACTAAGTTATAAAAGATGTGGTAAACAAGAGAATTTTTGCAAAATAATGTAAAAACAATGCAATCAAGCTATTTTTTCATGAAATCTAAAACAAGGATTAAATATAGAAAGGTGAATCTTCTACTCATGAGTTCAATCCTTCCCAGTTTCATAGACAAATATGCGGAAGTTGTTAAGAAAAAGAATAGTATTTTATGTGTTGGTTTAGATCCTGCGTTACCAATTCAGAGAATGAGACAAGTAATTCCAAATGATGATAGACTCGAATTTATGAAAAGAATAATTGCTGATGTGGCACCTTTTACAAGCGTTATTAAAATGAATAGACAATACTTAATTGGTCTTACAGCTGATGAAATACGACAATTGAATATCCTGATACATCAACAGGGTATGCTTTCAATAGTTGATCACAAACTTGCAGATATAAGTTCTTCAAACTCTTCTGCTATTTTCTGGATAAAAGAGGAAGGTTTTGATGCTTTTACTTTTAATCCTTATGGAGGGAATATCGAGGAAGCTACAAGAATGGCTCATGAGAAGAAATTAGGGATAATTGTTGTAACCTTAATGTCCAATCCTCAAGCTATAATTCAAAAATTGCTTAATATCTACGAAAATCCCTTCTTTTTACATGTTGCAGAAATATGCAAAGTTGCTAAATCAGATGGCTGTATGATTGGGTCTGGAAGTCATATTAAATTAACAGATGTAGCACAAATTAAACAATCGATTGGTAATAATGCAATAGCTCTAGTTCCAATAATGGGACAATACAAAGAAAATGCAAACCATGCAATATTGCATTTTGGAAACAAAACAATGATTTGTGTTGGTGGCGCTATTCTATACTCGGATGACCCACCAAAAAAAGCTAGACAATACCAAGAACAGTTTAATGTTTATAGAGAAAAAGCTAGCCATAAGAGTTTAGGTCTTTAGATTCATGCACTAGTAAAAACAAGTTCTTCATTTTTGTAAGTTAGGGTACCTCTAACTAAATTACTTGATTTTAATTCAGCTCTGCATAGTGGACAAGTTTCTTTTTCTTTTAACCAATCTTCAAAGTGTTTTGGATGACCTGCATAATTGCAATTTGGACATAGGATTACACCAAGTTTTTCCTTGTCTTTAAAATTGAATTTTTGCAGACAAATTATACACTTCTCACCAGAAATAGCTTCTTCTACTTTCCTAGCCCAACTGGACAATTCTTTCGCTTCTTCCTTATTTGTGTTTTTTGGATCCTTCTGTTGAATTTGATGAAGAACATTGAGTATTTTCTCTTTATTAACAAAGGAAATCGATTCAGAAGTTTCAATCTTTTCTTCTGCTTTTTCTAGAAATGCTGTAACTTGTTTCTTTATAACTTTGAATGACTTCTGTAATCCTGTAGTGAGTTTGTCTGAAAGAGTGTCATCGTCTTTTTTCACCTTTTGCGCCTTTACAACTCTATTACCACAATATGGACAAAAATCGCTTACTAAGGGAATTTCTCTTGAACAGAATTTACATCGCTTTTTTTCACTCATTTTTACTATCCCTTATTTCTCATGGCAATTCTTTTTTAGCCTCACACTGGGGACAGTACCACCAGCTTCCACCTTGTGGAGGAAAATACCTAGTCATTCCAATTCCACAGCTCTCGCAAATTTCAGAATGATCTTCAAACTCCAGTGCTATTTGTAGAAAGTCATGTGTCTCGAAGAAATATTTTGAAAATTTAATTGCATCTAGAACCTTTTCTACTGTATCTAATTCCAGGACAGTACCATGAATCTTGTGAGTGGTGATGTAATCGTAAGCTTGACGAGGTCTTAATTTATCTTCAGCTAATGGTTTTGTAGCTATGTATAAGTATTCTGAAGAATTAACAATCATTTCCATAAGACTACGATTTTGTAAACCTAATCCAAGCATATTGAAAGGAAACATGAAAATGTTAAGTTTTGGATTTGATGTTATAAAGAATGAAACTGTACCAATGGGTTCTAAACTATAGATCCCTATGTGATCCCCATACTTGCCAACAGAATTGATAAATTTAGTGACAATGTCATTGTCTCTTTGATCGACAATAGAATGGTCAAAGAAGATCACACTTGGTTTAAATTTCAATTTGTGAAATAATGTAAGTAGACCATTTATCTCTTCAAAACTAACAATAATCATAATCTGAAAATCAGGAAGCTCATCATGCAATAAATTGAGAAAATTAACCATTTGATCATTATATAAGTAGAATACGCACGCTTTTGAACCTGCTACAGAAGTTCGTTTGAGAATGGGTAAGAGAGCTTCATGGTTTTTTAGTAAGTGGTCTTCAGGAATGTCTTCAAATCTAGAGTATTTAACTGAACCAACAATTGTTCTAGGTATAATATCTTTCAATCTTTCATATTCACTCATTGAGCTCAAATACAAATACACTATAGTTTTTTAAAAGTTATCGCATTCACGAATACTAATACATATATCAGAAAGAACAATTAAGCTCTTTGATAGAATAAATTATCCCATTCTTTATGATTCATGAGAAACTGACTTTGATCACTTTCCAACATCTCTAAAATGAATGGGAGTGATTCAGTGTGGAGAGGTATTTTACTGACTTCTTCAGAACTCATCTTTTTTAGGTCTTTCTTGAGTGTTTCAAGTAATATACTGTCTTGTTGAATGCGTTTTGCTTCTAATGTTGATTTTCGCAATATTTTTGATTTTAAGAAAGCAATTCGGGATAAGACTGTTGAAACGCGTCGGTTAAAATGCAATCTGTTTTCTGGAATATAACGTGGTTCAAAGAAAGGAATTTGGTATTTTTTGCTCATCTCATATCCTAACTTTATAGTATCCACAAGGTCTAGTTTATGAGAGTAATAAGTATCTGGAATGCCACTTGAATGATCATTAACATACAATTTTGTATATTTTTCTAATAGTTCGGGATAATGCTCCTTAATAACAGAAAACATTTCATCCTTATGTTTTCCTGGACGTAGAATTAAACCTCCAGTTACAACAAACTCAGCATCTACCTCTTGGCATCTTTTAAATAAATCTTCGAGATTTTTCCTAGTATCACCGATGAATGGCAATAGAGGTGTCATATATACTCCTGAAGGTAAACCCTCTTCTCTTAGTTTTTGAACTGATGAGAATCTCTCTTCAGTTGTACTTGCTCTTGGTTCAAAAATTAGCTGCTCTTCCTGGTTTGATAATGTTATTGTAAGAGACATCCTAGCAAAAGATTGTTTATGTATTTTCTTGAAAAGGTCAATATCACGAAGAACTAGAGAATTCTTTGTTAGGGTTCTGATTGGAAAACTATAATCGTAAGCAATTTGAAGTATCTGTCTGGTAACTAAAAGAATTTCTTCTACGGGCTGATATACATCACAGATACCACCTCCAATAAATAGAATGAATTTATTTGGGAGATTCTGTTTTGCAGCTTCACTGATGTTAGGAAAAAAATCAACTAAAGTATCAGTACGTTGCCTGTTTAGTGGGTAAAATCCTCTAGCTCTAAGATATTGTTCTAAGAGCTCAGGAGCATTTATTTTAACTTTAATTTTATTGCTGAACTCATCATGGATAAAGAACCGTCTTGCTTTCCCATTACAATATTTGCAATCATGATAACATCCCTGATATGGATTGAGATGATACTGAGTTTTATGCGCAGAATTATGAATTAAAGATTTTGCAATAAAAAAGAAAGAAGAAAAATTAGCTGTGTTTATATTCTACTCCAAATCCACCTTTAGGGTTATTCCAATCAACACTCCCATGAGGACATACAACTCTACAAACTCCACACTCCAAGCAAGCAATATAATCGTAGGATACTGGTCCTTCTGCATCTTCCCCTTCTGTAAACTTGTAACAATCTGCAGGACATCCATAAACACAATCGTGTGTTGTACATTTTTCTTTGCATATTGCTGGATTTATGGTTATATGTTCATGATTATGGTCTGTTGTAATCTTTGTAAGATCAAGTTTTTCTTCAATTGTCATGATTTTCTTTGCATCGCTCATAATGAATTCAATCCTCCAAAAACATCTTTTATTGCTCCTAAAAGCTTAGCTCGTTTTAATATGTGTTTAATTGCAGCCCTGGTTATCTTTTCCCTTGGTTTTCCGTTATTTTTCAATAATCTGTAGAATAACCCATTGATGAGTTCAGGATAATGGTTGAAAATTCTTTCTGTCTCAAGGAATTTTGCTGCTCTCTTGAATTGTTTTAGATCTTTGTAAGCAAAGCTTTCCTTTAGTAGATTCTTGTATATTTTTGTAGATTTCTTTGTATAGTCGTTGGATTCAAGTATTTTCTTTGCTGCTTCTCCTGCTATTCTTCCTGATTCTAAAGCAAAATTGATACCTTCTATGTAGAGACCAGCATTAAGTACCATTCCAGCTGCATCACCAACCACAATTACTCCATTACCATAGAGTTTGGTAAGATGCTTGAAACCTCCTTCAGGAATCATATGAGCAGAATATTCAATCATTTTAGCATCCTTGAGTAGTTTTCTGATATATGAGTGATTTTTGAAATCTTCAAGAACCTCTGTAGCTTTTAACTTCTTTTCTGTTAATGATTTAGCGTTAAGTATTAAACCAAAAGACAGAGTATTTTCATTAGTATAGAAGAAACCACCACCAGGAACACCACGAGAATGACCTAAAATCTCGTTACTTATTCCTTCAGTACCTGTGAGGTGGAACCTTTCCTCAATTTGTTTCTTTGGAAGTTCATAAGTTTCTTTCATTGCTACAGCATAATGACGTGCATGAGGTTGTTTAGCTAGTTTAGCTTTTTCAGTTAAAATGCGATTTGCACCTTCAGCGATTATAACCAATTTTGCTCGTAATATCTCGTCTCCAGATTTAATTCCAACAATCTGTTTATCTTCCCAAACAAAATCTTCCACCATAGAATCAGGAAGAATCATTGCTCCAGCTTCTTCTGCTTTTTCAGCTAACCATCTGTCAAATTTAGGTCTTTGAACAGTTACACCATTATAGGGTGTTTGATTAAAATCTCTTAGATCAACATCAATTGTCATAGATCGAGCTTCGGATAACATAGTAATTTTCTTTGTTGTTAGATGCCTCTCAAAAGACTCCTTATCTTCCCAATATTCCGGGATTATATCGTTTAAAACAGGTCCATAGAGAGCAGCACCGCTGACATTCTTAGCTCCGGGGTACTGTCCTCTTTCTAATACAACAACCTCTATCCCAGCTCGTGCAAGGACCAGAGCAGCGGCACATCCTGCAGGACCTGCACCTACTATTGCAACATCAAAATCATGTTCTTCGGACATATGTTTTGAGCTCTAAATATCGATTTATAAATAAATCGACTTAACTAAAAAGGTTTAACTCTTCATATTGAGCCCATAACCCCAGTTCCCATCTTCATCATAGTTGAAGGATTTAAACATTCCAAAAGCATTCCAAACCTCATCAAAAATAGGCTGCATAAGTCTCGGAATGTCATCAACTTTATTATAATTTTCAATGAAAATGTCAGTAAGTTTCAGATTATCCTCTGGATATTGAGTTGGTTGAACACCAAGAATATCATTATTCAATTTCATTGTATAATCCTTAATTTGGACAAAAGAGAGATACATGAATATTGGCGATTCAACACCGATCCTACGAAATACTTCGAAATAATATGGAATAACTTTAAGAATCTCCTCTTCAAAAGCAATACTAGGTATTTCTTTCTTTGATACAATCGTCTTGATTAAACTACCTTCAACAACTTCAATTATGCCTTTACGGTAAAGATGAGCATAAGATCTAGCTTGACCATCTAACTCAGTGGAATAGGTCAGAAAACCATCAAATGTGTGACTTGTTTCTAACCCTATAGCTTTTATTGGAAGTAGATATTTGGGGTTTCTTTCTATTATCTCAATATTGTAATTAGGATCTATAGTTGACCGCCCCTCTGCCATTAGGTGTAGAATAATTTTCGCACCAGGAAGAAACCTTATTGGTGTACGGTTGTTTTGTAATTCTTTTACCCTATCATTACGAAATATGCTGCTCACAAAATTCAATCCTTCTTTATTTTTTTAAACATTATTTTGTGTCTGATTTTACTACAACATTACAGAAGATGAAGTACTATATTATGTTAGTGGAATTTGGATAAAAGAGTTTTATCTTCAATTTAAATCTTATAAGAAAAAAAGTGAGAAAAGAGTTATTTCAATTTCTCTTTTAGGATTGGGAGGATAGTGTGCATATCACCTATGATAGCATAATCAGCATAATTTATGATAGGTGCACCTTCATCTGTGTTTATGACAATTAGTGTTTTTGCCTTCACACCAGACATGTGTTGAGGAGCACCTGAAATACCAGCAGCTATATACAGGTCAGGAGATACTGATTGACCAGTTTGACCGATTTCATAAGTCTCTTCAATCCAGTGAACGTCGGTACAAGCTCTTGTAGCTCCAATTTGACCGCCAAGTAAATCAGCTAATTCGCGAATAATCTGGAAGTTTTCTTTACCTGCAACACCACGACCTGCTGCTACAATTACTTTAGCATCTTTAAGATTCACAGTCCTCTCAGCTTTTTTTATCTCGATGTGTTTGACTAATTTGTCAGCATCATTAAAAGCAACAGAAATACTCATGATTTCGGGAGTAGCTCCTGAAGGATTTTCATCAACAAAGAAAGCACCGGGTCTTGATGTAGCAAAAATAATGTCTCCTACAACCTGTGTAATTTTCATTGCTTGATCGTCTCTAACAGGAGTGTGGAAATGTAAACTGTCGCCTTCGATTGTGAAATCAACTATTCTTTGAGCACAGGAACTTGCATTTTTTACGGCTAATCTAGGAATCAAATCTTCTCCATAAACTGTTCCAGCTGCAACTACAAACTTTGGATTAACTTGATTGATTATTTCCATCATAGTTTTTGAATAGGTGGCGCTGAGATAAAATTCTAAATCAGGAAGATCAACAGTAACAACTTGTTGAACACCATGTAGTCCTAACTCTTGAATCCATTCATCTTTCAAGTCTTTTCCAAGAAGCGCTCCAATTATTTTAGCACCGCTGATGGATGTTTTAATCTTGTTTAAAATTCCGAGAGTGTTTTCTTCGATTTTATCGTCTCTTATTTGGATAAATACTAGTGTCTTCATTTTAACACGCTCCTAGTTTAACCTCGTCTTCCTTCAGTTTTGCAAGAAGTTTATCGACCATTTCTTCAGGTTCTCCTTCTTTAATAAGGAAGGTTTCTTTCTCAATAACTATGTTTGTAAGAGAGATTTGCTTCAAGGAAGCAGCATCAGCATTAATCTCACTGATTTCTAACCCCAAATCCGAAGCTGACCAAATTGGGATTACAGCTTTCTTTGCGGCAAGAATACCTCTCATCGTTGTATAACGAGGAATAAAATATTGGCTGTCACTGCAACTGACTAAAGCTTTTTGTGGAATTGCAACAACCTTTTTTCCTCCTTCTAAAACATGTCCTACTCTGAAACCTGTATCTATTGTTTCCATTTCTTCAGCGTATAAGACACTAGGAATATTCAACATTTCTGCTAGCATTGCTGGTGCAGCAAAAGAACTAGAAGATTGTTCTTCAACTCCGAGTAGAACTAAATCATACTCACCAATTTTCTCTAATGCTTTAACATAAATTTTTGCTAATAGATAAGGATCATCTGTATAAAAAGCTTCATCAGCTATTTCTATTGCATTTGTGCACCCCATAGCAATTGCTTCCTTGAGAGCTTTGTTAGGTTTATTACCTCTCACACAGACAGCTGTAACTTCAGCTCCTTGGCTGTCTTTAAGTTTTAAAGCCCCTTCAATTGCGTTTTTATCTGTAGGGTTGATCACTAAATCATCATCACTTACTCGTGAAGCATCAAAGTAATCAACACCTTGTAATTTCACTTGGGTGCTCACGATTTGCTGTATAAATACAACGATTTTCATATAACTCAGATTGTCTGAAGTTAAGTGTTAAATAAACATTACGTCTTTTCAAAAAAATAATTGTGAGAAAGCAGAAGAATTAAGAGGAAATATATTTGTAGTTAGAATAACTTACACTCAGTGGTAATAAAATGAAGATCGACAAAGAGAGCGTTATTCAGACACAAATGGAATTAAGTAATTTAATTGGTGCTCCCGGTCACGAAGAGGAAGTAGCTGAATATTTGCTTATGAAATTAGAGCATTTAAATGTAGATAAAGCATGGATAGATCCGTTAGGAAATGTTCTTGCCATTAAAGAAGGAACTGACCCTAACGGTTTAAGGATATTACTTGATGCACATATTGATGAAGTAGGTTTTATGATTAGCCATATCGATGCTAAAGGTTTTATTACAGTTGAAACTCTCGGTGGGATCGACAAAAGATTGATGCTAGGAGCACTAATACAGTTCCAGACTGAGATTAAAGAAAGAATAATCGGTGTAGTTGGAGCGGCCCCACCACATGTTACTAAACCTGAGGATAGAGAAAAGACACCAGCTATCAATCAGATGTTTGTAGATGTTGGATGTAATTCATATGATGAAGTTAGACAAAAAGGTCTAGATATAGGCTCTGTTGGTGCTTTCTATACTGAATGCAAGATACTCAATGAAAATACTCTACTAGGCAAAGCATTTGATGATAGAACTGCATGTAATGTCATCCTGCATACGCTAGAAAAATTGAAAGATGAACCAATAAAGAATACAATTTTAGTTAATTTTGCTGTTCAGGAAGAAGTTGGGGCAAGAGGAGCTAGAGTAGGTACTTATTCTTTGGAACCAAGTATAGCTTTGGCTCTTGAAAATACCATCGCAAGCGATGTACCTGGGGTACCTCCACAGAAAATCGTTACTAAAATTGGTGAAGGGCCAGCAGTTACAGCTGCTGATAGATCTCTAATAGTTCCTAAAAAAATACTTGATAGGATAAAGAAAGCTGCAGAAGAACTTGGTATAAGTTGGCAATACAAGAAACCAACATATGGAGGTACTGACGCAGGAGCTATATCTGTCAGTAAATCAGGTGTTCCATCAGGGGTTATTTCTGTTCCATGCCGCTATATCCATTCAAATGCTGGGATATTAAGAGTAGAGGACATACTGAAGACCATTGAACTAGTCACAAAATTCCTTAAATTGTGACAAGTTTATTCTTTTCCATATTTTTCTTCGAATTCGTGTTCTAAAATATCCATTATTATGCAATCATAATACTTTCCTTGTAAGAAGTAGGCTTCTCTTTTCCTTCCAACTTCTTTCCATCCAAGCTTCTTATAAACATGATGTGCTCTTTCATTGTAAGAATATACTCCAAGTTCAATTCGATGAAGATTCTGAATTCTAAAACCAAATTTCATCAAACAAATCATGGCATCGGTTCCATATCCTTTATCAAAATTTTCCGGATTATGGATTCCTATACCTAATTCAGCAGATCTAGATGTAGTTGAAAAACTTCCTATTCCACAAGTACCTAAGAATTCTTTGGTTTCTATATGTTCAATAACAAAATTATACTCAATGCCTTTGCTGTAGTTTTCAATTGATCTTCTAATCCAATCTTCTTCTTGTTTACTAGAAAAAGGAATTATATTTCCTAATCCCAAACGAGTCTCATATGTATTGAAATATTTCATGATTTCTTCTAAATCAGTTATTTCGATTGCTCGCAATATAACATTTTCACCAATAAAAGGCGATTTAATGTTGTAAACATCTACCATGAAATTTGTTTCATCTAATATTTTAAGAATGTTTAGTCGTAAAGGATAACATAATCTATTGTAAATTCTGGATTAACCAAAAAATATCCTTTATATATGCGAATTTAAGTGAGAATAAATAAGAAATAAAAAGAGTGACCAGGATAAGTATGAGCTACATCAACAATATTTTGCGAAAAACTTTCAAAAGAAGAATAGGGAAAAATGTGGGGACTTTAGTAGCTATCGCCCTTGGCGTCTCTTTGATGGTTGGAGTACAAATTACAATTACAAGTTTTTCAACAACAGCATTAGATTTCTTTGTTGAGGCTATAGGCGAGAATGATATAATAATCAGTGGCTTAGGTTTTCCGATAACAGATTATGAATCTATTATTGAACAAATTGACAATTCGACAATTGAGTATGCTGCACTTAACACGAGAATAACACAAGATGTTGCAGCTTATAATCTTGAGTCAGGTATTCTTGAGAAAGGTGTTAGTTTTACGGGTGTTGAGTTGAATGAAGATCCCGTGTTCGGAAAATTTTATGATGAAAATTACACAGAAATTAATAGACTTCAATTAATGAATATTTTTGAAAATGAATCTCATGTTCTTATAGGTTACAGTCTGAAAGATGAGCTGAACGTAACTGTAGGCTCTGATATCAAAATTCGTATTGGTGAATTTGATGGGACAAAATTTAATTATATCACTCATGATTTGAAAGTTGTTGGTTTTCTCGGTGATGAAGGGAAAGGAAAAGAACTTGGTGGATGGGCTATTTGGACGAGTATAGAAAATATTCGATCAATTATTGGTTATGCTCCGAATGTTTGTACAGAAATAAACATAGCTCTAAGTTCAAACCATGAGGAAAATCCCATTGAAAGCGAGTATGCAAAACAGGTTGAAGACGAGCTTAAAATACTACTAGATGCTGAAAATTCAGGTTTATTAATAATCGCATTTCGCGCATTACTTTTAGAAACTGCAGATGAAATATTATCAAGTGTTTTGATAGCTTTCAATCTTTTTGGTGCTCTAATAATCTTTTCAGGTGTTTTGCTTCTTGTAAATATTCAATTAATTCAAGTTGAAGATAGAGTACATCAACTTGGAATCTTAAGAGCAATCGGCTCCAGAAGGAGAGAAATTGTTAGATTATTTCTAGTCGAATCAATTATCTTGGGGATTCTTGGTTCATTTCTTGGTGTAGCTGGAGGGTATGGAATGTCTGTTTTTCTAGTGGATAGAATAGGCAAAACATTCTTTGATTCCTCGATAGGATTACAACCTATAGTAACAGGAGGAGCAATAATTTATTCTATCGTCCTGGGGTTGATACTTTCTGTAGGTGCAGGTATATTCCCAGCTATTAGAGCTGCTGGAGTTGATGTAATTGAAGTTATAAGAGGTATAAAGAAAACAACAAGAAAAAGATCAGGCAATGTAACGTTGGGTTTAGGATTGGCTTTTGTAATGTCAGGTATAGCAATTTTCGCAGCTCAAAACGTTGTTTATGATTCTATGTTTACCACATCTGGATGGGATACGGCTGTAGAACAGTGGATGTTCATGGGTGGAACAATTGGATTATTTATAGGTGCAAGTCTATTGCTAGGATATCTCATTTCTAAAAAAATTATGGGAAATGGGGTTGGGTTAACATTTATTGGAACAGCGGTGTTAATGCTCATATTCTCACTACCTCAGCTTAAAGATGCAGCGGAGAATAGTAAAATATTAGGTACTCTAGCCGTTGTTTTGGCTCTTGGATCAATAATTTGGGTGGGAGTTAACCTAAAAACTGTTACTAACTTCATTAGAGGATTATTGTTTAAAACTAAATTAAAGAAAGGAGTTTCTCTAATCTCGAGTAAGTATATGACTTCAAAATCTATGAGAAGCACACTCACTTTTGGTATTTTTGCACTTGTTCTTACCATGAATATCTTTGCTGCTATCTATCAATCCACTTATTCATATAACACTCTTGAATCTGTTGATTTCTTGAGTGGTGGGGCGTCAATTTTCTTAGAACTAGACACTCCAATTTCCAACGAGACACTTGTGAACGTTGAGCGAGATCTTTATGCTTTGGACGAATCGATAACTAATGTGAAGGGCATAAACTCCACTATAGCGTTCATTCAAAGCGACCCAGAAACGAGTGATCTGCATATTCCGGCGGAAATTTTTCCCACTTACGTACATATGATCTATAATGATACTCTCAAAGATGGTGATGAGTATAAATTTGATTTTATGTTTGAACTATCTTTGCCGTATTTCACCGATGATTACAAACCCGCGGCTCCAGAATCCTATCAACAACTCTATAGTCACAATATATGGGATTTCTTCTATAATAGAACTAAATTCACACGAGATGGAACAGCAATAGATAATGAGAATGGTTTACCAACTGTAATTTCCACTAGTCCAATGTTAGTGCCAGGAAATACTTTCAATCTCACAGGTCTTTTTACAAATCCAACAGAAGTAATTGTTATCGCAAATGTGAGACAATACCCATTCAGTCAAGCACAAGGATTGCCTGCTTTATTAGTTACACCAGATTTTACTGGAAGACTAAGTTACAATTTTGCTTTATTCCCCAAACATACAAGATTTTTGATCAGTACTACCGAGGACTTTAGAGAAGGAAGAAATACGGAAATAGCCACAAAAATTGAGGAATTCTTCAATAGCAATACTTCTGTCCTTGTCCAAAACGAAGATTTTGTTGCAGCATCAGCATATAATGTGTGGGATGTGATGTTAGAACTAGTTGATTTTCAAGTTAGAACCTTTGACTTCCTCCAATACTTTGTAAGTTTTGGTTTAATTGTTGGTGCTCTTGGGATGATTATTATAGCGGTAAGGAATGTTTCAGAAAGAAGAAGAGAAATAGGAATGATGAGAGCAATAGGATATAAGAAACGACAAATAATCGGTTCGATAATGATTGAACTCCTCATTCTAGCCTTTTTAGGACTAATAATGGGTTTTCTAAATAGTGTTGTTTTAGGATTGTCATTTGCAGTTGTGTATGATTGGTTACTAATTATACCTGCATTAAGGGTATTACTTTATGCAGGAATAATGATGGGAATAGCGATTGTTGCTTCCATTTTACCAGGAATAAGAGCCAGTCAAATAACTCCAGCTGAAGCAATAAGATATGTAGGGTGATGAGATGGACGATGAAATTATACTCAAAACAGAAAACCTGCATAAAACTTATGCTGAAGGTACTTCTTTGGAAGTACATGCTTTACGAGGAGTAAATATTGAAATCAAAAAAGGTGAGATGGTTGCTTTTATGGGCCCCTCAGGTTGTGGCAAGACTACTTTGCTTAATCTTCTAGGCGGTATTGATCAACCTACCAAAGGTCGAATTTTCATCAATGGTGAAGATATTAATGAACTATTAGATACAGAAATGACAGAATTCAGATTACACAATATCGGTTACATCTTTCAGCTATTCAATCTCTTCGAATTCTTATCTGCTCTAGAAAACACAGTGTTGCCATTGCTTCTTACTGATACAACTAGATTAGAGGCTGAAGAAGAAGCAAAGATGCTTTTGCGACAAATGGGATTAGGCGATAAAATATATCATCTTCCCAATGAGTTATCAGGTGGAGAGCAGCAAAGAGTTGCAGTTTCAAGGGCTCTACTGATGAATCCTTCTATAATCTTGGGGGATGAACCTACAGGGGATTTGGATCAAGAAACATCAACAGATATTATGAATCTCTTTGTTTCAATAAATGAAAACTACAAACAAACATTTCTTGTCGTCACACATTCTGAACATATAGCCTCATTCTGTCATCGTACCATAAGGATAATTGATGGAGAAATAGTAGAAACTGGAAAGGAGGGATTATGATGGTAAATAAACCAGTTCAGACTTTTAATCCACAAGAATTCAATGTTGAACTAACTCTGGGTATTCTTATCAACAAACTAAATAGAGATTCTCTAGATGTTCTAATAAGAAAATTAAGGAAATTTATCCTTCGTAAACTTCACGCAATATCCTTTGACGTTCTGGAAGTTAACACTTTTCTATTTTTCAGTTGTAAATTCCCATTATCAATTGTAGAACAACATGAACAGAGAAAAAGCGTAGTGAATGAAGTAGAGACGATAGTGCAAAATTACTGCACTAAAGAATGCAATCTTTATTCAAAGAACATACAAAAGAATGTAGAAATTAATGATATTACAAAAATGATTGTTCAGCTAGTTAAGAGCTCAGAAACTCCTGATAAAGAGTCTCTGATTCAACATATCGTTGACCAAGCGGATAACATAGATGATAGAGTTGTTGGACACGTTAGTGATGTTCTATTGAACAGCTTTATCGCAGTTTGGGATTTTCCTCAAGGATATGAAGATATTATTATGTTCCCAGACGTGATTCTAAAACGAGAGATGTCAGATAAAAAACAGAATATACCACTTAAATCAATTACTGTAAACCTTCTGATTATGCAATTCGGTAAAGTTTGTTCTCACAATTTAAATTCCATTTTAATGTCAAATGAAAAAGCATTACTCTCATTAGGCATGATCCTTCAAGATTCCAAGAGAGTTCAAGATATTGAAGATCAGATGAGCAATAAACTATGGAGAGTTCTTAGAGTCATTTTTGGTTTGCTCTCATCTACTCAACAAGCAATTTCTGTAGTTTTAAAACAATTAAAACGAATTTCAGAAGTAAGAGACGAGCTGTTTAAAGAAGTTAAACAATTGAATTATACACCATTAATGGATTACATAATGTTCTTAGACACAACAATGAATTGTGCAGAAAATATATCGAGTTTAAATAATCTCCAAGTTAATGTCAAGAAAAATTATCAGTTTTTGTTGAAAATTATTAACAAATTTAAAGATGTTCAAAGCGAGCAAATTGGTGATATTTATGATCTCTCTTTGGTTTTTATCCAAACTCTTACCGAAGTTCAATTGATGAAATTCTTCTCAGATAAATTTAGGGATCTGGCGTATTTCCAAACCATTCCTGCAGAAGTAGCGCTAGAACAGATAGATAGCATAC
>BPTK01000076.1 GCA_023705905.1 Candidatus Heimdallarchaeota archaeon
AGGTATTCCAAATGGAACTAGTGATATAATAGATCAACTTCTCAAAAATGAAATCCTAGATGAGGAATTAGCAGGCATTATTAGAGGAATGAAAGGTTTTCGAAATATCCTTGCTCATCGATATGGAAAGCTTGATGACAAACTTGCGTATAAGATTATTGTAAAGAATCTATCAGATTTTAAGACAGTAGAAAAACAAATAATGACAGTGCTTAGAAAAATGCAGAAATAGCCTTTCGGGAGATATAAAGTATTTCTTTTTTTGAGTTAAGAAACTTACATTGCTAAGAAAATAGTTTAAGATGGAATTTCCTTTGTTGATCTTTCCTTCCTAACTAGAGGTATCAAAAACAGTATCGGAATTATCCCTACGACATAAACAGATGCCGTAACTAGAAAGTTCAATCTAAAATTGTAAGGTGATTCATCACCTACAAGATATCCACCGATTGCAGCGGAAAAATTCCAGAAGAATCCCCAAGCTAGAGTTTCTAGAGAGTTCCATTTTCCTCTATTTTTCTTTGGAACAACATCCATCAATATGCTTCTACTGAGAGGTTGAGCTGCATTCATTAAACTTCCTCTAGCTATGAATAAAGGAATCAATATACTTAATCGGGGATAGAAAGCTATGCCAAAAAGACATAGAGTAGCAGTTAACTGAACAACAAATATGATGATTACTCGACCTCTTTTCAGCGAGAGACGTTGAGCAAGAAGACTAAGTACACCTGTAGCTACAGATGTTGTACCCATGATGAGTTGAACCCATATAGGACTGAGATCGTAAAGCGCAGTGTCTGCAAAGAATAAAGGAAAGTATTTAATGGTCATCCCTGCCCCAACACCTACGATAACATTAGATCCTACTAGAAGATATGGTATGAGTTTGGTCCTTTTGCTTTCGGACATTTTAGATCCAAAACCATTTTTAATTTCTGCAACTGTTTCTACAACTTCTTCCTTAATCGATTCGCTAGCTGAACCTAAACTTCTTTTGTCTTTGAAGAACAGCATAATACCTATCGACAAGAAAGTGATAATTATCCCAACCAACATCACGTTTTTTAGAATTGTAAGTTCCCAAATATCTCCGAAAAAGAAGAAGAGAGCTATATTAGTGAAAGGTCCAATAGCCATAGCAAAATTCCTTGTAAGATGTAACCAGGAATAAGTTTTCGACCTACTCCCTGATTCAACAGAATCTGCTAAAATTGATTCTAAGGACGGTCGAGAAAGCGCTTGAAAGAGTCCCCACAAACCTAAGGATACGAAAACATAAATTATTGTATCTCCGAAGAGGATTATTACTAATGCAGCAACACCAATTACAGAAGCAATCTTAAGAAAGAGATCACGACCGTATCTATCTGCTAAGAAACCTGCCGGAAACACGAATATTGTTAGTACCATTCCCATTGTGAAGGAAGTCCAGCCTAAAATAGTATTTGAACCTGAAAGCAAGAAAATATAGAGAGAAAGTACATTTCCCATCCAGATTCCACGACCAAAGGATTGGAAAAACGAGTAAAGGAAGACTAGTTTTACATTATAATTCATTGGTGTCCTAATCTCGGTCGCTACACTTTTTTTCATAATTATAAACTCCCCTCTATTAGCATTTATTTTATAAATTCAGAAGATATATCCCATTTAAAAATTTACTTAAACGGAACACAAAAAATGATGCGCTTTTCTATGTTGTTTTCTTGAGACGTAGTGAAAAAGTTGTGCCTTTTGAATAATCATCTTCAACAGTATTTCTGATTGAAACTTGACCTTGATACCTCTCGACTAAAGTTTTAATGATGAACAGACCAAGACCTGATCCTTTACCGGTTTTTCTAAATTCACTGTAACGTTCAAAAATATCTGTCCTTTTATCTTCAGGGATACCTTTACCATGATCGGCGATTTTTAAGAGATAAGTTGAATCTTCTTCTGTTAAGCTAAAGTCAATAACTACTTTTTCAGCTGAATCATTCTTCACTGCATTTGTTAAAACATTAATTATTAATTGATCGAAAAGTGTATCAGCTAGAATAAGTTGATCTTTGGTAATGTTTTCAATATTGAATTCAAATACTTTATCAGGATAAATGTCTTTCACATCTGCAATGCATTTGTTAACAACTTTAAGAAGTTTCACAGGTTTAAGCTTATAATCCACTCCTAAATCTCTCTTCATTAGAACTGAGATATTGTCAATCAAATTGTCTATTTCGAGAAGTGACGATTTTGATTTAGCCGCTTGTTGTTTTATTTCTTGTAAAGTACCTTCCGCTGTATCAGAAGAATATTCTACGCACGCCCAAATCCTAGCTAAATAATTGCGTAAATCGTGTGTGATAATGTCGAGAAGAAGAGTTTTTTCTTCAATTTGACTCTCTCTCAATTTTCGTGCAACTACTCTATCTCCAATCTCCCTGGCGCTAGATAAAATGTATTTTTTCTCTCCATCAGTGAATAGACTAGAACTCATTTCGACAGGCAATCTGTTACCATCAAGTAAGAGAATATCAATCTCATATGTTAAGAAACCAAATTTAAGTATCCATAGTATGGCTTCTTGTCCTTTTTTCTTCAAATCTGGTGGAATTAGATTTTCAGGAGAAACTTGTAATAGTTTTTGTCTTGAAAGCCCTAACCATTTACATGTTGTATCATTTACTTCTATAAATTTCAACATGTTTCCTTCCTCATCAACTTGGATCATGAAAATACTGTCATTAGTATTGTGAAATAGAAGTTTGAATTTTTCTTCACTTTCTTTTAACTCTATCTCTGCTTGTCTCTGTTCTGTTATGTCTACACCGCTTATTAGATCAGCAGTTTTTCCTTTGTATATGACTGTTTTAGAGAATAAGTTAATATATTTTGGACCTGAAGGAGTATTAATTTTGATAGAATACGAAGTAACAACATCGCTTTCCCCCTTCTGCTTCTTCATTAATTGTTCAGTGGTAAAAGCCCTGTCTTCCTCATCTACAGCTGCTAAAATGCTCTGTGCAGTCCATTTGTATATCTCTTCTATTTTTGTATCAAACATGACAGCTGTTGCTTGATTAGTATACTTCACCTGATTATCCTGAAGCAGAAGTAGTGCTAGAAAAGTTTGTTCAGATAATAACTGTAAAAACTCTTCACTTTCATTATCAGATGAAGCCTTATCTTCCATTGCATAATAAGAAAAGAGCAGTTACATATATAGTTTATTAAACTGAAAAAATAAAAAGAAAGGTACACAAAAGTGTACGAATTTTATATTGCGTTCTTTTTCCAATCTTTGGTTCTATAGGCTACTTCTTTCTTGCTTTTGCTTACTATAAAATTGCTGAAACATTCAAAGAACTCTACAATTTTGGACTCTATCCAAAAAAGGGAAGCCGCTTATTATTCTACTCAGTTGTGGGATCAGGAATCAGCGCTACCCTTCTCCTTACCTCATTCATCTCATTCTTCTTCGTGATACGTGCGTGGTCATTTGTCGGTCCAATACTCTTTGCCAGTTTGTCAGGACTTGCAGTTCTTGCATCTTTCATTGCAGAAATTGTTGGTTATTACAAATTAAGTAATGATGTTAAAGAAATATTGGAACGAATTCCATCTACGATTTCTTATCAAGCATACACTGTTGCACCTCCTGGCTCTGTTTATCACCAACCTGTCTACGCTCAACCTGTCTATGCCCAATCTACCCAACCACAAACAGCTGAACACAAGCCTTCTAGTGAACCTCCAACAGATGAGTTCGAAGATTTGTACTGTCCAGACTGTGGAGCTCATATTGTAGAAGGTACTAGTTTTTGTGCAAAATGTGGTGTAAAATTTGATTAATGATGAGATTTTATCGTCTTTTGGTCTAGATGAGTAGAAAAAAGTAAATTTAGTAGCTGTTTTACCACCTTCAAATTTAACTGTTTTACAGTTTCTTTTCGAAAATATCTGTAGCTGCTACTTTCTCAAAACCAACAGATACAAAGTCTTCTGCTTCTTCTAGTTCAAGAGGATTAGATGGGTTGAGATACACAACTATGTTGTCTACTTCCTTCTCGATTATTTTCATTACGTCTAGAATTGCGTACTTCTTATGTTCTCTGTCAACACCAATTAGGGTTTGAATTTGTCCATATCCTTCATTTAACATTCTTCCTGCATTGCAGAATGCAAGAAGCTTCCCAGCTTTTTTTACTGATCGTTTAGTGTAGAGATTTTCGTTTTCCACCATTCTATTGACATAATTTTCTATCCCTTCTCTCCCAAAGTTCTCATAGGCTTTGAAGAACATCTCTTTCAATTCTTTGGCGTCTGTTTCGTGGTTATAATCAGAGGTTTCAGCATCCAATTCCATTTTAATCATTTTTTCAGGTTTTCCTATGAAAATCTCGTTTACTGTTCTCAATTTTGAGAAACCATAATCTTCAGCTAATTCAATATAATTATCAAGGAATTTTGTTTGTGGTGTATGTATTTCTGCAACTTCTTTTTTCTTTAGAACGTCAAATAGTTCGTTACACAATAAAGCAAAGGCTTCTTTATGACCTGGTAGAACAAAAGCTAAACGAGAGTGTGCTCTCTTTATCTTCTCTTCTTCAATATCTTGGATGTTAGCACCAATATACCCAACCATTTCATCTCCTTTGAAACAATATAATCTAGTTTCTGGATCGAAGCTATCTCTGGAATAAACCTCTTTTACTTGTTCAACGGAGGATTGACCATAAGTTATCCATTTTTGAGCATAATAATTCCCAATTTCTACTTGTTTTTCAATAAATGCCTCATTGTAAGGCTTTATCTTATAATCTGACATATATTCAGTTTTCCTAAGACACTTATATTTATTCTGAACTTAGAAATATGTTCAAAGTATAATATTTTTAAATAGATAAGTATCTATTCATTTGATATATATGGCTGAAGAAAAAAAGGGACTTGAAGGAGTAGCCAAAACTATCTTTGAAGAAGTAATGGAAGAAATTGAAGAAGAATTCGAAGAGAGTTTAGGTGAATTGATTGTCAAAGAAAAGTTAGCTGAGATTATTGAAGATATACAAGAATTCGTAACATTAGACGTTACAAAAGTAATCGAAGAGCTTTATTCAGAAGATATAAGTGAAATTGAAAAGATGATATTAGGAGAAAAATTGTCTCGAATAGTTTCCGAAAAAGCAAAAATCGAATTACATTCTCTGGTCTCTGAAATTCTGCAAAATTCATTAGATCTTATAGATGAATTAAGAGTAGAAATTATTGGAGAAGTTTTCGAAGAAACTGAAGAGGAAGAAGAGGAAGAACAAAAACACGCAGCTTCATAGATACTCAAATTTAACAATATAAAACAACATCTCTTATCTATAATTTTATTCTCTTTTTGTTTTTATTCTTTCTAGCTAAACTTAATAAAATCAGAAAGTTTTCACTAAATATGGCAGTTGAATACTTAGTCATTCTCTACTTCTTTCTTATCATTTTACAAATTCTTCACATTTTTGAAGAAATAGCAATGAAAGCATACGAAGTTATGCCTAAAGGTAGCTTGAACAAGTATCTTTTTGCTTCCTCAGGCATTCTAACTGTGTATATGACCGCTTTCTTAGGCGTAGCACTTGATATGTTATTTGGATATGTTTTAGTATTAATTGGATGTGCGTTTGCAATATTAAATGGAATTGTTCACAGTGTAGGATACTTGAAAAATAGGAAAAAAGAAGATCTCAAAGGAACTATTGCTGCTGGATTTTATTCCGGAATCCCTCTTTCCTTATATGGGGTTGTAGTACTATTAATCTTTAGTATCTACTTAGCTGGGCTATGAATCTTGAATTAACATAAGATTATAGTGAATTTATTCAAATAGCACTTCTTGATTAAATACAAACATCGAAAATATGTTAATCCATTAATTTTATAAACTCAAAACTTCTGTGTTGTAGTGTATAGTAATTAAATATCTAAAAGAGAAATAGTAATCTCAGGTCTAAAGTGAGTAGAACATTCTAATTTTAGTAGAAATTATTATATAAAAAAGCAAAAGTGAAATTAAAATGGGTTATAGAAGATACGATGATAGACCTAGAGAAATGCACGATGTAAAATGTTCAAAATGTGGTAAGGAAACACAAGTTCCCTTCAAACCAGATGGCGAGCGTCCTGTGTATTGTAGAGATTGTTATCAAGCTCAAAAAAAGCCAAGATATTGATTTTAGATTGAAGTAAAATTCATTTTATCTCTTTGTTGAGATAAAAAAATCTAACTCTCCTTTTTTTCTTATTTTTTTAACATTTTGTAGAGTACCTGAGAAGACTGAATATACTAACAATGTGGAGTAACAAAAGAAGAAAAAATGCTTATGCACTCTTTCTTCTTTGATGCAACACTATTCCAAAGACTAAAACTAGAAAAGTTATCGTAGGGGGAAGAATAGAGAACGTTACAGAAAACGTTGAATCACTCTCAGAAGTTATGGTAAATGAGTAATACTTCCCAGAATTATCATTGGTTGCCAAATTATGACTAGCTGAGTTATCTAGAGCACTAATGTAATATTCAATAGTATCATCAATTGCAAAAGAACCCAAAGATCCACTGTAATAATCACCGCTTAGAAGAGTCAGACTAACTTCTATCCATTGTCCATTATTGACTCTATAGTAGAGCGTAACTGATTGTACCCCAGAATCGTCTGTAACTATCGCCCTGATACTAACTGTATCAATTTCAGTAGGAGCCGAGGGAGTGAGGAGAATTTTGGTAATACTTGGTCCAGTAATATCAGCAGAGCCTATGAATATGGTAAAGTATTGGCCGTCATTATCCTCTATAGCTTCATTATGAGTAACAGAGTTATCTATAGCTGTCAGATAATATTCAATGGCATCGTTTTCTTCAAAAGAACCAATAATTACAGAATAAATATCACCACTCACAAGAGTCATATTAATTTCGATCCATGGTTCACTATTGACTCCATAGTGGAGAGTCACTGATTGTATGCCATAAGGGCTAGTAACTGTAGCCTTGATATCGACAGTTTCTAATGCTTTAGGATTAACGGGAGAGTGGATAATAGTAATAGCAGGTGGTCCAAGAAATACAGTAGGTTCATCTAGAGGATAAAGATCAACACTACCAGCAGAACCATCAATAGCATAAGAACCTATTCCTGACCAGTCAAACCAGTAGTTGCCCTCAAGTGTTGCAGTTTCATACCAGGTGTTGTTAGTGCCCTCATCGTACCCCTGGGAAGTTCCACCAAAATTATTGTCTAAAAAGTTGTTGTGGTGAATGTATTATTAAAGATGATATGCAAAATATCTATCCTAAACTAAGAAAGGCAGATATACTTGTATTGGCTACACCAGTCCACTCTATTCTACCAGGAGGAATGCAGAATTTCATTAACAGATTAGTACCACTTATAGAACCTATACTAGAATGTAGGGATGGACGAACAAGAGCAAGATGTCATGAATATGTGAAAATCAAAAAAATTCTTGCTGTTGTCGTAGGAGCGTGGTATGAAATAGAAAATCTTGAACTCCCAGTTAAGCTAATTGAGGAGGTAGCAGAGACGTATTCAATAAACTACTCTGGAGCTATTCTTCGTCCACATGCTTATTTCATGAGAGGTGATTCTGAGATAAGTAAGGATATTCACCAAAAGCTAGAAGAAGTTGGATTCAAATTTATCGAAGAAGGTTTACTGAAAAAGGAAGATTTGGATTTCATTAGTCAACCTATTGGAAATGGAAAAAAGCAAAGAGAAAACTCAACTAACCATTATCTTAAACGTAAAGAAGAGCAAGGTTTGAGCTAAAAGGAAAAATAAAATTAAAATGAAACACAACAAATTTTTCACAATCTTTTTATATTCTCTGAAGCATTTTAGGAACTAAAGGAGAGAATTTAAGTGGCTATTAAAATTCCTTGGAAAATCAGTATTATAGTGATTGGTATTGTAAGATTAGTGAGTGCAGGAATTATTATTCCAGTAGTGATATATCAACAAAACCCTTCTATTCAAGGAATTGAAATAACTTCAGATGAAGATTTCTTGAAATATGATCTTTCTGGAACTGGAACAGAGAATAACCCTTACATTATAGAGGATTTTTACATAAAACCAAAAAGCAATGATAATGGAATATCTGTTTCAAGTGTCACAAAGTATTTCACTATAAGAAATTGTATTATAGAGAAACCTGATAAGAATACAGAATCCTTCATTGGAATAAATATTGAAAATCTCCCTTACAAAATTGCAAAAATATCAAATAATACTCTGTTGAAAGGAGATTATGGGATTAGAATTTTCAATTCTGATGGAGTAATAATTTTCAATAATTATTTATACAATTGTTCGATTGGTATAGGTGTAACTGACGATTCTTATGGGTGCAGAATTAGAAGTAACACTATTGAAAATGGTGTCGTAGGAATACATCTAGATGATGCCCAATCCTCCCATGTAGAAGATAACGAGTGCAAATTTAGTTCTTATACTGGAATATCAGTTGTTAGTTCTGGATATTCTGATTTCATACGAAATAATCTAATTGGGACAGGTTTCAGTTTTTATCTACAGTTTTTAGAATATAGTTTATCATCAAATATTGAAAATAATCTTGTGAATGGCAAGGAATTTGGTTTTCTCTCTAACCTAACAAATCAAACGATTTCCTCTGATGAATTTGGCCAATTGGTGTTGTTAAACTGCTCTAAAATAATACTAGAAGATCTAGAAATAAGAGACACTAGCACAGCTTTAACTCTCTTCTTCTGTAGGAACAGTACAATACGAAATAGCTCTTTTTCAGAAAATACATTACTCGGAATATCTCTTAGATACTCTACTGAAATTCTATCCTTTAATAATAACTGCTCAGACAATATGAATTCGTATAAATCGTCATATTATCATGGCTCTTCTTCAGGTATCTCTATTTGGAAATGTACATTTGTAGATGTTCAATCCTGTACAATACTAAGAAATGGACATAATGGTATCTTTACTTATGGAGGGGATAATTGCTCTATCACATACAATAGTATTGAAGAAAATGGTGGCCATGGTTTATTCTTATATTATTCCTTCTTCAATGTCATTCATCATAATTCCTTTGTTGATAATGTACAAAATTTTGATGCCAATTCACAAGCTTATGAATTGGATAGTGCTGATAATGTTTTTTACGAAGAAAGCACAAATCTAGGGAATTATTGGAATGACTGGTCAGGAACTAGTGTATATGATATTGGTGGTTCCAGTGAAACTACAAATAGCGATCTTTTTCCATTGTCTTCCCCACCTATATGATACAATATGATACCTCAACTAAGCAAAGATTAAGAAAAATTGAAAATGACAATCCTAACTATTTCCATTCTTTTATTGCTTCTTCAAAATTTGTTGTGTATCCTCCATGAGCGGTGAAAAGCCCTTCAATATTCTGTAATTTAGCTATTTTCTTGATAGACTCCAACTGTTCTTCGTAATTTGAACTTATAAGTTTCAGAAAAGATTTGACAATCTGATCTACTATTACTATTGTATCCCCTGTGAATAAATACTTCTCATCAATAAGATAAACTGTGTGTCCCATACGATGTCCAGGAGTGCTGATAGCTTGAACCTTAATTGAACCAATCTCAATTATATCGTTGTCGTTGAGAAACTTATGTCTATCAGGATTCTTTATTTTTGCTCCAATGCCTAGATAAATTTCAGATTTAGGAAACAAGGGAATTGCTCCCACATGGTCCATATCACTGTGTGTTAGAAAGATGCGACTTATCGTCTCTGGATTCATATTAAGCTGGTCTAATCCTTTTTTTACTGCTTTTACAGAAGTAGCGAGGTCTATCATAATTGTTGTAGAATCTTTTTGGTAAATGAAACAGTTAACATATTTATCTTTGATTGCATACACATTTTCAATTAACTTTGAAGTTGGACTAGTGTGCCAATAATGTTTTGACATATATTTTATTAAAACTATTATTGCGACGCCAATGCTCCCTATTATAGCTGCTACTATTGCCAGAATATAATACCATTCCATGGAATAACAAGCTCTAATCTGTTTATTATTTTTGTGCATAAATTTAATAGTGTCTGTCAACTGATTACTTTAATCATGAGTTCGATTATTTATCACTCATCCATATACAATTTTCTACGTTTTGTTAACTGGCACAAAACAGAAAAAACAGTTCTAGACTGTGGAGCGGGAGGGCAAAGCCCACCTTTAGGTCTATTCTATTCCTTGGGCTATAAAACAGCTGGAATTGATATTAGTGATGACATGATGAATTATGCCAAACAGTTTGAGGAACAAAACAACTTCGATCTGAATATCATCAAAGCAGACATGAGAGAGATACCATTTGAGGATGAATCTTTTGGTAACGTGTTTTCCTATAATACAATCTTTCATATGAATAGAAAAGATATAGCCAAAGCATTATCTGAGATGAAGAGAGTTTTGAAGAAAGATGGGTTGATGTATGTGAATTTTATCTATATTGATGACAACACTGGAAATAATTATGGTGAAGAAAGGGAACCAGGTGAATTCTGGAGCACAATCGAAGGTGAAGAGGTTCTCCACGTAGGCTTTAGGGAAAAAGAAGCAAACGAATTGCTTGACGATATGGAAATTCTCTATGAAGAGAAAAAGGAATTTTCTATCAAATATCCCAATGGATTTGAATCTACTCAGGCTTATTGTGAATATGTTTGTAAGAAGATATAGTTCAATTTCTGCAATAACATTTTATATTCTTTAACAACTCTGAATTTAACTTCAAGGAGGATCGAAAACTTGGTTAACTTTTTCATCCTAGGAATCATTCTTGCACTTATAGGTGGAATAGCAAATAACTCTGGTGCACTTTTACAGAAATATGCTATAAATAAAATTCCAATACCTGAAAGAGAGAAAGGATTCTATAAAAAATTATTCAAGAATCCTTACTGGGTTATAGGATTGATATTGATAATAGGTGCTAGTGGTGCATTGATTTCGTTAGCGCAAGTATACATAGGGGGAGCACTAATTCCAGGATTGATGGCTGTAGGAATGATAGTGTTAACAATAGGTGCAGTCAAACTTCTGGGTGAAAAACTCAAACCATTGGAATATTTTGGTATCCTACTAATGATTGTAGGTATCGTATTAATTGGGTTAAGTGCTTTAGAAATAACTGATGAAGACATGGTTAATCTAACCGATCCTAAATTTGTAATAAGATTAGCCATTTATTCAGTTGTTTTTCTCATCTTATGGATTACGAGCAGACAATTAGGAAAACGATTAGAGAAAGGAAAAACAGTCTTTCTAGCTCTAGGAGCAAGTTTTCCATTTGCATTAGCAAATGCTTGGATGCAACCCTGCATATTTTTATTAAGAGATTTTTTTAAAGGAAATTTTACTGCACTAAGTATAATCTTATTCATAGTCTCCATCATAATCGTAGCAGTTGTGAATATATTGGGAATAGCTCATCTTCAAGATGCATTCAAACATGGAGATGCAAGTAAAATATATCCGATAGGGCAAATACCTCAACAGATAGCCCCAATACTTTTGTACTATGGCATTTATTTGAAAAACTCCCCACTGACATATTCAATATACATTCTATTGGCAGGGATACTCATTATACTTGTAGCAGGATTCTTGTTGGGAAGAAAGCAAGGACAACTGGAACTAATAGGGGCAGAATCTGAACCTGATCAAATTACAGATAAGCTATCAGAGTAACTGTTTTGCTTTTCTATTTTGAAAATTTCTGTCTTTTGACATTGCCACAAGGTTACCTTCTTGGATATGGCAATTTGCTGTTAACTAAGTTCTACCGTTGTTTTACAAGTGTTTTACGAGTATCTAACAATCTCTTCTTCTTATAAGTTGGTTAGAATAAATACTAAATTTGATTAGATTGCGGTTAGAGCTTGGAAAGAACTTAAATATTCCTAATTTTAGACTTATAAGATTCATATGAGCGAAGAAAAAGAAACTGAAGTTGTAAATAGAACTGAGATTGTAATTAAGAAAGAAAGAAGAAAGCTTTCAGTAACGGAGCTAATAATATTAATTTTTTCAGCTTTGGTTATAGGTACAGGAGTAGGTTTCGTTTTAGTATACTTTGTTTTTAGGTAATTTAAACGCGCTCTCTGTATTTATTTTTCTTTTCAGAATCATATAGCAATCTTATAGCTGATCTTAATACATCTGATTTATCTAGACATCTTCCTGAATCTTCTATCTCTTGTAACATTTTTCTGAACTCAGAAGTTACTCTCACCCCTATAAAGTATATTAAGTTATTTTCCATGCAATCACTCAAGGAAATTTCCCTTATGTATCATTACTTTTTAATTCATATTGTGCTAGACTTTTTCTCCATCGTTCATAAAAACTGATATCCTCACCTAGAAAATAAGGAATGTTTAACATTTTTGCAATGTTTTCTTCCTTCCTTAATCTTACATTAATATCTTTCAGGTTTTCGTTGTGTATTTCATTTCTTTCAGTAGTATGTGAATTTGAGAAATGCGCTCTTGAATCTTCAATGTAATCTATTGAATCAAAAAATCTACTTATATTTGTAATAGTATCAGACTTTAAATTATTCGCTACTCTTATATCTTTACAAGATGAACAAGTACACATCAAATTCCTATTTTTACTATAGAATGATCGGACCTTGTTTTTCGATAAGCTTTTATGAATCTCTTTTACATAAAATCTTTCAGGAGAACCCCCCCCTGCTGCAATATGTGAAATTTGCTTTTTATCTCCATATCCTATGCTTCTGCAATATCCATCTAAGCCTATTTTAGTAAGTAAGCACGAATAATATCCGCCATAAAGGTTAATAACTGGAATTTCTTTTTCAGCAAATAAATTGATGAAATTAATCATAGAATTTAAGTAAATCTCAGAATCAGTTCTTGGTTTGAAATCATGTACCCAGAGAACAATTCCTTCAGAATCACTATAATTTTTAAACAATGTCTCAACATTATCTTCTTCCATTAAAATATCTTTATCAAAACACAAAAAGGAATATTTAGGTTTATTTTTCTTGATACTTTTGGATTCTTTGTAAAATATTTGGTTTAACTCATACCAAGGATCACTTAGAGATCTAAAATAGAAATATGGGATTGAAAAAAATTCTAATTCACAATCCTCCGTTTCTTTATCTATTATCTGTTCATTTTTCAAAGAATCAAATTGGAAATATTCATAAATCCTTTTTTGAGCTGGATTTATTCCATCAATATTTTCTTGAAATATAAAACGATTTTTAAGAAAATCTCTTATAAGTTCTTTGTCTGGATTGTCTTCTTTCATGAAATCAATTGGATTCAGAGGTCTTTTTTGAACGATCTTTTGAATTGATGTGTTGTATGTGTTACTAAGAGCAAGGTATGATTCTTTGTCATCTGCAATACAAAAAACATCTTTTACTGGAGGTGGGTCCAATGCAAACATATATGACATTGGATCAACAAAATATGGTTTGGATAATTTTCTCAAAAAACTTGAAATCCAAGTAGAAGAGTATGCACCAATATGTGCCCCTACTACTAGTCCATGATATTGTGATTTAGTAGTTCTGAAGATTTTCTTTTCATTTGCTAGATTGAAACGATAATATAGTTTGGAGATCATTATACCCCTCAATTTGTTTTGATATTTTATTATATAGTGATGGATTAATTAATCTTGACTGTTGTGAGTCTAAGATATTTTCAACTTTACCTGTTTCATCAATAGATAATACTCCTATTCCTAATTCTTTGCACATTTCAAGATTAAGTAAATGTACTTTGTTTTTAAACATGGCAATATTTGAATAATCAACACAAAGTAAATTTGATAAAGCTTGTTGAAATACTCTTTTCCAATTGGCAACTTTGAGCTCAAAAGAGTATGTTTTTTCTTCCTTATTTCCCACTACATCTATTCTTCTTTCTAAAAAAGGAACTTCAGTCAGATATTTGTATCCCTTCTTATCTAAGTGGTCAATTAAATGGTGCTTCAACAATGATTCCTTCATGCTACATCCTTGACCTATGAAAATCTTCTGGTGTCCAAATTTCAATCCCTTTTGCCTTGGTGAAATCCTTAATGTTTCGCGTTATTATTGCTGAACAATCATGTTTTTTAGCAGTCTGATATTGTATTGCATCCTCGAAATCATGGAAATCTGACGACAATGCATTTGATAATACATCTGAATCTAAGGTCAAAATTTCAATAAATTCAATTATTTCTTCAATTTTTTTTCTTATCTGAAGTTGACTGAAAACAGGTTTGTTATTTCGTAGATATCCTTCCAAAAAAAATACTGTAAGAGCTGAAATTCCAAAATCATATTCACCCATTTTGCTACTGTTAAGAATTTTAAGACTATATTCCCATCCTCTTCTTTTACCAAGAACGTCATTAATAACATTCACATCTATTAAAAGCACTCAGTTTCCTCCTAGTACTAATTTGTCTATTATTTGCTTTTCCTCTTCTAAAGACATTGGTTCGATAATACCTACTAGTGAGATAAGGTTCTCATCTATTTTATCATTTGGAAAAATTAGTCTATATTCTTCTTTAATTGATAGTTTGGAAACTTTGTCTTTAATAATAGATTTTTCTTTATATCCAGGGTAATTGGTATAAACATACCTTAGTAGAGTTTCATTATTCACGTGCGAATATTTTGAGATTATATAATTGATACCTTTTAGTCTATTTTCGTGAATTTTCTTAAGTTCATGGGCAATTTTAATTCCGATTTTTGTAAGTTCATACTTTTTCAAATTATTATTTTCATGATCCTCATACAAATATTCAGCATCAGTTTTTATATTTTGTATTTCTATAATTTTTTCATCTTCCATTAATTGGAGAAGTGGGTCTAGTTCTGGAGACCATGGACCAAATTTATATGGCTTGAAGGAGATTATATCTTCAATATCTCCTGCTTCCCCTTCGTTTATTAGCAAAAATAACAGTTTATGGAATTTAAGTTTACCAATAATTTGATTATTTGAAATTTCAGATAATAAAAGAATTATCAAATCTAACCCTGAATTTGACATGTTCATTTAATAAGAATAGAAATACAATTATAAAGTTGCTGTAACAAACGGCATCAGTTTAAATTTACTTAAATCTATGTTCAGATTCATGAATAAGCAGTTTGTTAAGTGAAATACTTGCATGAGCAAATTGCACATTCAAGGTCAAAACAGATCTTTAAGACTTAAATTATTGTATTGATCATTTAATTATATAGGGGAAAAAAGAAGAAAGTGACTTAGAAGGGAAAAAAAGGTTGTTTCTTGCAGAATACGCATAAATTTTTCTAGATAAGAAATACGCTAGTTCTATAAAGAAAATGTTAAATGAGAAATCAAGACTAAAATTGCCATTTTAAAGAAATGTGAGTAAATCCATGATAAAATACACACTACTAGAGAATTGTGGAAAGTTCTATTTGAAGCAGCAATGGAATATATAGATCCCAATAAACAAAGATATGATGACCTTTTCAAGTACTTTGATGAGTTTGTTAAATTTGAAGAGTTGATTTTTGCTTCAGATTCATTTTGTAAGGTCTAGATAGAAATCAATGAATCTATAATGCATCAAGGCCAATGCTAGTTAGAACATATGTGGGAACGAAAGGTATAAAACACTTGCAAAGATGCATGCACATACAATAGATATTGCATAGCATGCTTTATTTTTATAGTGGTTTTCAGAGATTGACGGAAGTTACTGATTAAGAGAAGGTTCACAGAAAATGAGAAGGTTTACTATAGGCTTACTGAACAAAAAAAGGCGTAATTTTCAATTACAGGAAAAATTTGCAGGTATTAATAATGTTGTTGACGAAACATCCAAAGAGGTAGAACACCATCGAAAAGCTTTGATTGACGCGGGATATAATGTATGTACAATAGAGTGGGGATCAGATTTCATTAATGATTTAAGAAAAGCAAATGTTGATCTTGTATTTAATGTTTCCAGTATGGTGGAAGCTGCAATATTAGAAGAGATTGAGATGCCTTATGTTGGCTCTGATACTTTCACAATAGCAATTGCAGCAGACAAATCACTCACAAAAAGGTTGTGGCAGCATGTGGGTTTACCAACTTCACCTTTCCATGTAGCAAAAACAGAAGCAGATTGTCAGATCTTTAAGGAGAACCCCCCTTTTGACTATCCACTTTTTATAAAACCGTTGGCAGGAAGAGGTAGTGCAGGAGTAAATGAGACATCTGTGATTGAAAACTATGATCAGCTAGTAAAAGGTGTCCTAGAGAGATATGAGAAAATAGGACAGCCAGTCTTGATTGAGAGATTCTTGAAAGGAAGGGAAATAACATTCGGTATTTTAGGTAATGATGAAAATATAAGGGCACTCCCACCTTTGGAGATAGTTTTTAGTGAAGGAGAAGTCACATTGACATATGAGCAGAAAGAAATGGATAATGATAGTTTTATCTGTCCTGCAAAATTAACAAAAGAAGATATATTAGAGAAACAATTGTTAGCAATTAAAGCTTACAAAACATTAGGTTTTAAGGATTATGGAAGGATAGATACTATATTAACAGAGGACGGACTCTTCCTGCTTGAAGGAAATACTTTTGCAGGTCTGATGTGCACACCAGTAGAAAAACCTCATAGCTATATTGGATTTATGACCGTTACAGAAGGAAAAAATAGCAAAGAATTACTTGATGAAATAGTCTTGGCTGCGATAAAGAGGTATGATTTAAGATAGAGTGACTGGTATGATAACTCCTAGGATAGAGATAGACCTTGCAAAAATTGCACATAATACCAAAAAGTTGAAGGAACTATACAGTTCAAAAGGCATCAGCGTAATTAGCGTCACAAAGGTTGTTTGTGGAGACCCCAAGATCGCTGATGTCTTGATAAAAAGCGGAATAAATACTCTTGCTGATTCAAGGATAGCCAATATCAAGAGGATGCGTAAGGCAGGCATACAGGCACAGTTTGTCCTATTAAGAACACCCATCCCTAGCCAAGCTGAATCAGTAGTAAAGTATGCTGA
>BPTK01000077.1 GCA_023705905.1 Candidatus Heimdallarchaeota archaeon
TCACATCCCCTGCATGAACTGTTGAAGCATACACTTTTACTAATACTTCATTGTCCTTAGGGATAGGTTTGTCAATTTCTTTTAATTTACGAACCTCCGGTCCCCCATATTTTTCATATACAATTGCTTTCATTCCTATCACATTATCTAATATCAAAGAATGCTGTATCTATATTAAAATTTACCCTCAAAATCAAGTTTTATAAGAAAATAAGAAAAAGGAAAGAATTATTCCTTCTTGGGTCTAAGTTTGAATATTGATATTAGAATCTAAACCATACAAAATTCTAGGACATTTAATAACTTCTGAGCAATCTAGATATGAGAAGATTTTTTCTTTTAGCAAAAGAGAAGATACATTACTAGCTGTATTGAAACGTAATAATTCCCACTCTATTGAAAATGTAAGTATGGGAACAGCAGTTACTAACCTCACAAGAATGAATTTTCCTACAATGTATGGAAAACTTGAGTTAGAGCGTTTGATTGTACACACAGGAGCTGGTTTTCCATTGGTTACAGTAAATATAGTGGTAGGAGTTGTTACATGTTCTGATATAATGAGTATTCTTTTGGATTTTGCAGAAGAACAAATAGATACTAATACAGTATATGAAATAGCACAAAATGCTCTGCATAACTTGTTGGGCAAAAATTTAAATAATTAATGAATAGAATAATTAATGAGATATAAGGTGTATAAATTATGACAGCATCTAAGGAAATAGAGACACAGGAGGGCGAAGCTGTAAGAGATATTGGTTCTTCAATAGAAGTTGTGGATCTTAAAAAACATTTCACTTCGAAGAACCTAGATGAAGCGGTGAAAGCCGTTGATGGACTATCATTTTCCATAAGGAAAGGCGAGATATTTGGCTTGTTAGGACCAAATGGTGCAGGAAAAACGACACTAATACGTATGTTAGTAGGGCTTCTGAAACCTTCCTCTGGACAGATTCTATTCAACGGAGAAGAACTTAACGTAAACTCTTCCAAATTGAAAAGTGTTATAGGTTATGTCCCACAAGAAACTGCCTTTTGGAAAGAACTAACAGTATATGAGAATCTAAGCACTATTGGTACGATGTATAAAATTCCTAATAAGGAACTTAAAGAACGAATTGACCATTTGCTTGAAGGGTTGTACCTAACTGAACATAAGAAAAAATTAGCTTCAAAACTATCAGGTGGTATGCAACGAAGATTGAATTTAGCAATGGGGATGGTACATCATCCTCAAATCTTGTTACTAGATGAAGTATTTGTTGGACTTGATCCACAAACACGCAATTATCTATATGACTATCTCAGAGATTTTGCTTCTAAAGATGATAAAACTATAATTATCACAAGTCATCTTATGGAGATAGTTGATTCACTCTCAGACAGAGTAGGCATACTTGATTTGGGTAAAATGCTTGCGTTGGACACACCAGAAAATCTAAAAAATACACATGGTAAAGGAGACATTCTACTTCTGGAGATTGACAAAGAATTCGATGAATCTTTGGTTTCCAAAATAGACAAATCTGTTACAGATGTATCTGTTGAGAAGAAGGAACAAAATATTTCTATTAAAACTTTAAATGCAATAGCGAAAATTCCAGAAATTTTGAATGTTGTAGAAGCTGAAGGATATAATGTGGAAGACGTGAAATTAACAAAACAATCTCTGGAAACTGTTTTCATTAGTTTAACAGGAAAAGAACTACGGGTGTGACAAAAATGGATGAGAAAAAAAATACGCAAAATAAGTTTTTTTCAATTACTCAGAATATTGGATATGAATTTAGAACCACTTTGAAGCTTAGCTTAAAATATCTAAAAGAAATCTTCAGGTCGAAATTATTTTTAATTATAGCAGTTGCACTTCCAGCGGTTCTAATGATCTTTATGGGAGTAATCTTTGGAGGACCAATATCTGCTGTCCAATCATTCAATATACTTGTGATTAATGAGGACATTGGCTATACCAATGACACAATTACATATACTTTTGGTGATTCCCTCATCAGTACTTTGGAAACTATAACTTATCCTATTGAAGAAGGAGAGGATCCAATTAATATCTTCTATGTATATGAAACAGATGAATATAACCAATCAACTGAAGATTATCTGATATATGAGGAACATGGTTTGCATCTCACGTTGATTATACCTGAAAATTTCAGTGAAGTTATTTTCAACTTTGATATTGATGTTAAAGTTACTGTAGTTGGTGATCCAGTTACTGGAGATTATCAAAGTTCTTTAACAGCATTCAGTAGCATATACGATGAATTTGTTGGTGTTGTTAGATTAAGTCTAGGAGATGATGCTGGTCATACTGTGATAACTGAAAATTACCTTGACATAGTTGGAAATACAACGATTTTTGACTTGATGGTTCCTGGATTTGTGATTATTGGAATAGTAATGAACATAGTCTTTGTATCCTCTATCTTGACTGAGGAGTATGAACAAAAAACATTAGAAAAGCTGCAACTCACTCCGATGCGAACAATTCACTTAATCGGTGGATTAGCACTAGCTCAACTTCTAGTAGCATTAGTTCAAATTATTGTCTTGTTTGCTATATCACTTGCATTTGGATATAATGCTATAGGATCATATATTTTAGCTGGAATAATAATTTGGATAATGTCCTTATCTATGTCAGCCATAGGTATGATAATTGCTTCAGTTTCGAAGAAAGCAACAATAGCAAGTTCAATTTCAAGTGTAGTTGCAATACCCTTGTATATGATTACATTCTTTCCAGTATGGGGAATAGAGGCAATTCCAATGTTCCAGATAAATGGGAATGTCTTTGGAGTGTTTGATATACTACCAACAAATCTTGCAACTAATATGGTAAACCAGGTTATGATTTATGGGCAAACATTGTCCGATATAGGTTTTGAATTTGTTTCATTGATCATTGTTACACTGATTTATCTAACAATTGGAGTAGTACTCATATCTCTCCTCAAACTTAGACCAAAGAAAGAATAATGAAAATTGGCATCATATTCGATGCCTAAATTTCTTTATTTCTGAATTTTTAATCAAATGAGTAAAATTCCTGAAGGGGGATCAGAGGAAATTAAGATTTTTAGATATAAAAGTTTCCGAATAAACTTTCAATAATCCATATACAACTGTTTGGATTTGGCGGAGGAATAGTATCTAAATACTGTTTATAGAACTTATACTTATAACCATGAATCTATAATTATCTAAACGAAACTATAGTTATTTCGAACAATTTGTTTTTATTTAGACATGTCTATACTTATCGTTACAATTCTATTATTATTTAACTCTGCTTAAAGATAATATTATAAATAACTAATTAAATCTTTTTTGAAGATGTATGCATGCTGTGTCTGAAAAAATTAAGTTAGAACATAAAGAGATTAAAAAATTAGCAATTACTACACTTCTATTAATTGTGGCCTGTGCAATTATTCTTTCAATAGGCATTACTTTACATAATAGAGACATATACATCTTTTTTGGTGTAGTTGAAGGTTTGCTTTTAGGTTTAATGTCGTTAATTGGTTTGGAAGAATATGAAGTTTATAGGATGTTAAAAAATAATAACATAACTTAAACCTAATTTATCTGATGTTTTTGCAATTCTTGTGTTAAACCTCTACAGTTTTCTTGTTTTCTTGACGTTATAATAGCTCTAAGTTGTCTTGTTTAGAGTAAGAAAATAGTAGAAATCCCTTCTATAAAACTTATATACCAATATCAATACTCTTCAGATTGCATAACTTATTTAATGAATAAGGAGCAAAGAAAAAAATGGCAATAAATGAAATCGGTCAACAAATAAAATCTATTTACTCATGGATTTGGATAAATGTTTTCCTCTTCTGGTTAATATTTCCACCAATTGTTCTACTAGTCAAATGGTTTAATTTAGCTAGCATTACAAAGACACAAAATGATCCAGGACTAACAGAAGCTGGCGATCAGTTATTCTTGTCTCTGGTACTACTTCTTCTTCCATTTGGTTTAACACAGTTAATAGCAGTGTTTATCTTCATGTCATACTATGGCAAAATGGAATCTTGGGCAGGAGCAAACAACAGAGGTGTTGCAGCCACTGGTTTTGGTCAAGTTAAAACAGCTATGATAATGTACATTATCCCATTAGGAATAACTCAATTAATTGGTTTAATTATGTTCTTAATTGGTTTTCCAAAAGCTGGAAACGGCATGTTATAAATTTCTAGAACTTTTTTTCCTTTTTTATTTTCTCCAACCTTTTTATTCAAGATAAAGATGCTAAAGTATCCAAATAACTTTCTAGTCTATCTATTCTTTTTTTATTGTTCAAATTAATTTTATTGTAGTTTCTAATTGTTTCATCTTAGTTTCACTTATTTTTTGTGGGAAATTCTTATTAACTCTTAATTGTTCAGTCGACTCTGTTGTACTACTTTTGTACAATGGTAAAAATGGTAAAATTAATGAAAACAACAAAGAAAATAGCTGTTTTTGGAATGGTATTTCTTTTATGTTTCTTCTTAACTGGTGCTACAACTACTCAAGCTAAAAAAGACAAACCTGTGATAAACTTTACTTTTGTATGGGACGTTATTGGTCATGCTGATCGTATGTGGGAATCATGCAATGGTGTTTGGCATCTCAGAGACACCCCTCACGACGGGCATGTCGTAACTGGTGATTCTGATTTTTACGGTGATTTATTCCTTATGAGTAGCTTGAACGTTTTCGATGATATGATGGCTCTAACAACTCTTAACAGTGTTGGATGGGGAACCTTTTCATTTGAAGGAAACTATTGGGAAGAAGCTGTAGGCTTTACAGGTCAAATCAACTTCAAAATTCATGAATGGTACATGATTGGCAAGTTTACTTGTCATGGTAGCGGAGGTTTTGAAGGTAGTCTGATCAAAGGCACTATTGAAGGTTGGATCGGTGGAACTAATATAGTACAAATGACCATAATGAACTGATTTATCCTTGTTTCTTTTTTTTTATGCAAAACCTCATTTGTATTTTAACAAGATATAAAACCGCTAATGCATATGGCCATCTATGAATGTTAAACTAGAGACTTCTTTGAAGTGTCCTTTCTGTGGAGAAGAAGAAATGGTGCTTATGCCAACTGATAAATGCATTAGAAGATATGAATGCAGAAACTGTGAAGCAGTTCTTGAACCAAAAGACAAAGATTGTTGTGTTTTTTGTAGTTATGCTGATGATAAATGCCCCTCAAAACAAGAAGAGAGCACTAGTGACAAACCTAACCTTTCTCTCTAAATTATTTTTCAGATTTTATTTATATTTAAAAGATTATTTTTTTCACGTTGTTCAGCATTACTTGATTTCATATATCCTGTTTCTTGAACATTTTCAAATAATGTGTCTAAGTCTTCTCTTTTTACTGGATAGCATATTGGACAGTAAGCATTACAGTAACTTCCATGGTCTATAAAATCTTCCAAGTACTGATGATTCGAATAATAAGGAAATTTACATTCCCATGCTTCTCCACATTTTTCACATTCGTGTTTACATTTTTGCATGTTTTCACCTATTTTTTTGATAACTACTGCCTTTAATATAACCAACTAGGCTTTCTGGCTCCATAAACAACTTCAGGTTGCTTATTCTTCCGTCCTCATGGACATTTTTCCATGGCAACATAAGCTCCAAGAGCTTTCTAAAACCGTTATGAGGTTTCTCATAACTCGCAATTTTCTGACGATAGTGATAGTTTTATCACGTTTTAGTATATTTAAGATTCTTTTAACTACTTATATATCTTTCCTCTATTGAATTCCGACATAAACCCATACACTATTCTTTCTGCCAAAAGTTTGTGTTTTATCTTAAAATCTAGTATAACCAAGGTATCATCGAGAAAATTTCTTTGCATAATGCTAATCTCGGTGGCACTATTCTTGATAAGTTACGCTGTAAAAAAGAAAAAAGTAAATCAGCGTTATTTTTGACTCTAACGAATAACAAAAAAATTTCGATAAAAACACCTTATGTTTTTCCTTCTTATGCAGTTTATCATTTCTAACAACCATTGTTTTTAACACATTCGTGACGATAAGCTTCTGTTACTATTTGATCGCACTCATCACAAATAAAGAGTAATTCCTCTCTACAACCTTCCACAGTTATTGATTGTATTTTCTTGCAAGTTGGGCAGTAAAATTTACAATATTCTGTTAAATCTGCTAGCTCTATCAAATCAAGAAAATTATCATTGCCAGGTATTATAGTATATTTGTTTTTTTCTAATTCTTCCAATTTTTTCAATCGATGATTTATCTCATGAATAAAACCATTCTCGTCAGCTGTAGTCATCCCCAGCACTTCCTGTAATAGAGGATGAAATCCGTTTTTTTCCTCCCCCAAATCTTCCTTAGGTAGTTTAAGAAGTAATTTTTCATTATCTCCTTTGCTATAACTCAGCTCATAATGGTTTTCGCCAAGCTTATTGCATTTAGTGTCTTCTTCAACAAAGCAAGATATACAATCAATAGCAGATTTCAGATTCTTTTCTTTATAATGGTGAAGAATATTCTCTTGTTGGAATAGACGGAGATGATCTTTTTGACCCACTATTTTTCGAAATAGAAACAATACCAGCTTCAACAGCTTGTTGGAGAGGTTTTCAAGCTTTTTACCGAATTGATGAAGAACATTTAGTGTTACAAGATCTCTACATTAGTATGAAGGAAAGTAAAAAAATCAACGGAAAAAAACCATCGAAAGGTGAACGTTACTTCAAGCATCGTTTTCCTGATTTAAACCTAAAAATAAAATTTACTGGTACATTATTGATTGCACGTGATTTTATTCAAGAAATGTATATTCACATGGGATTTCAAAGACCGATGAGCTATGAAAATGTGATAGAGCTGTACTTTGAAAAAGGGAAATTTACCAAAGAAAAGAATCTTTCCAAGAAAATGGAAGAGTTGAGAAACATTGATTCATCCAAAGATTCTGCTCCGAAGAATCCCAAAGATTCAGTCGATGTAAACACTTGGATATCAAAATCATTTTCTTTAAAATACGAAAAAGATGATGAAGAAAATTAACCTTCAAATCTCTCTTATAGAATTATTTTTTTAAACTAATGCTAAGGCAACTTAACTAGAATGACTGAAACTGTTTGTGCTTACTTGTTGGGTAGTGAACCTTCGACAAGAGAGAACCTCGCTAGACAACTTGGTAAGAAAGGAACTTCTTCTGATGTTTGTTTATATAATTATGACAAGGATTTCACACTGGAGGTGGTAGACCCCCTACGGTATCCTGACAAACCTCTTGCATTGTTCCAAACTATCTTCATGACAGATGTACCTATAGTACTTATTCCACTAACAGGTCCTGATATTCATACAGCTGAGTTCGGATTACTTCTTGAATCACTTGGATTTGAAAATGGTATCATAGCAGTTGTTCATGAGGGAGAATATTTTGATGTTGATCAAATTGAGCATAAAATCCAGAAAATGTTTTCTAATCTTCTCTTGAACAATTATCCGATTTTGAATGTTGATTTATCAAAGGGAGAAACTGTTAATGAGCTGAAATTATTGATAAAAGAAAAATCATCTGTTAGACCTTCATTCATGTGGGCCGAAGAAAATCACTCTCGAGTAGATGTTGATCATGTTTTTCCAGTTAAGGGTGTTGGAACAGTTATTCTAGGTAGAGTTAGAGCTGGTCATCTAAAAAAAGGAGAAACGCTCCATGTTTTTCCCTCAAAAAGAAACTGTATACTTCGATCAATTCAAATCAGTGATGTTGAACATAATGAAGCAGAAACAGGAAAAAGAGTAGGACTTGCACTTCGCGGATTATTGCCAAAAGATGTTCAAAGAGGATTTGTTCTTTCTAATAGTATCAGTTGGATTATTTCTTCAGAATTAGATGTAAAATTAAAGGTAGCTCCATACTCTAAATTACCTGAAGAAGGTAAAACAAGACATTTAATTGTTGGTCTTCACGCTGTACCTGCTAAGGTATTAACATGTGCACCAATAAAAGATGAAGAGCCAGATATGTTTTGTATCTCATTAAAGCTAGATCAAGAGATCGCTTTCTTCCATGAAGAACCCGCTCTACTAATCGATTTGAATGGCAAACCCAAAACTATTGGATACTGTCTTTTAATCTAAATTTTCTTTTTAGTATTTTCTGTAATTTGTTTTTTTATTGGATTATCTGATGCTTACTTTGTAATTGACATTTAGCAAAATTTATAACTTTCTCTTAGTTGAAGGGACTGATGTCAGAAAAGAAAATCTGCTCAAACTGCAGTTCAGCTAATCAAGAAAACGCTACAGTTTGCGCAGTTTGTAGAGTACCTTTTGATATTGAAGATTTGGACGATGCTGAGTTTAATGAAGTCCTTGAAAAAGAGATGCAAGCTAAGAGGGCTGAATATGTCGGACAAATTCATCCGGGGGCTTGTTTCAAATGTAATTTAGTTTTTAGACCAGGAGCAAGCAAATTTATCAAAGAAAAGAGTAAAAACCTACTCTTTTAGTTTATTTTCTTTTCGTTTCTTCAAAACAAAATAAACACCAATAATTGTTGCAGTTAAACCAAATATTGAAGATATACAGATTGCCAAAATTTCACCTGTTCCTAACAATCCTTCTCCTTCAATAAACATAGGATATATATCTACACTATCGGCACTACCTTCAATAGCGTAAGATCCCCTTTCGGACCAATCACTCCATAGGTTCCCTTCCATTGAAATACTATCATACCACAAGTTGTCCTCACCTGTATCTCTTGCTTGTGATGCTCCCTTGGGATTATTATCGATAAAGCTATTATGATGTATTAAATTATTGTCTCCTATTATATCAATCCCATGCTGCCCATTCTTTTTGACGATATTATATGTGATTTGACAATAATCACTAGTTATGTATATGCCATTATACCTTCCACCCTCGCATAAATTGAGAATTACTGTTGAACCTTCACTTTGATCAGTACTATATCCTTGAACTGTTATACCATACTCACAAGTTATGCAACTGTTGTCTTGGATATTAGATCTTGCAGCTCTAGCAGAGTCGATACCATAGATACAGTCAATGCATGAATTATTCAATATGTTTAAATCGTTCCCAAAATATGCGCCTATTCCTACAGTACTGTTTCTTATTGTATTATTCTTGATTGTGCAATTTTGAGAACCGATCAAATCAATTGCTCTGCCAGAATTTTCAATTTCATATCCAGTCAGAGTAATATTTCGACAATCCACACCTATTATCTGTCCATAATTTCCAGTATTAATTGTGCTATTTTCTACTCCAGTAAGAAAGAGTATTGGTAACTCGTTTATCTTGTTATTTTCTAAAAACCAGGATTGAACTATTGTTAAATTGTCCTCAAATATCCACATACCACAATTGTAGAACTTGTTATTTGTTAAGCTAGCATTTGGCGTGTTATCAATGTAGAACGCTTCAACTTTGTCCATATCAAATATGTTATTCGTAACTATCGGATTGCTGCAATCATAAACTGAAACAGATTTGGAAAAATAGTTATCATAGATGTTAAGTGAAGTTACATCGATAATAATAAGAGACCCACTACTACAGAGAAAAGTATTATTGTAAATAGAAACAATACCTGTGACGCCCTCAATATTTATGCCATTGTTAATTTGATTTGAGAATGTACAGTTACGAATTGTGATTGATGCCTCAATTCCAGAAATGTATATGCCAATCGTATAGTCTGCATCGATGTACTCATTTTCGAGAATAAACGGATTGTCAGCTGTACCTATTCCTTCAAATCCGTTATACTCAAATTGTTCTACATGCATTATGTTCTTGTAAATAGTTAATCCAAGAGGCATATTTAGGAAATTGTACACTATTACCAAGAAATAACTGATTAAAGATGCAATAATTAGACCTACTACTATTCCAATTGTTATTACAATTTTTTTATTTCTCTTTTTTGCAACACTCACAGCCATTCACCAAATATCATTAATCTACAATATTGATATATACTATTTAAACCTTTGGTAATTGTTTACATGAAGAGAGTAATTTGTTTAAGATTTACTCATCAAAATGATTGACAACAATAAAATACGAATTCAAAAATGAACAAGGTGTTTATTAGTCCACTTTCTTTCATAGAGAACATTTTTATCTGTCTGAATACTTGATGTACTTGTGACAGCAAAGAAATGTGATCGTTGTGATACTCTGCTAGAAGAAGATACTGTTTTTTGTTTTGAATGCGGACAGGAAATTAGTTATTCAAAACCCAAGTCCTCTGATAATAAGGTCACAGAAAGTGAAAAATACACTCAGTCCTATTTTGGGGATGGAAGCTCTCCAACCGAACGTACATACGCACAACAGGACATATACGGTCAGCAACAAGGAAAGAACTATAGACGCAGAAGAGTGTCATCAAGAATGATTTCTAGAATAATTAGTTTTGCAATCATGATGATATTAATCTACGGTTTAAGTTATCTTTTCTGGGATTAATTCTTGTGAAACTTTTATAACTAACCACCATTTTCATAGTCCTATGGTTTTCATTGATTATGTCTGGCACTCCATAGTTGCTGTTATGGTTTTTGCTCATCCTATGTTCCAAACAAGTTCTTTTGCTAACATCTGGGGAGGAGGAAAGCCAGTTGATCTGGGAAAAACTTGGAAAGGTAAGAGAATTTTAGGTGATAATAAGACTTGGAAAGGTTTTATTGCTGGGTTGATAGCTGGAACATTCTTTGGAGCAGTAATCTCTATCTTCTTCGCTGATCCTTTTGGCTTGGGTTGGTTTTATGGAAATGTTTTCCCTTGTGAGTATCCAATATATATAGGCTTCTTCTTTTCAATTGGAACCCATCTTGCAGATTTTATAGGGTCCTTCATTAAAAGAAGAATCAGTATTGCACCTGGACGAGGTTTATTCCCATGGGATCAAATGGGATATATTTTAACTGGTTTTGCTTGTAGCATAGGTTTTATGTTTCCCTTAAAAGAGTTCTTCTGGTATTATTTCCTGTTTCTGCTTATAGCTACTTTCTTCATTCACATACTTGTCAGCTTTATTGCATATAAACTTGGAATAAAAAATGTATGGTACTAAAAGATATAAGAAATTCTTAAGAGATTAAGATTTATATTATACTATTCTTTCTTATCTTTAATGGTAAAACAAGAAGAGAAGACTAAATTTGAGCTCATGACAGAAGCTAATTATGAGAAAATTGCTAAAATTGAGTTAATACCGCTTTCTGATGGATCACAAATTAGAACTTTGAAAACCGAAGCACCCAAAGAAACTGCTAATAATTTCACACTTGTTCTTATTGCAGGTTGGGTTTCAATTGTTTTAGGTTGGGATGATTTACTTATGGAAGCTAAAGAGTTTTTCAATATTCTCTATATAGAATCAAGAGAAAAAATTACAAGTATAGTTCCAAAAAGAGGAAAATTTGATCTTGAACGTTATGCTTTGGATATCAAAGAAGCTCTTGAGTATCATAAGCTGAAGGAAGAGGAAACGATTACACTATCTACGTCTTTCGGTGCCATTATAATCGCTTTAATGCTGAAAAAACTTGATGTTAATCCATATCTATCTATTCTTGTTGGTCCTATAGAACGAATTCCAATACCCTTAGCTATTAAACTAGCTCTTATCATTTTACCTACATGGATGTTCAATCTAATCAAACCAATTGGGTGCTGGTGGGTTAGTAAATTTAAGTCAGAAGATGAATATCAAGCAGCTCGTTATATTCGAGCAATTAGAGGTTCTGAACCGAGAAAATGGAAAAAAACGACAAAACACGTTGTTTTTGCAAAGTTTTGGGACATTTACGACGGACTTGAAAATAGTATTTTAGTTATTGATGAAAGTGAAGATCCATTGCATGATACTGAAAAAACAAAGAAAATAGCTTCCCTCATGCCAAATTCTAGATTGGTCGATATCAAGACAAACAGAGCAGCACATTCATCACCCATGATAGAAATAATGCGTGAAGAAGTTAGAGACGTCCAGTAATTTGATTTTATTTAGTCTCTTTGTTTTTTGCATAGAAATCTCGGACTATATCAAGCTGAAAAGTCTTATCTACATCCATTCCTAATTCCGGATCGTCGGCAATTATACCTAGACAAGCGTTAGGCGTTTTGAAGAAATATTTGTTTACAACGTCATTAAACCCTTGCATTGTAATTCTTCGGAAGAACAATTTTAACACAGTTATTGGACTAAAAATAAGTAAAGCTTTAAACACTGCTTTTCTACTTCTTACAACCTGTTCTAATACTTCTCCGTGAGTATCAATTATTGACGGTTTAGCAAGTAAAGTATCTCCTGAGCACCAACTAACATCCTTTAAGTGTACATATGTTCTCTTGGATGTTGGAAATTTCGAAACCATGTCGTTTTTATCAATTAAACACATATAATACAGTGCTTTTAGTTCTCCATCTGTGGTTACTCTACATTTATTGATGAATCGCTCTAATTTTTCTGTCGTTATTAAGGGTGTATCGCCTGAAATAACAAGCACATAATCTGGTTCTCCCTTCTCTGAAAAAGCGGTGTTTTTAAAATGTCTAAGTTTATCAATTATATCTCCATTAAAATCATCAAAAATCACTTTTTGATCTGTTTTCCATTGATCTGCTGACATTCCACTGACATAGATATCTCTGATGCCTTCTATTTCCTTAATTGCGGCAATCTGGTGTTCTATAAACATCTTATCGCCTAGCTTGAGAAAAGCTTTTCTCGTTACTTTCTCTTGGATTAGAAGTTCAGAGTCTTTTTCACTGTGACCTGCTAGTATTATAGCATCAAAATTCATGACATTCATCTATATCTCTTTGTTTTAAATTTATGCTTTATTATATGTTGATATAACATTGTTATTTTAGAGAGTTCTTTACTTCTAATAAGTACTCAAATCAATAAATGATAATATTCTTAAAGCATTCAAAAAACCATAAGTCATGTCTTTATCAGTTGAAGATAAATTTAACTCATTCATGCGAGCTAAATATGAAGATCTTTGTGAAGAACATGTCCTTAAAATGTCTGATGGGACTACTATCAGAATATTAAGATCTTACGCTCCTAAGAAAAAAAGTAATGGATTTACTTTATTTATTGTTGCTGGGTGGGGTTCTGTTGTACTAGGTTGGGATGATGTTCTACTTGAAGCTATGAAGGATTTTGACATAGTGTATTTCGAGACACGAGAGAAAGCATCTAGTACTCTTGCAAAGAAATCGAAAAATAACATAGACCGTCTTTCAGATGATATCAAAGAAACTATTGAAATACTCAAATTTGACTCAACAAAAATGTTACTTTTTGGGTCCAGTTTTGGTTCTGCTATACTGGCAGATGGCTTTAGAAAGAATAAATTCAATTCATTTCTTAATGTTCTAGTTGCTCCTGCAATTCAGATTGATCTTCCTCCTGGATTAAGATATCTGATTCCTGTCACCCCTCACATAATTATGGAACCAGTTAAACCCTTGATTAGGTGGTGGCTGAAAAAAAGTAAGAGTGAATCACCTGAACAAGCTGCGAAATATATTCGAGTTATGAATGAAGCTGAATCCAAAAAATGGAAAAATGTTTCACTGAATTTTCTTTATTGGAAGTGGTGGGATGTGTATGCAGAAGTTAAACACGAGCTCTTGCTAATTGCATCTGAAAAAGATAAAATGCATGAAGCTGAAATAAGTTTGAAGCTAAAAGAATTGATGGCAAATTCAGTGTATATTGATTTAGAGACAAATAAGAATACGCACACTAAACCTATTGTAGACTTAGTTCGAGAACACTTAAAGAAAAAGCAACTCGAATCAGGAGTAAACTAATATGAGTAATTCTAATTACGATGTTATCATCATTGGTTCAGGAATGGGGGGTTTAGGTGCAGGTCTAACTCTTCAAAATCACAATCCTAAACTCAAGACAATTATCTTAGAACAACACTCTATTCCCGGTGGATTTGTTACAGGTTTTCATCGTAAAGGAATGTATTTTGATGCTGGAGCAGAGGGTATTATCTATGCTGAAGACAATCAAGCTTTAGCTATAACATTGCAAAAACTTGGTGTAGAACAAGAATTTATTAAAATTGATCCACTAGAAGTACTCTATTATCCTGATAAAGAAATTACTCTACATGCTGATCCTGAGAAGTTTCTAGGCGAGTTAATTCATCACTTTCCCGACAACGAATCAGAATTACGAACCTATTTTAAAACCATGGAAAAGATGACCGAGGAACTATGGTATTATGGTCCAACAGATTACACAAATTCTCTATGGACTATGATAAAATTTGTAGTTAGAGCTAAAACTATCAGAAAACACATTTTGAAATCATACCAAAAATATCTCGATAAAAAAATATCGAATCTCGAACTGCACCCTATTCTTAGTTTTTACAATCTCTGGTTAGGTCTTCCCCCCAAAGACACTATGGCCCCTATAGGTATTGTATTAGGTGGTAATCCCTTCTTGAAAGGGAATTTCTATCCTAAGGGAGGAATGCTAGGTTACGCAAAGAATCTTGCTTCTCATTACAAGGAAAAAGGGGGAAAAATTCGATTTAATGCCAATGTAGAGCAGATCATTGTTGAAGATAAAACAGCTGTAGGAGTAAAATTATCTTCTGGGGAGGAAATTAAAGCTGGACTTATCATATCTAACGCTGATCTTAAACAGACTTATCTCAAATTACTCGGTAAGAAAAATATATCAAAAAATGATTATAAAAAAATGGTTGTACTCGAACCTTCAATTTCCGGTTTCGGGGTTTTTCTAGGGGTTGATATGGATTTGACAAAATTTCCCTCACACTTAACTGTCTTTAACGATTATAAAGAGATAATAGCTCCTGTATTAGAAGGTAATTTTACATTAAATGGTGTCGCAATAAGAATTCCTTCCAAAATCGATGATAGTCTAAAATCAGATAAAGGAACAGGAATTGTAATGTTAGCTATTGCTCCATATGAATGGGAAAACAAGTGGAATATAACAACTACAGGTGAAAGAGCTACGAACTATAAGAAACTCAAAGAGAAATATGCAGAGCAAATGATTAAGATTGCTGAAAGAGCTATTCCTGGATTATCTGAAAATATCATTGTCAAAGAAATCGCCTCGCCTATTACTTTTGAACGCTATTCGTTGAATGATGGGGGAGGTTGGTATGGTCCACAAAAAGGCCAGAAAAGATCAAGTTACAAGTATCCTTTGAAAAATTTAATTCTAACAGGCGCTAATGTTGATAGTACAGGTGTTCCAACAGCATTCATATCAGGTGTAAAAACAGCTGAAAAAATAATTCGTAAAAAGATAATATAAGTTAAGACTCTGTAGGGATACAAAATAGATAAATTATTTATTTTTCAATTTTTTTAGAATTATTTGCCCAGCTTTTATCCCTGAGAAGAAACAAGATGGAACTCCTGCTCCTTGAGTATTTCCTCCTGCTAATAACAAATTCTTGATTGGAGTTTGCTGCTTTGGTCTCTTTTGACCTTTCTTTATACCATACCAAGATCCTTCTGAGTTTAGAGTGTACCTTTCAAAAGTTAATGGAGTTGCAGCTTCTTTGTAAACTATGTGTTTAGATAGATCAGGTATAACCTTTTCAGTGATTTTAATTAGTCTCTCTGTATATTTCTCTTTTATTTGCGTATAGTGTTCTTTCTGATCCTTTTTTTCTTTTGTTCCCCAGTTCTTCTCAAGATTGTAGGGCGCAAATGTTAGAAGGGTTAACGCAGAACCTTTTTCATTTCTCAATGAAGGATCAATTTTATCTGGGATTCTTATGAGAACTTCCTCTGGGGCATAATTTCCTTTTGCTATTCTTTCTAAATAACTCTCTGCTTTAATATTGTAAGCAATATGAGAAGGATAATCGTCAAGATGGTTATCTAAACCTAGAAAGACTGAGAAGCCAGTTACTGATTTTTCTAAATCTAAAATATATTCAATATATTCCTTGGATAAATGTTCTTCTCCAATTAAATCAAAAGTAGTTCTTTGGATATCTGAGTTAGATACAATCCACTTTCCTTTTATAACTGATTCATCTCCAAGTTGAACACCTACAGCTTTCCCATTTTCAATAATTATCTTTTTCACTTCTGTTTTACATTTAATCTCTCCACCATTTGCTGTATAAGCTTTAGCTAAATTATTAGCAAATGTAAGCATACCTCCCTTAGGATAATAATGACCTTGATAATAGGGAGAAAAGAAAATTACAGCTGCTAGAGTTGCTTTGATCTTCTTTGGAGATACACCTAACCAGAGAGTGTAGACAGCTAAAATATCTCTTAATTCTTTATTTGTTATGAATTTTGTTAGCAAATAATCAAATGATTTTGTAGCATATTTCCGAAGTGTAGGACATGTAAATATGATTTTAAGATATTCTGTAAATGTGGGATCAAATCTACCTTTGACAACAGAATGAAATTCTTCTTGTATCGCTTCTATTACTTTAAAAAACGCTCTAATTTCATCTTCTTCATTTTGAAAGTTTCTTATTAATTCTGTTTTGTATTTCTCTCCGTTTGCATACATTGTAATTTTCTTATCTGGGAACTGCATTGTTTCTACTGGATCAATGGATATGTATTTTTGTTTAACTCCGAACTCGTCTAATACCATCCTAAAGGCTTGCTTTTCACCGCAGAAAACTAATCCTTCAGCACCACTATCAAAATAGTATCCCTTTCGTTTGAAACCATTTACATAACCTCCTGGGATATTGTATTGTATCAGGAATTGCTTCTTAAGATTAGGATTTGATGATTGTAATTTCAAGCCAGTTCCAAGTCCACCCATACCAGAACCAATGATGATAACATCGTAATTTTCTGAATTCATTATTTATCACATTTAATGACTAAATAAAAAGAATTGTTTTCTCCTATTCTTCAAGAGACGGAGAAATTGTTGCTGTG